>CAZVMD010000535.1:0-3177 GCA_964628555.1 uncultured Myxococcales bacterium | reverse complement strand
GGCATGGGCTACGGCATCTACGTCAAGCATGCGCTGTGGCCGCGGCAGCGGGTGCGCCTGTTCTTCGCCTATGGCCTGGGCGCGACGCAGGTCTGGGTGCGCAACATCGAGAGCCGCGGCATCGGCCACCTGACCCGTCTGGCGGTCGGCATGGACGTGCACCTGCACAAGTGGCTGCAGCTGACCTTCGAGTTTTCGTATCGCTTCTACAACCTGCCGATGCTGAAGGTGGCTGGCAGCGAGGTCGCCGGCTTCGACTTCCACAGCCTCAACCTGCAGGCTGGCTTGTGGTTTGGTCGCTAGCGTATCGACGGCAAGCGGGATCGATCAGTAGCTATCGAAGGGAACGACCTCGATCGCCGCGTGCTTGAGGGCGGCGATCTTTTTGAGCTGGGGCAGGACGGTCTTGGCGGTGGCGACCAGGGTCACGCAGAGTTCGTCGGGGCGGAGCACGGCATCCATGGCTTGTCGCACGGCCTGGCCCGAGATGTCGGCGATGCGCTCGGGGAAGTCGCGGACGTAGGAGGCGGGCATGCCGCAGAGCGCAAGACGGGTGCGCAGGCCCAAGCGATCGTCGGCGGTCTGGATGGTGAAGGCGTGGCTCTTGCGCAGGTAGCCCTTGCTGAACTCCACCTCGTCGGGGCGCAGGCCGCCCTCGGCCCACTCGCGGTACAGGCGCAGCACCAGCTCCAGCGTCTCGCCGGTCTGCTCAGCCGAGGGCATGACGTGTGCGACTAGGCCGCGCGCGCCGCGACCAGTGCCGAGACGGGCGGTGGCGCCATAGGACAGGCCACGCTTGACGCGCACTTCGTCCATCAAGCGAGCGGTGAAGGTGCCCCCGAACGCCGTCGTGCCGATGAGCAGCGGCAGGTAGTTCGGGTCGCTCCAGTGTGGCCCCAGCTGGCCGAAATAAATCTGCGACTGCGTGCGGGCTGGCTTGTCGACCAGGATGACGCGCAGCCCGCGTGCGCCCTTGCTCTTGCTGGGGTGGCTGGGAACAGGACCAAAGCTTGGATCGTGGGCCGGGCCGGGGGCTAGGCCGGCGCTGGGGCCGGTAAAGTGGCGGGCGAAGAGGGCCTGCGCCTCGTCCGCGGTCAAGGCTCCGGCGGCGCCGAACAGCAGGTTGCCAGCCACCAGATAGTGACCAAACCACCTCCGCGCGAGCTCGACGCTGTAGCGCGGGATGCTGTCCTTGGTGCCACCCACCGGCACGGCGTAGGGATGCTCGCCGTACAGCGCGCGGGCAAAGAAGCGGCCGGCCAGCGAGCCGTCATCATCGCGTAGCTCTTCGAGGTTGGCATCGAGCTCGCGGCGCAGCTTCTCGCTCTCGCCGGTGGTAAAGGTCGGGCGCAGCAGGACGTCGGCGAGCAGGGCGCTGGCCGCATCGATGTGCTCGCGCAGCGCCGTCGCTTCAAACAGCACCTGATCGTGCCAGCAGGTGACGTGCACCGAGGCGCCTAGCGCATCGATGGCATCGTCGAGCTGAGCCCGCGTCTTGCCGCCGGCCCCGCGGCGCTGCAGCTCCGTCGCGTAGTTGCACAGTCCGGCCAGCCCAGCACCGCCCAGGCCCAGCTCAGCAGCCGGCTGCATGTCGCTGGCCGCACCGGTGCGCAGCGTCAGCTGCACCCGGCACAGGGGCAGGCTGTGGCTCTCTTCCAGGATCAGCGTGGGGGCCGTGGGCGGGCTGGCCGGGTGAGCGCCGGGCTCGGCTGCAGCCGGGCGAGTCTTTGTCGCGGCCGCTTTCGAAGAAGGTTTGGTCGCCATCAGGCACGCTCCGCCGACTTTTTCGCTTTGGCTTTGGGTTTGGCATCCGGCCGCACAATCAGCAGCGTACGGCGCTCGGGAACCAGGTACTTGCGGGCCACGTGCTTAAGCTGGGCCGCGGTGACGGCGCGCAGCTGGGCCGGGGCATCGAACAGCGTGCGATAGTCACCGGCCACGGTGTCGAACTCGCCGAGCTGAGCCGCCTTGCCGTGCGCGGTGCGCATGCCGCCATAAAACTCGGTCAGCAGGCGGGCTCGCGTGCGCTCGACGTCATCGCTGCTGACGCCGTCCTTCTGCACCTTCTCCAGGTGGGCATCGAACAGGGCCAGCGCCTCTTCGGCGGTGTGACCGCGCTTGAGCGAGGCGGCGACTTCCCACAGCCCGGGATCGCGGAACGGCGTCACGCTGGCGCCGATGGCCGTCACGATCTCGCGCTCGACCACCAGATCGCGATAGATCGGCGACGAGTGCGAGCCGAGCAGCAGCTCGCTCAAAAAGTCGAGCTGGACGTGCTCGAGGTCGGAGAAGGCCGGCGCCTGATAGCCGAGCAAGAGCTTGTCGTTCTGCACTGGCTTGTGGAACAGCGCCCGTCGCTCGCCGGACTGTCGCGACCGGGCCGGCAGCGCGCCATAGTGTCCGTCCGGCAGCGGCTGGGCGGGAATGCCGGCGTAGTGCTTGGCGATCAGCGAAAGCGTCTGTTCTTCGTCGATGTCACCGACGATGACCAGGAGCGCGTTGTTCGGCGCGTAGAACGTCCGGTAAAACTCCATGGCATCGCGCAGCGACAGCCGCTTGATGTCGCGCATCCAGCCGATGGTCGGCCAGTGATAGGGGTGGCCCTTGTCAAAGGCCAGGCGGAACAGCTCTTCTGACATGAAGCCGTCGACGTCGTCATCGACGCGCAGCCGTCGCTCGCTGATCACCACGCCGCGCTCGGACTCGACCTGATGGCGTTTGACCACAAGCTGCGACATGCGCTGCGCTTCCAGTCGCACCGCCAGCTCAAGCTCGCTGCCGGGCAGGTCGTCCTGATAGTAGGTCCAGTCGACCCAGGTGGCGGCGTTGGTGCTGCCGCCCTCGCGCTCGATCAGGCGATCGAACTCGCCGGCCGGTAGCCGCTCGGTCTCGTTGAACATCAGGTGCTCAAACAGGTGGGCCAGGCCGGTCTTGCCCTCGCGCTCGTGCCGCGAGCCGACGCGGAACCAGGTCTGGTAGGCCAGGACCGGCGCCGAGGGATCGCGCAGCAGGAGCACGCGCAGGCCGTTCTCCATCCGGTACATGCGCAGCCGCAGCGGTGCGCTCCCTGGCCGCGCGGCTTGGCTTCCGGCTGCCGTCGCCCCGGTCGCAGGTGGCGGGGAGGACATGGCAAACGGGTGTTCGGAGAGCAGCTCAAAGCTCATGGTGTGGGCCCTC
>CAZVMD010000534.1:0-3196 GCA_964628555.1 uncultured Myxococcales bacterium | reverse complement strand
ACGGACGTAAACGCCGACGGCCGCCCGGATCTGGCCTTGCTGAGCAAGGGGCGGCGGCTGGTGACGTACATGTCGGGGGCCAGTCCGCAGCTGGCTACGGCGAAGCCAACGCACTATGCGGTGGGGCGGGCGCCGTCTGCGATGGCGTTTGGCAATGTCGACTTCGACGCGACGAGTCCGATCGATCTGGTGCTGGTGGATAAGACACTGCAAGTGAGCATGAGCGCGACCTCAGCCTGGATTCTGCAAGGGCTGCGCGCGGGACAGTCGCTGCCTTAGTCGCAAGCGTGGGGTGAGCGCGGCAAGGTACACCGCGCGCTGGGCTGGGGGGGGACGCCAGGCTTGGGTGGTGCAGGGGGGCCGACGCGGACGGGGCGCGAATTGTGCTTGCAGCGATCGCTGCGGCCGGCGATTGTCCGGGGCTCGGGGCGGTGGCGCTGCCCCACGGTGGATATCGACGGTGAGGAGCGAACGACGTGTCGAGCTACGAAGATCGATTGGGCACCCCGCCAGAGGCTGGACAGCCGTATTTCGATGGCGAGGAGTTCGGGCTGCGGGCGCAGCTTGAGCACAGCCACTACTGGCATGTGCATCGCCGTGCGGTGATTCTCAAGGAGCTGCGCGCCTATGTCGCCCCGGCGGCCTGCGGTCGCCTGGTGGAGCTCGGCTGCGGCATCGGCACGGTGGCGACGCACCTGAACCAGCATGGCTACTGCGTCGACTACGCCGATGTCTATGGATCGGCCCTGGAGATCGCCGCTGCTCGGGCGGGCGAGCAGCTGGGCGCAGCGGCGGCGGCGCGGCGCTTTCTGCGCCTGGATGTGACGCAGGGACTGCCCGAGCAGAGCTGGTCAGGCATCCTCATGTTTGACGTCATTGAGCACCTCCCCGACGACGCAGCGGTGCTGGCCCACCTGCACGATGCGCTGCGCGACAAAAAGGACGGCTTTGTAATGATCACCGTGCCGGCCTTTCAGCTCTTGTGGTCGCCATGGGATGAGCTCGAAAAGCACAAGCGAAGGTACACCCAGGGTGGGCTGGCCGCGCTGCTTGAGCGCGGCGGCTTTTCCGTCGAGCGAGCGACTTACTTTTTCGCGCCGCTGTTCTTCGCCGCGCTGGGTGTCAAAGGGCTGCGCACGCTGCGAGACCTGGTGCGTGGTCGGCCGCAGCCGCAGGGCATCGGCGAGCTGACCGAGGCCACGAACGTCGCGCTGCTCAATCGCTTGATGCTCTCTGTGCTGGCGCCCGAGCGTCGCTGGCTGCCCGACCGCCGGCTGCCGCTGGGGACCTCGATTCTGGCCATCGCTCGTCGGCGCTGAGCGCCTGCGGGGGCGCGGAACCGCGCTGCGCTGCCGTTGTCCATAGCCCATGCTAGATGAGGCAGGCACATCGGCTTTGCCGCTGCGGCGCCAGAGTCACTGGGCTCCGGCTCTGCTGGTCGTGGGGCTGCTGGCGCTGGGACTGTCGATCTACTTTCGCGCCACGGGTGGGATCAGCGGCGGCGTGCCACCTGTGACCACGCGGCCGATCCGCCTATCCGCGCCGAGCCCGGCCGCCGTGCCGACGTCTTGGCCCACCGATGCGCGCTGGCAGGCGGCACTGCAGCAAGCGCTGACCCGGCTGCGTCCGCTGCACGCACCTCTTGCGCCGCCCCAGCCCGGCGACTGGCGCGCAAGTCACCCCGAAGCGGGCCAGAGCTTTGCCGAGTATCTCGCCACGCAGCCCAATCGACCGACGGCGGCGCGCCACACGATCTATGTCCAGCCGCTGGGCCCGTTTTCGGCGGCGCAGCGGCAGATCGTCAAGCTCGCGGCGGAGTACCTGGGTCGCTACTTCGGTCTGCCGGTGGTGATTCAGCCGGATCTGTCGGCCAAGGTCATTCCGCTCTCTGCCGTTCGTCGTCATCCCCGCACGCACGAGGTCCAGGTGCATACCAGCGCGATCCTGTACGGCGTGCTCTTGCCGCGGCTGCCGAGCGATGCCGCCGCCTACATCGCGCTGACCGCCATCGATCTCTTTCCCGACCCACGCTGGAACTTCGTCTTTGGTCAGGCCGCGGTCCGCGAGCGGCTCGGGGTCTGGAGCTTGGCGCGCTTCGGCGATCCGGGAGCCAGCGCTGCCAGCTCGCGCCAGGTCCTGCTGCGCACGCTCAAGACCGCGACGCACGAGACCGGTCACATGTTCGGCATGCACCACTGCACGGCGCACGCCTGCAACATGAACGGCGCCAACAGCTTGGAGGAAGCCGATCGCGCACCGCTGGCGCTCTGTCCCGAGTGCCTGGCCAAGACCTGCTGGCTCACCGGAATTACCGCCGCCGACTGGCTGGCTGGCCTGCGCGGCTTCTATCGCGATCACGATCTGTTGGCAGAGGCGCAGCAAGCGGATGCGGCGCTGCGCGCGCTGGCCGAGTGGCCAGAGGCCGCTCGCTGATCCAGCTGGCGTGATCTAGATCGCATAGCGCGACAGCTCGGCGGCGATGCGCTTTCCCTGATAGCGGGCCATCGCGAGGATCGAGATCATCGGATTGGCGCCACACGAAGTTGGAAATACCGATGAGTCGCAGACCATGAGGTTGCGTAGCTGGTGGGTCTCGCCGCGCGAGTTGACCACGCCCAGCCGCGGGTCCTCGCTCATCTTCACCGTCGCTTGCACATGCCCCGAGGTGAGCGTGGTGAGGTGCCGCGTAAACTGCAGCTGGCGGCAGTGCTGCGCCTCGCTCGCCTTCCTAAAGCGCGCAGCCGGCAGCGGGCCCAGTGCCTCCTCAGAGGCCAGCAGCGCCTCTTGCGCACCGCAGGCCAGCATCAGCTCGACGCCGCGCTCGGCCCCGTAGCGCAGGCGGGCGTAGTCGCTGGGCGGCAGGTGATAGACGATCTCGGGCTGACCGCTCTTTTGGTCCCAGCGGACATGGTTCTGGTCGCTGACACTGTCGACCAGCAGCACACCAAAGCCACTGAACTGTCGCAGCTTGCGGAACAGCCCGAAGTGTTCGCCGCCCAGGCCGGGCAGCATCAGCGCGCCGTGCGCTGGCTGCACGAACAGCGTCTCTAGATAGAAGCCATGCGAGCCGAGGAAGTGATCGGAATACTTTGTGCCGGGCAAGCCGCGATAGTTGCTAAGCGGGCCGGCATGAATCCCCAGGATCGGCAGGCTGGGGTGCAGCACCATGCCGCGGCCGATGCGCTGGTGCGGATCG
>CAZVMD010000533.1:0-3231 GCA_964628555.1 uncultured Myxococcales bacterium | reverse complement strand
CTGTTGACTTCCCAATCCCGTCCGCCTTATATCAAAAGACCATGATCATTCAGCGTACCGATCCCCGCTTCTGGGATGTCCGCGTCGTCGAGCGCCGCATTCGTCGCGGCGAGCTACAGCGCAGCGAGCTCGAAGCGCATCTCGACAGCCTGCCGGATGTCGCCGAGCTCTCCACCATCTCCAAGCCGCTGGAAGAACCAGACGACCGGGCCCGTGAGCGCCGCGCTGCCCGCGCCGCCAAGCCCAGCTTTGTCGCACCGCGCACGCCGCTCATGCGAGCCGACGACATCATCGACGATGATGACGACGATGATGATGACGATGATGATCTGCTCGCTGCCGACGACGACGAGGGCGATGACGCCGAAGACGAAGACGATGACGACGAGTAAGCCGCCCGAGGGGACGCCGCCCGAAGGGACCGCGTCCGCTGGTCAGGCGGAGCCGCAGGCCGCAATCGACTTCGCCACCTTTGTGATGTCGCTAGCGGCGTCGGCGCTGATCAACCTGGGCGAGCACGAAGACGACCAGGGCCAGCATCAGGTCAACCTGCCCCTCGCACGGCAGAGCATCGAAATCCTCGGCATGCTGCGGGAAAAAACGCGCGGCAACCTGACGGAAGAAGAGCAGAGCACGCTAGAGCACGTGCTGTATGATCTGCGTCTGCGCTTCTTGAAGCATCAGCGCCCGTAGGCGCGTCCTCGCCGGGCCCGGGCCCGCTTTGTGTGGCGGGCCGCGACCGGTTCGCGATCCCCCCGCAAAGCTTGGGCTGGGTCCAGCCGCCTGCGCAGCCGCTGTCATCCATCGCAGCTTGTGCAATCCACACGGAGGGAGCCATGCAGTCCAGCGTCCGCTTCTCGACCCCAGCCGGTGAGGCCCATGGCTTTTTGGCCCGGCCCGGACAGAACAAAGTCGGCGTTGTTGTGTTGCAGGAGTGGTGGGGCCTGGTGCCGCACATCAAGGATGTGGCCGCTCGCTTCGCCAGTGCCGGCTTCGTCGCTCTCGCACCAGACCTCTATCACGGCAAGAGCACCGTCGACGCCGAGGAAGCCTCGCATCTGATGAAGGGCCTCGACTGGGGCCGGGCGGCGCAGGAAATCGCGGCCGCCGTCAGTCACCTGCGCACGCAAGAGGGCTGCGCTCGCGTCGCCGTCGTCGGCTTCTGCATGGGTGGAGCGCTGACGGTCATCGCTGCCAGCCAGCCCGGGGTCGATGCCTACGCCGCCTTCTACGGCTTCCCGCCAAGCGGCGCCGCCAACCTCGATGCCGTGGCCAGCCCGGGGCTGTTGTTCTTCGGCGAAAAAGAGACCTTCTTCTCGGTCGCCGACGCCAAGGCCTTTGCCGAAAAGCAGTCGGCGCGCGGGGTTGCCACCGAGGTCATCGTCTACGAGGGGGCTGGCCATGCCTTCTTCAACGATGCCCGCCCTGAAGCCTTCCGCCGCGCTCCCGCCAATGACTCGTGGCGCCGCACGCTGACTCTGTTTAACTCGCTGCGCTAGCCCCCGCCGGCCCAGGTCCAGACTGGGCACATGCTCGACGGAAAAATCCGCCGCATGCTATGTTGCAAACATGAGCAAGACCTACAAGTGCCCGCTATGCAGCAACGAAGTAGACGGGGCGGCAACCATCTGCAGCAACAAAGCCTGCCGCGCCGAGCTGGCCTTCTGCTCTCACTGTCGCGACATCACGACGTATACGCTGGCCGAAGCGCGGACCGGCAAGCGCCGCCCGGCCTATCGCTGTGACCGCTGTCAGGGCCTCGGGGTCAAGTGCTACACCTGGCAAAGTGGCGGCTACTGTAACGGGCTGGCGCGGGCTGGCGAGCGCATGGACATGCCGCTGTGCGCCACGTGTACCTCGCGAGCCGGCGAGGTGTCGCGCCAGGTCCTTAGCTGGACGCTGATCGGGGCCGTCGGAGCCATCGTGCGCGGCCGCGGAAAATAAGCCCGACATGGCCCCCTTTTTCGCGTCGCAAAAGACGCTGCTCGACGCTGAAGAGCTGGCAGCCATCCTCCGCCACTACAGCCTCAGCCTACGTGACTTTGCCGCCATCCCGCAGGGCACTATCAACTCTAATTACCGCGTAGTCACCGACGAGGGGCCGCTGTTCCTGCGCGTCTGCGAGGGCAAGTCCCTGGCCGATGCCGCCTTCGAGACCTCGCTGATCTGGCACCTGGGCAGCCGCGGACTGCCGACGCCCGGGCTGTGGCGAACCCGCAGCGGTAGCGCCTTTGTCCCCGCCCGTTCCGGCAAGCCGGTGATGTTGTTTTCCTGGGTGGCGGGCCGACAGCTGGCGGATACCGATATCGACGCGGCGCACGCCTACCACATCGGTGAGCTCTTGGCCGAGCTGCATCTGTCGGCCGCCGACATCCGCCGCGAGCACGCCGGCATCTACACCCTGCGCCACATCGGCGAGCGCCTGCGCCAGCTGCGCGCCGATGCCGTCGCTGCGGCCGAGCTGGGCCCGATCCTGGCCTCGCTGCACAGCGAAGTCGAGCTGTTGTCCCGTCTGCGCCAGCGCGACCTGCCCCGCGGCATCGGTCACAACGATCTGTTCCCCGACAACCTCTTGTTCTCTCGTCGCCTGCCGCGCTACCGACCGGGCAGGAGCTCTCGCCCGCGAGCGGCAAGTGGCTGGGTCTTGGATCTGGAGCAAGCCGCCACCCTCCCCTACGTCTACGATCTGGCCGTCGTGCTCCTGGCTTGCTGCGCTCCTGCTCCGGCGCTGGCGCCGCAGACCGGGACACCGCTGCCCGCTGCGGATGCCAATGGCGACACCGACCCCCAGGCCGACGCCCAGCCCAGCAGCGCGCCAGAGCCCGAGGACAGCCCGGAAGACGCCGGGCGCCTGGGCCCGCTGCGTGCCGATACCGCCCGTGCTCTGATCACCGGCTATCAGTCGCTGCGCGCCCTCTCTCCGACGGAGTGGCAGGGTCTTTACGCCGAGCTGCGCTTTGCCGCCCTGCGCTTTACCGTGACCCGCCTCACCGATGTCCATCGCTACGGCACCGCCACGCCGCGCTCACACGTCGAGGGCAAGGACTTCCGCGAGTTTCTCTGGCGCCTGCACCGGCTGATCGCCACGGACCGCGATCAGTTGAGTGCGCACCTGCGCCAGCCCTTCTGATAGCATCCGCACGTTCCGATGATCGATCCCCGACAGAGCCTCGAATTCGAGCGTCCGCTCGTCGAGCTAGAGAACAAAATCGAAGAGCTCAAGCGCCTGGC
>CAZVMD010000532.1:0-3262 GCA_964628555.1 uncultured Myxococcales bacterium | reverse complement strand
GCATCCAGCTCCGCATGTTCTCCGCTTGTTTCGTCTGCTGTGCCGCCAGCTCGGCTAGCTTCTGCGGGGCGCCCCGTCGCCGCGCAAGGGTTAGCCGCTCCTCTAGTTCATGTGCCTTATGTGCATAGTAAGCCGCCTGTTCAAGAAAGAGGCTCGCAAGCCGAAATTGGGAATCTGGTGTGATCTGCTCATCGGTATCGAAACTGGATTTCCAAGAGCTTGACAGACACCCCCGGAACGACCCCTGGCGCTCGTCCGCCTCGTGGGCAACGAGCAGGTCGAGCAGCGTCACGCCAAGCCGACTTGGGGCGGGGTCCTGCGTCGGGCCGGGACTCGCTTCTGCCGACAGGCTGGGGGCTGGCGGGCTGGCCGCTAGCTCGGCCTCCGGCTTACTGTATCGCCCGCCGCCCTGGGCTACCGCGCTCCCGGCGAGCATCAGCGCCAGGACGCCAGCCCGGCCGGCCTGGCAAGGCCAGCGGCGGCATGTCCAGGCAGGCGAGGGGCTGCCGGGGGCGCCATCCCGGCGGGTCCTGAGCCTGGCTGGCGGTCGCCAGGCGCGCGAAATCATTGATAAAATATTCATAGATAGCCCTCGGGACGAATTGCCTCACAGCAGCTTCTGGGCAGCAATTACTAGAATATCAGAACTTGCCGATCCGCGGATATCTGTGCGCTACCCGGCAGCGGGATCATCTTGCCAGTGGCCGGTGGCTCGGCCGGGTCGGCGCCCCGGTTCATTCCGCCCCAGAGCCGCGAGCCTGCGTCGGTGCTAGGCGCGGCTGGCCAGCGCGCTGTAGCAGGCGGTCGAGGCTTGTACCCGCCCAGCCTCGTCGAACAGGAAGGTCTCGGCCGCGGCACCGCGATGGCCGCGGTAGTACAGGGTCAGGCAGCCGGCCCCGACCAGGACATCGACCAGCTCGAAGTGCAGGCTGGGAATGCGCGACAGGGCCAGCTGCCAGTAGGCCCGGATCGCGGTCTTGCCGCACAGCCGCCCGGATGGCTCACCGACGGTGCTGATGATCACCGGCGAGCGCAGCTCGAAGTCCTCGCGGTAGTGCGCTAGTACGCGCTCAAGGTCGTGGGCATTCCAGGCGGCGATCCACTCGGCGGCGAAGCGCTGGGCAAACTCAGGGCTCAAGGTGCTCATGCCGGACTCCTAAAATAGGTCAGGTTGGCTGACCTAGTTAACATTCGCCAAAGCAGAAAAGTATGTCAATATGGTTGACCTAATGCGCGACGCCAACTCTTCCGAACATGAGCTCAACCAGGCCCTAGAGGCCCTGCACTTTGCCTTCCGCGCCGTCGTGGCGCGGCCGGATCAGCTGCTGGCCCGCCGCGGCTTGTCGCGGGTGCATCACCGCGTCCTGTACTTCGTCGGGCGGAATCCCGGCCTGAGCGTCAATCAGCTGCTGGCGCTGTTGCAGGTCAGCAAGCAGTCGCTTAACGCGCCGCTGCGTCAGCTAGTGCAGGCGCGGCTGCTTGCCGCCGGCGCCGATGCCGAAGATCGGCGGGTGCGGCGCCTGCGGCTGACGGCGCGCGGTGCGGCGCTGGAAGCGAAGCTCTCCGGAGATCAGCGGCAGCGCTTCGCCCGCGTCTTTGCCCAGGTAGGGGCGCGCAAGGCCGCCGCCTGGCGCGAGGTGATGCAGCGGCTGGCCAGCTCGGATGGCGCCGAGTGAGGTCGGATTTCGCAGGCGCTGACCGCGCTTGCAGGCGCTGTGCTCGGGCGAGGCAGCGGCGCGTAGACTGGGAACATGCTGCACCCTCATCGCCTTGCGCTGTGCTTCCTCTCAGGTCTGGCCACGGCGGGTCTGTCCTGCTCGGGCAGTGGGACAAGCGGCACGATGCCAGACAGCGGGCCGGGCCCGATGGCGCTGCCGCCGGCTCCCTCGTGCGCGATGGCCGCGGGCGGCGGCACGGCCAAGACGCAGGCGCCGACCTTGCTGCTGACGCTGAAGGACCGCTACGAAGAGGCCTGGCTCGGCTCACCGGCCGTGGCGGATCTCGACGGTGATGGCAAAAAAGAGGTCATCGTACCGCGCGGCGGCCTAGTCGTCGTCTGGCGGGCCGATGGCAGCCTGGCCTGGCGCTACGCCACCGGACAGGCACGCATCTGGGCCAGTCCAGTAGTCGGCAACTTCGTCGGGGACAGCAAGCTGGAAGTGGCCGTAGCGGCGCGCGACCGCATCTATCTTCTGGATGCTGCCGGCGCGGTGCTGCCCGGCTTCCCGGTGACCTGGCAGAACGAGATGCGGGCGCTTGCGGCCGGCGATGTCGACGGCGATGGCAAGCTGGATCTGATCGCCTCGGTCGGTCGCAGCGGCCCGACGGATGTCGTCAATGCCTTCCGCAGCGACGGCTCGCCGGTGGCGGGCTATCCACCGCAGATGACCGGTACCAGCGGCTGCGCGATCGATAACAAGTGTTATTTGGCCGGCTGCTACGACCAGAACCTGGCGGTCGGCGACCTCGATGGCGATAACAAGCTCGATCTCGTGGCACCACACGACAACGCCTACGCCAGCTTCCACAAAGGCAGCGGCGTGGCGTTCGATGCTTCGCCGCTGTTTAAGGCCAAAAAGGTCATCGGCGTGCGCTATCTGCACGACCTGGCCGAGGCCCAGCAGGGCTATGCCAACATCGAGGCGACGGCGCTGCAGGCGCACTTTACCAACACCGCCCCGGCCATCGCCGATCTCGATGGCGATGGCAAAAACGAGGTCGTCATGCTCGGCTCGGTGCAGAACGCAGCGCAGACCAGCCGCGAGCAGGGGGTCGGGCTGTGGGCGGTGCGCAGTGACGGCAGCCGTCTGGCTGGCTGGGAGACGCCGCTGCACGTACCGCAGTACATCGCCGGCCTGTGGGATCTCGGCAACACCAACATCGTCGCCGCCACCAACCAGGTCAGCATCGCCGACATCGACGCCGGCAGCCCAGGGCCCGAGATCGTCTTTGCCGGCTTCGACGGCACCATCCACGCCGTCTCGGCCGCCAAGAGCGAGCGCTGGTCCTATCGCTACACCAGCGATCCCAACGTGCTAACCGGCGGTGTGGCGATCGGCGACCTCTCAGGCGATGGCATTCCCGAGGTGGTGTTTACCAGCTACTCCACCGACGCCGACAAGAGCGCCCTTTACATCCTAGATGCTGGCGGCAACCTACAGCACCGCATCGCCCTACCCCGCCGCGGCGCCATGCCGGTGCCGACTTTGGCGGACGCCTGACCCAATTAAACCCCTCCGTGAAGCACCCACATTCACACACG
>CAZVMD010000531.1:0-3273 GCA_964628555.1 uncultured Myxococcales bacterium | reverse complement strand
ACGTAAACCGCGCGCTGCTGGAAAAAGCGATGAAGCAGCGCTGCGTCAGCTACCTGGCCAACATCAAGGCCCGCGTGCTCATCGAGACGGTCAGCCACGTCGGAGCTTCGAAGCGCACGCTGCTCGATGCCCACAAGCGGCTAGAAACCGCGCTGCAGCGGCTGTCGCAAGAGGAGCGAGCGCGCGTCGAAGCCGAGCAGCGCCTGCACAACATCATTACGGCCGTAGAGCACGCGCCAAGCTCCTTTGTGCTAAGCGGCGAGGGCGACCGCCTGGAGTTTGCCAACGCCTGCTTCCGCAGTGCCTTTCCCAGTGCCACGGAAGGAACCAACCTCGTCGAATTTTTCAGCAAGCACTTCGGAGCGGCGGCGGATCCCTTGCTGGATGCGCTGCGCCGGCGGCGAGCCTGGAAGGGCGAGATCGTGCAGGAGGCAGGCAAGGCTCCCCGTCGGTTCTATCTGATCCACCTCGACCACTTCGCGGCCGGCGTTGGCTTCCCGGGCGGCAGTGCGCTTGTGCTGGAGGACGTGACTGCGAGCCGCCTATCGGAGGAGCGCCTGCGACGCCACCAGCGACTCGAAGCCGTAGGTCAGATGACCGGCGGGGTTGCTCATGATGTCAACAACCTGCTCATGGTCATCTCGGCCGAGACCAGTGCCCTGCAGGATGCCCTGGTGGCTAGGCCCGATCTGGCCCCGCACCTGCAGGCCATCACCGAGGCTGTGGAGCGTGGCGCCAAGCTCACCCGCCATATGCTGGCGTTCGCGCGGCGCGGCGCCCTCAAGCCCACCCAGGTCGATATCAACCACCTCACCACGACGCTAGCGCGCATGATGCAGCGCACGCTGGGCGAGTCGCACACGATCGATCTCCAGCTATCGAGCAGCCGGCCGGTGGCGCTGTGTGATGCCGGGCAGCTTGAGGCCGCAGTCATGAACCTCGTGCTCAACGCCAGGGACGCTAGCCCAGCCGGCTCGACGATCACGGTGCGCACGCAGGCCCGAGAGGTTCAGGTCGAGCGACCGCTGTCCTTCGGCTCACTGTGCCCGGGCAGCTATGTCTCCATCTCGGTGGAAGACACGGGCTCCGGCATTGCCCCCCATGTCCTTGAACATATCTTTGAGCCGTTTTTCTCAACCAAGGGAGCGGGCGAGCACAGCGGCCTCGGGCTGAGCATGGTCTCGGGCTTCGTGCAGCAGTCAGGGGGAGGGATCGAGGTGTCGAGCGAGGCGGGGCGCGGAACGATCATGACCATCCACCTGCCGCGGATCATGACGCCGACGACTGCGCCGCGCTTGGCCGCAAGCGAGCGCATCGTGCTGCTGCTCGAAGACGACTCGCTGGTGCGAGAGGGCATCGCGCGCCTGCTGCGCGGCCTGGGTTTCGTCGTGCGCGAGGCCGCTACAGAATCAGAAGCGCTGGCCTTGTTTCCGGGTCCGGGCGCGGCGGCTGCCCTGATCACCGATGTCGTGCTGGCGGAGTCGCGCTCGGGGCTCGATGTGGCCCGGGTGCTAAGACAGCGAGACCCATCTCTGGCGGTGCTCTTCGTGTCTGGCTACTGCGAAACAATGGCGGGAGGCCAGCCGATGCTCACCGGCAAGGTCGGGACACTAGAAAAACCGTTTACGCGCGAGCAGCTGAAAGCGGAGCTAGAGAGGCTCTTGCCCGGATAGCTCGGCAGCGGCGGCAAGCGAACCGACCTGCTGCCGGGGCCTGCGGCTGCGCGGCACGCATGCGAGCCAGCACACCGTCCTGTCGTGGCGCCACGCCACCGTCGAGCACCGGGGCGATGACACGGGCCGCTCAGTGCCCCCCGCTGCTGAGGATGGTGGCGTCGGCGCCGCCAAGCAACAGGGTCGGCGGAGCGCTTCCCCCGGGCGCCGCGCTGCCCCACAGGCTGCGTAGCTGGGTCATGCCCACGGCCTGCTCGCTCCAGGTCTGGCCGTCGCCAGAGAGCAGGGTGCCGTTATCGCGCAGCACATAGACGCGCACCGCCCCCGCCGCACCGACCGTGCCCCAGATCTGCGCCCGACGGGCAAAGTAGCGCGGCAGGCTGTCGCGCTGCGGCTCGGGACAGTCGGCGGCGACGCGGCGATGGACTTCTTTCCAGGCGGCGCCATCCCAGCGCAGGACGCTGCAGACCGTTGCGGCGAAGACCTGCGTAGGCCCGCTGCCCCACAGGCCAAAGAGGCTCTCGCGCGTGCCGCTTTGCGCAGCCTGCCAGCTGCTGCCGTCGAAGCGCAGCAGCGTCCCGCCCTCGCCACCGGCCCACACCGCGGTCGGCCCAGCCCCCCACAGCGCATACAGAGCCTGCCCGGTCTCGGTCTTCTGAGCGACAAAGCGCTGGCCATCAAAGTGAGCGATGGCGCCGCGCTCGCCAGCCACAAACACGTCCTTGGGCCCGCTGCCCCACAGCGCGTACAGGCTCGGCTCCGTTGGCAGACCGCTGCTCAGCGGACGAAAGCGCCCGCCCTCGCGCTGCAGCACGGTGCCGCCATAGCCCGCCGCGTACAGCGTGCTCGACCCGCTGCCCCACAGCGCGTAGAGCGAGCGCGTCGTCGGGCTCTCCAGCGCCGCCCAGCCGCCGCCCTGGCGACGGAAGATGTCGCCGCCACTGCTGACCGCAAACCCGATCTCGCCATCGCCCCACAGCGCCTCGATGGCCGCCGTTGTGCCGGGTGTGCGAAAGCCAAAGCTGCTGCCGTCGAAGCGAGCCAGCTGACTGTTCTGCCCGACGATCCAAGCCTGCGTCAGGCGCTCCCCCGCCCCGCGCAAGCCAAAGATGCCAAACTGCGGCTGCATGTTCTCGCGCTCGCGCGGCACCAGGCGCTTCCAGCGCTGCCCATCCCAGCGCAGGATGATGCCGTTCAGGCCGCCCCCCTCCTCGGCCGGCGCCTGTCCAGCGACCAGCACATCCTTCGGCCCGCCGCCAAACACCGCGTGCAGCTGGCGAGCCGGCAGCGTCGTGCGCGCCCAGCTCTGGCCATCGAAGTGCAGCACCACACCCACCTGATCGGGATACTGCGCCCCGACCACAAACACATCACTTGGACCGCTGCCCCACACCGCGATCAGCTCATGGTCCTCGCCCACTCCCGTCACCACCGGCCGCCAGCCCTGGCCGTCTCGCCGCAGCACCGTCCCCCCCTCGCCCACCGCATACACCACCCCACCACTCCCCCAGACCCCCGCCAGCCCCCCCTCCACCCCACTCTTCTCCCCCCGCCACGCCGAGCCGTCCCACTTGAGGATGGTCCCCACAACCCCGCGATC
>CAZVMD010000530.1:0-3291 GCA_964628555.1 uncultured Myxococcales bacterium | reverse complement strand
ATCACCGGCTCGGCTAGGCCGGAGGCTCCCGAGGGTGTGGCTCCCCCCTGGGCAGGCTGCGGGGGCAGCCCTTCCTGCGTGGCGGTGTTTGAGATCGCGTCGCTGCTGCCACTGCCGAAAGCCCGTCCCGCCAGCAGCGCCGGATCCAGCTGGGGGTAGAGGTCACTCTGCGTAAGCTCGACCTTGGGCTCATGCGCGACGCGTATTGAGCCGCTCGCTTCGACATCCACCGCGCGCTCACTCAGCGCCGGCTGTGGCAGGCGCTCGAAGGCGAGCGGACTGCCGGCCCCTCGTCGGGCTGTGGGATCGGCGGGCTGCACATCCGGCAGCAGATCGTAGGCGGCAAGCCGCTGGCTGAAGTCTCCCGTCGGCCCGGAGGGCGTGTTGCGCGATGCCGGCCGCAGGCGGGGGGTGTTGCCGTACAGCGGGTTGGTGGTCTCCAGCAGATCGGGATCCACCTCGGTCTTGCGCTCATCGCGACGCAGGGTGCGCGCATGCGCCTCGTCCCGGGGCGAGGTTGCGGCGAACTCAGGGTCGTCGCTGCGGCTGCCGGGAGCGGCGCGGAGCCGGCTCTTGGTGGTCATGCCCGAGCCGGTGCCTTCGCCGAGCACGCTGGCCCCGCTGCTGTCAGCGAGCAGCGCCATGAGCCGACTCTGCGACTGAAAGATCAGGCTATTTTCGTCGTGAACGACGATCCCCAGGCGCCGCACTTGGTCGCTGCTGAGGCCAACCGTTGGGCTGTTGTCATCTCGGCCGTCGACGGAGGGCAGCGCGGCAACGCTCATCGTTGGATCGCTAACTCGGCCGCCCTTGCGCTGGCTGTCCATAACGCGGGCCACAAAGCTGCCCAGGTCGGCGGCGCCAAAGTCAGCCGCGAACGAGGCGAGAAAGCTGTCTAGCGCTGCGGCAAAGTCGGCGGCCGTCTGGTAACGATCATCGGCCCGCTTGCGCAGGGCCTTCATCGTGATGTCGGTCAGCGCCTGCGGAATGTCGTGGCGCTTGCGGCTGGGCGGAGCGATGTCGGCCCGACGCACCAAGGCCAGCAAGCGATCCAGATTCTCGTCGTAGTACAGCATTTCTCCGACGAGCATCTCGTATAGCAAGATGCCGGCCGCAAACACATCGGTGCGGCGGTCGATCAGGCGCCCGGCGGCCTGCTCCGGGCTCATGTAGTAGTACTTGCCCTTGATGATGCCGGCCTGCGTCTGCTCGGCGCGATGGGCGGCCTTGGCAATGCCAAAGTCGGTGATCTTGACCGCGCCGCTCGATGACAGCAGGACATTCTGCGGCGAGATATCGCGGTGGACGATGTGCAGCGGCCGCCCGTGCTGATCTTTTAGACGATGAGCAAAGTCGAGGCCGCGCGCCACTTCACGTGCGACGAAGGCGCACAGCGCGATCGGAAACGACATGCGCTTGGCCGCCGCCCGCTGCTGCACCTTGAACAGGTCTGCACCGTCAATAAACTCCATGACGATGTAGTACTGGTCTTTTTCTTTACCGAGGTCGTAGGTGTGGACGATGTTGGCGTGGTTTAGCTGCACCGACAGCCGGGCCTCGTCGATGAGCATGCGGACGAAGTCGGGGTCATTGGCGTTGTCGCGATGGATGACCTTGATCGCCACCTGTCGCGTGCTACCGGTTGCTTCCGCCGGTTTGTCGTCGGATTTTTGATTATTTACCGGGGCCTCGGTGGCGATGCTGGCCAGGTAAATTTCGGCCATGCCCCCAACCGCGATCTTCCGGAGCAGCGTATATGGGCCAAGCCGCCCCGACAGCACCTAGCCTTTCCCCGACTTCTGATGGTTACCTGACATCTGCGACGGGGACTGCCCCGCACTAGCAGCGCCAGGATAGAGGAAGACGGAGAGGGCGCGGAGCGGCGTCTGCGAGCCGCAGTCAAAAGTACAGACGACTTCGGTGGCCATGCCGGGTGCGATGTTGACCACGTACTGCGTCGCTGCATTGGCGATCAGATAGATGCCTAGGCCGGCGCCATAGGTCTTGCGATCGATCTGATTCGGGCTGCGCAGGCACTTTTCGATGTAGCGCAGAATGGTGGCCTTATCGAGGCTGCCAAAACGATCGCGCACCGATACGGCAAACACGCTATCGACCATCGCATAGCGGATCGATACCGGTCGTGGCGTCAGCTGCTCAATGCGATCCTTGGCCTCGACGTGCTCAAAGACCCGCTGGCCGCGATCGTCGACCGGGGCGTCGTAGAGCGCGTTCATCAAGAGCTCGACGCAGACTGTGCCGATCTTGTCGCGGATGCGGTTTCGAACGCCGGCTTTTTCGGCGTATTCCAGCACCTCGGTGATGGCTTTTTCCCGACCCTGGTAGTCGCGCAGCCGGGTCAGGCTGATGGTGGTGCCGGCCGGCAGGTATTTTTCGACGCCGAAGAGGTCGCCCGAGACGAACTTCGAGATGGTCACCTGCAGCAGAAATGGCAGCCGGGCATCGCTGGTCAGCACGTGGCTGACGTGGGGATCGTGCAGCAGCGCCACTTGGTCCCCGAGCGCGCGCTGCGGCGTGACGGCGATCACCTGCGCCGACTCGCGGAGCCGGCTGACCAGGGCGCGCAGGGCCGGCAGGTTGCCATCCCAGGCAAAGACCACCAGGCGCTGCTGAACCTGCGGTCCCTCAAGGGCGTTGAGCCCCGCGACACGCACCGGTAAGCCGCCGCCTCGTTGGACAGCTTGTGCAAGGTTTTCGCGGAGTTCAGCGTCTTCAGAGACGACCAAGACCCGCTGACTGGGCACGGCAGGCTGCAGAGGAGACTCCACCCTAGGCTAACTAGCGAGGACGCGAAGATACCTTTTATCGAGGGTATTAAATTTCTCCAAAGTGTCAACGACTTCGCCGCGCGCGAAATGTCTAGGCGTCGCCTTGAGCTAGCTGGCAGCGGCAACAATCGGACTTCAGCCCAGCCAGCGATGCCCCTACACTAGAAGCTTCGATGGGGGAGAAGAACCCGCCGCAGCGGCCGGGCGCAGGGCAGGCGCAGGCCTCGTCGCCCGCGCCGTCAGCCTCAGCTGGGCTGTCGCCCGATGAGCTCCAAAAGACCGATGCCCTGGCCAAGACGGTGCAGTCGCAGAGCGATCTTGCACCCTTGCGCGACACGCTCGCCGATGTCGTGCCGCCGTCGGCGATGTCGGGGCCGCCCAGCAGCGATCCGGGACAGCTCCGCGGCGCCATGCAGCCGCACCTTGGCCGCTATGCGCTGCTGCGCAAGCTCGGCGAGGGCGGGATGGGGGTGGTCTACGCCGCCTACGATGAAGAGCTGGA
>CAZVMD010000529.1:0-3293 GCA_964628555.1 uncultured Myxococcales bacterium | reverse complement strand
CCCGCTTCTTCAACGAAGCGCGGGCCGTCAATCGCATCGACCATCCCGGGCTGGTGCAGATCTTCGATCACGGTCAGCTGCCCGATGGCACCGCCTACATCGTGATGGAGTTCCTCAAGGGCGAGACGCTGGGCCGCCGGGTGCGACGACGCGAGGTGCTGACGCTGCATCAGATGCTGCGGCTGATCCGCCAAGTCGCCGAGACCCTGGCCGCAGCGCACCAAAAAGGCATCGTCCATCGAGACCTCAAGCTCGACAACATCATGGTGGTGCCGGACCCCGCCATCCCGGGCGGCGAGCGAACTAAGCTGCTCGACTTTGGTATCGCCAAGCTGCGTGAGCCGAACCTGAAGCTGGCTGAGACGCGCGGTGATCTATTGCTGGGGACACCTGGCTACATGTCTCCCGAGCAGTGCCGCGGCGCGGCCGGTGTCGACGAGAAGAGCGATGTCTACTCGCTGGGCGTGGTGATGTTCCGCCTGCTGTCGGGGCGCATGCCGTTTATCGCGGCCGGTGCAGGCGAGATCATGGCCATGCACATCTACGAGGAGCCGCCGCCGCTGCGTGGGCTCTCGGCGTGGGTGCCGGAGTCGCTCGCCGAGCTTGTCCATCGCCTGCTGAGCAAAGACAAGGCGCGGCGCCCCGAGATGGCGGAGGTCGTCGCCCTGCTCGATGCGCAGCTGAGCGAGGTCCCCGACCTGCAGCCGCCACCGCGGCCAGCCGCTGCCGCCAGCGAAGAGCACGCGGCCCTGACTCCCAGCTCAGAGATCGATCTGGGCGTGGACTCGCCATCAGTGATGCCGACGGTGGATAGCGCCGATGATCGCGCCCCGGCGGCGACCGACGAGCTGCTACCGCTCAGTGCGCCATCGACGCTGGCGGTCTCGGTCGGCCAGCAGCGTACGCCGCCCCCGCAGCCTCGCCGCCGCCCGCTGTGGCAGTGGGTGGCGCTGCTCAGTGCGCCGCTTGCGCTCGTCGGTCTGCTGTGGCTGGCCCGCCCGGCGCGGCAACCCATACGAAAAGCGGTCGGCGCATCCGCGACCGACGATCCTACGCAGGCTGACGGTCCGCAGCGTCCGGCCTCCAACAGCACCGCCCCGCAGCGCATCCGCTGGACGGTGATCACCGAGCCAGCCGGTGCGACGGTAGTCCGGGTCGCCGATGGCTCGGTTCTTGGCCTGACGCCGTGGTACGGCGAAGTGCTCGCCGGGCCAGGGGTCGAGGAAGTGCGGATTCGCATGTCGGGGTACATTGAGCTTCTGGTTCAGCTCGACCGCAGCCACGACGTCGAACGACACGACGTGCTGGAGGCGGTGCCGAGTGCCGCCGTGGTTGCCCCAGGCGTGCCGCCGCCGGATCCGCCCCCTACCCCCAAAAACCCGAAGCCGCGGCGAGACGGAGCGCGCAAGAAGCCACGCGGCGTCGCCATCGAGCTGGAAGACTAGTCCGCGCCCCCCGCTGAGCTGGCGCTGCCGCCGCCGCAAGCTCGGCGGACTGCCGCAGCAAGTCGCCGCGACAAAGCCAACCTTTCCGCCGGTAAACGCCCTATTATCGTAAGCAAGGATCGATCGCGAAGGAGCGCCCCGCTTGGGTCCTAAGACCGCGATCGCGGGGCGGCTGCAGCCGGGATTGGGGGCGATGCAAATCATGGGTCTGAGGTCATTCATGCTGGCAGGGGTAAAGAGTGTGCATGCCGGAGGGCGCGTCGTTGTTCGGGCTCGACCATGGCTGGGTCTGGTCCTCGCCCTCTGCGGTCTGCTGTCGTCCGCAAGCGCGTCAGCCGATGAGGTCCGCGTGCTGCTAGAGGGCGCGAACACCGAGAAGCTGCCCTTCCTTAAGACCTATGTGACCCTGGTCGACAGCGACGGCAAACCGATCCGTTCGAAGAGCGGCTACAAGCTATTTCAGGACACCGTCGAACAGAAAGAGCTGCAGATCACCTACACCCCGGTCAGCGAAGCCAAGGAGCCGATTGATCTGGTGGCCGTGGTGCAGCTGTCCTCGGCCATGGAGCCGGCGATCAAGAGCGTGCGCAGCGGTCTGGAGAAGCTGGCCAAGGCCCTGCTGAAGCATCATGCCGAGAGCCGCGTGGCGCTGATCGGCTTTGCCACCGAGGTCAAGCGGCTGGAAGACTTCGGTCACCCCAACGCCATCGCCCGCGAGCTGGAGAAGCTCGCCGTGGACGCCGATGCCACCGAGTCGCGCCTGATCGACGCGCTGCGGGTTGGCATCGATCTGGCGCGCGAGAAGCCAGAGCGCCGTCGTCGCATCGTGCTGTTTTCCGACGGCATCGATACGTCGGCGGGCAAGGAAGCGTTTACCGAGGTCGCGCGGCGGGCGCGCGAAGCGGGCGCAGTCATCGACAGCATCGGCTTCACGCAGTTCGAGGCCGGACGCCTGCGCACGCTGATCGATCTGTCCAAGACGACTGCCGGTACGGCTCGCCGCTGCAAGACCGCCGAGGACATTCCGGCGCGCTTTGCCGAGGTCGCCGATGGCCTGTTCTCGACGGGCATCATCAGCTTTGGCCTGACCCAGAGCGGCGACAATGCCAGTCACGCCATCCAGGTCGCCTTCCACAAGGGCAATGAAGACACGCTGTCCGAGCCGCTGCAGGTTCAGCTGCCGCAGTTCGAGCCGGCCGAGACCGCTGGCCGCGGCTGGATGTTCTGGGTCCTCGTCGTCGCCGGCGGCCTGTTCGGCCTGCTCATCCTGCTGTACATCGTCGGCCGCATCCTCGAAAAGTAAGCTCCGGCGGCCAGCCCGCTAGCTTCGGCTGCGCCCCTTCTTGTCTGCGCTAAGCAGGCGCGCGCGCAGCTGGGCTAGCTGTTCCAGCGCCTGGCGCGGCGTCAGGTTATCGGGATCGACAGTGCGCAGCCCGGCCAGGACCTCAGTCTCGGCCGGATCGCGCGGCGGCGGCGGCGGTGGCGCAAAGCCCGGCGGCGGTGCCAGCGGCACCTGAAACAGCGGCAGCTGGCTGGAGCGCGGCATGCCGTGCGCTGGTGTCGCGCTGGCTCCACTGCCTGGCCCATCACCGCCCGCTTCTAGCTCATGCAACAGCTGCCGCGCTCGCTCGACGACCGAGCTGGGCAGGCCGGCCAGCCGCGCCACCTCGATGCCATACGAGCGATTAGCACCGCCAGGCACCAGCTTGTGCAGAAAGACGATATCGCCCTGCCACTTCTGCACCGCCACCGAGAAGTTGCGCACCCGCGGCCGCGCTTCGGCGAGCGCAGCCAGCTCGTGATAGTGGGTGGCGAACAGCGTGCGACAGCCGATGTGATCGTGCAGAT
>CAZVMD010000528.1:0-3293 GCA_964628555.1 uncultured Myxococcales bacterium | reverse complement strand
GTGGACATCCGCGCACATCCGCCAATCTCCCGAGGCTGCTGATGTTTTGCCGTACCGGTCCCAGCGCCATCTGCGGCACCGCTGTGCGCTGATCTCGCTGTGCGCTGCGGCGCTGCTGCCGCTGCTGTCCCAAAGTGCTGTGGCCGGACCCTGCGCGGATGTCACCGGCGCGGTCTATGTCGCGGTGCCCCCAGCCGCTGAGCCTTACGTCGAAAAGATCGCTCAGCTCCTGCAGCTAGATGACGCCAAGCCGGTGCCGGTGATCTGGCAGGCGACGACCAGCTGTCGTGGCGTCGAAGCGGTGGCGCTCGACAGCACCCCGATGGGAGCCTGCGCCGCCGGCGCCTGCCTCAAAGGCACGGCCAAGGTCTGGCCGATGGATCGCTCGCCGGTCAAGACCTGTGAGCTAGACAAGAACGGCACGCATATCAACCTGGCGCTGTCGGAAGTGTTCCCTTCGTCATGCCCGACGTTTTCTGCCAACCCGGCGATGGGGATCCTCGACCTCCTGGGCCCGGTCTCGCCCTATGCCCTGGTGATGTCGGCGCAGGCCATGGAAGGCGCGATGCACGCGGAAGAAGCGCACTTTGTCTTTGGCGCTGGCAAGGCGGCCGGCGTAAAGCCATGGACCAACGATGCTGCCGTCTTTCTGCTCGGTGACCGCGATGCTGGTCCGCTGCTGCTCTCGCCGCGGATCAAGCTGCCGATCGGCAAGTGGCGCACTGGCCGGCAGGTGAACTCCGCTGACGAGGTGATCGCGGGTCTGGCGACCGACACCACCTCGGCTCTCGGCATCCTGCCCACTGCGCTCCTCGACAAGCGGCGTGGCGATGTGCGCGTCCTCGGCTTCCAGGCCATCGGCCAGCACGGCGCGTTCTTCCCCGACCGCAAGTTCACCAGCTTCGACAAGCAGAACGTGCGCGACGGGCATTACCCGCTGTGGGGATATCTGCACATGGTCCTGCGCGCTGATCCCGGCCAGCCTGGCAAGCCGCTGGTCGCAGCCGCCGGACGAGTCGCCAATATCCTCATCGGCAAGGAGCCCGTCGCCAGTCGAGACACCGTGCCGATGCAGCTAGGCGCTGGCTTCGTACCGCAGTGCGCCATGCGCGTCAGCAAGGCCAGCGATAGCGCGCCGCTCACGCCGATGGCCGCACCGAGCGACTCTTGCAGCTGCTGGTTCGAAAAGAACGTGACCGGTGGCCTGCTCAACTGTGCCGAGTGCAAAGGCGGCGCCGCCTGTTCGTCTGGCACCTGCCGTCGCGAATTCTGCGAGGTCAACTAATGCGCACGCTGCTCTCTTTTCGACTGCTTAGCGCAGCTCGCTCGTCGGCCCAGCAGCCACGGCTGCGGCGAGGTCTGTCGCTGTTTGGCCTGCTGCTGCTGTGCAGCCAGATGACCTGCGCCGAAGTGGCCAGCTTCTGGGACGGTGAGGATCCCCGTCAGATGAACAAGGACGGCGGCAGCACCGACGGGGGAGACGGCATGTGGCGCTGCTATATGGGGACGCCGACCAAGGAGTCGGAGCTGCTGGATCGCTGCACCGAAGCCGAGCGCATCGATCGCGCCAGCGCCATCCCGCCGGCCACCTGGGATGGTCAGTCGCCGCTGCCCTTCGGCAGCTAGCTGCGTCGGGGATTGGGGCGCAGAGACCGCCGCCGACCTAGCTGCGGATGCCCCAGTGCAGCTTGGTACGCAAAAGATCGAAGAACGAGCGCTGGGGTGGACGATAGATGCGAGCCGCGGGGGCCTCGCTGGTCACTTCGACCACGTCGTTGCTGCCGATGCGCTGCGTCCATTGGCCATCGACGGTGAGCAAGAGCTCGTCGGTACTGCGGCTGGCACTGCGCCCCGGACGTACCAGGATGCGCGAGCTAAGCCGCGTCACCAGTGGGCGAGCCGTCAGAGTATGGGGACAGATCGGGCTGAGCACGACGGCATCCATGCCCGGCATCAAGATCGGCCCACCAGCTGCCAGGTTATAGGCCGTCGAGCCGGTGGCGGTCGCCACGATCAGACCGTCGGCGCGATACGTCGTGACCAGATCGCCGTCGACAAAGACCTCAAGCTCGGACAAGCGAGCCTGGTTGGGCTGGCTAAAGACGACGTCGTTCAGCGCGCTCCGCTCACTTGACGCATCAGCGGCCTCGACGCCCAGCGGTGACTGGCGCAGCACGCGACAGCGCAGCCGCCGCCGATCTTCCAGCGGCAGGTGACCATCGAGCGCGGCATGCAGCGTGACCACCGCCTCGTCGGGCGCGCAGCAGGTCAGAAAGCCGAGGTGCCCAAGGTTGATGCCCAGGATCGGAATGCTGGCGCTAAGCGACCCCGCCGGGGTCGCCTTGGTCAGCCCACTCTCGGCTGGCTCGCCGTCGGCCAGCAGGCTAGCGCCGTAGAGCAGCGTGCCGTCGCCGCCGAGCACAACTAGGAGCTTGAGCTCAGCGACCTGGGACAGCTCGCGCTCGGGGATGCTGACCACGCCGGACGGAAGCTCGACGAAGTCGCGCACCACCACCTCGGAGAGTCCCCGCCCCCGCACCGCATCGACCAGCGTGCGGCAGAGCTCAACCGCTTCCCGCCGATCTCGCTTGAGTAAGAAAGCGACCCGCCCGCAGGCGGTCAAGCCGACACCGTGCGCTTCGGCGTCACGCGCGAGCGTAGGAGCTCAGCGCTGCCGCGATCGCGCAGGAATTCAAGAAAGGTAATCGCTGTCGGTAGCTCGACGGCCGGCACCTGCTCCAATAGATCACGAGCCTGCCGACGCAGCGCTTCGCCCGGCCCTTCGCTCGGCGGCTGGGGTCGCGGCAGCGGGGCATCGAGGTCGGGCGGCGGCGCCACTTCGCCCCACGGCGGTGCCTCTTTGGACGTCAGCTCGTCGCGCCGGAACCACTCCTGAATGTGCCAGTGCAAGAGCTCACTGCGATAGCTAAACCAGCGCTCCCGCTCGACGGGATAGTTCAGCAGCGCATCTTTGAAGCGACGAAACGCGCCCTTGCCGTCGATGCTGATCAACAAGCGCTCGCGCAGGATGGGGTCGGTGACGCCGGTCACGAAGCGCTCCATCCACTTGTACTGCTCACGCGAAGAGGCAGGCTCGACGCGCAAGAAGGCCTCACCGCCCGACATCACACGACTGCGCAGCTCAGCCACGTTAGGGGCCGAATCGACGAGGGTGATCACCTCGCCAGTGCGGGTGTCCAAGAAGCTCTCAGTGTCGGGAGCATTGCGCTCAACAGCTGTCTCTAGCTCCGCCCAGCGCACCGCAATCACTCGCATAAGCCATCACTCCATAA
>CAZVMD010000527.1:0-3315 GCA_964628555.1 uncultured Myxococcales bacterium | reverse complement strand
CGTCGCTGCGATTGACGTTGATGCGCGGGTGCAGGTTGCCGTTGCGGATCTCATCGGCACCGCGCGCCAGCTCTAGGATCGGCACGCTGATGCGGCCAGCGATGAAGTACGCCGCCGTCGCGCCCAGGACCAAGAGCAGCAGCCCAAGTCCCGCCCCCCAGCGCGCCACCTCGTTGAGTCGCTCATTGGCGGCGGCCAGTGACAGCCCGACCCGCGCCACTCCGACGACACGATCGCGCTCTACGCGGTCGCTGGGATACAGATAGGCGGTCACGCCCGGTGGCCCCCGCTCGCTGCTGACAATCGGTGCGTACAGATCGAGGCAGTTCAGCTTGTCGTTTTGGATCTGGTGCCGCAGCCGTGACACCGACTGCATAAAGATGTTGCCGCGCGGCTGACTGAGCTCGGTCTCCTGTCGCGCGCGGCGCAGAAGCTCGTTGATCAGGCCGGGCGGCGGCTCGGGCGGCGGCTGGCCACTGCGCGTGCCGGTGTTGCTGATCTCGTGCCCACTGCCGTCGTACACCGCGACGTAGACGATGTCCTGCAGGTTGGTCATGCGCCGCATCGGACCATCGAGCAGAACGCGGTCACCGGCCAGAGCGCCGAGCTCAGACTGGGTCGCCAGATAGCCAAGCAGAAGCTCGGCCCGCTGCTCGCGGTCTTCGGCAGCGAAGGTCAGCTGGCGGCTGTAGTAGATGGCGCCAGAGCCGACCGACATCAGGAGCGAGATGGCCAGCAGCCAGAGAAAGACCTGGCGGAAGAAGCTGGAGCGCTGCCGCATAAGCAGGCTGCCCCAGCCGCTGACCTCACCGGACTGATCGAGCATGCTGGCCGGCGACAGGAAGGGAGCCAGCGGGGACTCTGCGGTCTCATCCGCGGCATCGAGCGAGCTGCGATCGCGGACCCGACTTGCCAGATCCTGCGGCTGGGCCAGAGGCAGCGTATCGCGCACCGACAGCGAGTCACCGCGCACCACCGGCTGGCGGCTAGAGGTCGAGACGGCCGCACCACCCTCTCGGCTGCTGACGCTCGATGCCGCGGCGCGCTCGGTCGGACTGGCGCTAGCGGTCGTCGCCTGGCGACCCGAGGCGGTGGTGGGCGGCGGCGGCGTGGCTGCGCTGCCGGCGGCCACCGGGCTGGGCGCTGCGCCGGGGTCCGAGGCCGCCACACCGCCTGGCTCAACGGGCAGCGCCGGCACAGCACTGTGACTATCGCTGCCCACATCGGCGGCCAGCCCCCCCTCTACAAGCGGCGACTCCGCCTCAGCGGCGGGGCGGCTGGTGGCAGCGGTGTGCGAGCGGCCGGGTGCGCCTTCTGTCGCGTCGGGCACAGCTGAGGGGTTACTAGCGGCCTCCCCGGGACCTGCGCTCTGGCCTGTCACTGGCACTTTTTCCGTCGGCGGCTCGGTCTCGGCAGAGCTCATCGCTCGATCACTTTCCAGCCGGCGTTGTGACGGATGCGCTGCACCGGGACTCCCAGCCGCCGCGCCGCGTGTCCATTGACGATGGTCTCGGGATTGCCGGCTGGGTGGTCACGGGTGAACAGCTCCATGTGCGCAGGATCGTGCAAGAGCTGGTTCACCTGCCAGGCCAGGTGACGACCAACTGCCTCGGGTGGGAAGTCTACTGCCATCATCGCGCCGAAGTACACCTGCTGGCGGGTCGCGCCAATCACCGGCAGGCCGCGCTGGATCTGGAGCTGCAGCACAAACTGCAGCACCGGCATGTCGATCAGCTGCGGGTCCGCTCCCAGCCAGATGGCGTCGACATCCGCGGCGCTCGGGCGCTGGCCAGCCCGCTGCAGCTCTTCGATCGACGGCAGGAACAGCTCGCGCAGCACGCGAATGGCGCTGGCACTGCCGTTGGCAGCAACATCGACCACTTCCATGCCCAAGCTGCGAGCGGCGCCGCGTGCGGCCATGACGCGATGATGGCCGCGCTCACTGGAAATGGCGAGGATTCGATGGGTCTTGGGCCGCATCAGCTGCAGCGAACGAAACACCTGCACCGGTGCCGCCGAGGTGTTGGTGCCAATCGCGCCCGAGGGCGGATCGGGGGCCAGGGCATAGACGATATGGGCCCGCGCCCCCAGGAGCAGCTCCAGCGCCGGCTGGCCCACGGCCACCAGGAGCCGAGCCGACTGCGCGAGCTCCTTGGTGCGCAAGAGCTCACCCGGCGAATCGCCCATCGAGATCTGCAGGAACTGCACGCGACAGCCCTCACTGAACGCCTCGGTGACTTCTTGCACCGCTCGCATGCCCGGGGTGCGCACCAACAGCACCTGCGGCCCCTGGCGATAGCCACCGCCCCCCCCGGTATCGCCGCCAATATCGGGAGCGGCCAGGAGCGACGGCAGGTTAAGGAGAGCGAGGAGAACCAGCGCGGGGGTCATGGGTCGGTAAGGCAGGGGGTAACAGGCCTGCCCTCCATGTATAACACCCGGCGGCGAGGATTCTATTCAAGTCGCCCCCCAGGCCAGCGGCCAGGGGCCCATCCCTGCGTCCGTGCGGACCCGAGGCAGCGTCCTGCCGTGCTAGGCCGTGGCCGCCGGCTCAGCGGCGCGCTCGCTCGCCTCTTCGTCTGCTGCGGCCTCGGCAGCGGCTTCCTCCAAGCCTAAGCGCGAGCCGGCCGGTAGGAACGCCAGCCCCAGGACCAAGTTGCTGACCATCGAGATGGCGGTCATCGACAGGCTGTAGGCGACCACCGCAGCTTCCCCCCCTCCCTCGCCGCTCGCCCCAACCGCAAAGCCGGAGAAGTAGTACTTGGCGACCACCTGCGCGGTGCCCAGGCCCTGCACGCTGATCGGCAGCGCAGCGACGGCAAAGACGACCGGCAAGTACAGCATGGCGAGATGAAACGGCACGCTGATCTGGAAGCAGCGCAGGGCGATAAAGTGCCACAGCAGCAGCACGAACAGGTGCGGCAGACGCACAATCAGGGCCCGCACATGGCCGCGCAGCCCCGCCTCCATAAGCGGCGCCCAGACCTTGGCCGCCAAGCGCAAAAGCCGCGCGTACAAGCCGGTATTCCCCGTCGGAGCCGCCGTCGCCGCCAGGCGCAGGAAGCGCGGCGGCCAGCGCAGCAGGACCGCATACAGGCACAGCCCGGCCGCGAACAGCGCCAGCACCGGCAACAGCACCCGCCCCCGGTCGCCGCCCAGGACCGCGCCGAAGGTGGCGAAGATCATCAGCAGCGCCACCCACACGCCCATGATGAAAAGGACGATGGCTCCGGCCCGCGACAGGGGAATCTTGCCCGCCCGATGCAGGAAGCCGATGATGCCTAGCTGCCCGGCGTGATAGTTGATGACCGCCAG
>CAZVMD010000526.1:0-3330 GCA_964628555.1 uncultured Myxococcales bacterium | reverse complement strand
ACGTACGTCGTCACGGCAATCGCGCCGCGATACTAAACCACCTCCTCGGCAGGTCGCACAACTCCTTGCGGCGGGGCGACCGCCGATCGCTGCTGTCGGTTGTCCGGACGATGCAGCCACGTGCGATGAGCGGCCACAACACCGCCGCTTGGCGCTTTAGGTAGGGCCCTCGAGTCAGCTCTGCAGCGTCGAGCAAGCAGCGCGCTGCAGAGCCGGCAAGCGCCCGAACCGCAGTCCTTTCGCTGGCTTTGTTCTTCGTTGTGGCGGGTTACGCTGGGGTGGTAACCTCAACGACTGAGCATCTTAAGGTTAAGGGAGTTGTGGTGAAAACCCCGGTTCAGTTCGGTAACTACTACCTCCTAGAGCGCGTGGCCGCCGGCGGTATGGCCGAGGTCTTTCGCTCCAAGAGCGTCGGACGTGAAGGCACAGAGCGCATCGTGGCACTTAAGCGCATCCTGCCGATGGTCGCTGCCGACAAGGAGCTAGTCTCGCTGTTTATCGACGAGGCCAAGCTCGTCATCCAGCTCAATAACCCCAACATCTGCAAAGTGTTCGACTGGGGCAAGGTCGAGGACAGCTACTACCTGGCGATGGAATACATCTCCGGCTGCACGCTGCGTCAGGCCTTCCAGCGCTGCAAAGAGCAGGAGATCGACGGCTCAGCGACGATGCCGCTGGCCCAGGCTTGCCTGATCGCGATGAAGCTCTGCGAGGGCCTGGACTACGCCCACAACAAGAAAGACACCCTCGGTAACGACCTCGGTCTCGTGCACCGCGACGTCTCGCCGCCGAACGTGATGATCAGTTACGAGGGCGAGGTCAAGCTGATCGACTTCGGCATCGCCAAGGTCCAGACCCACCGTCAGACCGAGAGCAGCGCGCCGAAGGGCAAGTTTTCCTACATGTCGCCGGAGCAGGCGCGTGGCGAGCCCCTCGATCGTCGCTCGGATATCTTCTCGCTCGGCATCGTGCTGTACGAGCTCTTGACCGGCGAGCGCCTGTTTCCCGTCGATAACGACCTGTCCGTTCTGGAGAAGATCCGCAACGTCGAGATCGTCCCGCCATCGACCATCAACCGCCGCATTCCCGAGGAGCTAGAGCGCATCGTCCTCAAGGCGCTGAGCCGCGCCCCGGCCGACCGCTATCAGACCGCCGTCGAGCTCAACTCTGACCTGCAGCAGTCGCTGTATGCGTCGGGCGAATTCTATTCGCGCAAAGAGCTGTCGGCCTGGATGAAGCGCGTCTTCCGCCCCGAGTTCGAGGCCGAGCAGGCGGCGCTCGACGCGGCGCGCGAATTCCGGCCGCCCAGCCTGCCCTCGTCGTCGCCGAATGAGCCGCTAGCCAAGGCACGCCAGACGATGCAGATCGCGGCGCTGCGCGTCCCCGGCGAAGGCACCGGCGCGCTGCGTGTGCCCAAGGATCCAACCGGCGCCTTCCGCGTCGGCAAAGACGGCGTTATGCGGCCGGCCGGCGGCAACAAAGACAGCGAGGCGCCAAGCTCGTGGACCCCGAGCCGGGGCAAGTCCAAGCGCTCCGGCAGCACGCCACCGCCGCCGCCGAAGCAGACCGTGCAGTCAATCGCCGAGGCCGCTTCGTCCATGGTGGCCAGCGCGCAGGCCGCCGGAAAGCCCATCGTGCGGCAGCCCGGTGCCCCGCGCGAAGAAGACACCGCCGTCGATCCGCCGATGCTGTCTGGGCGCGTCGTCGAAGCGAGCTGGTCCGGCGATAACGGGCGGGCGCTGGAGACCATCCCCAACCGCTTTGGTCCGCCCGCTGGGGTGCCGAGCGCGATCGATGAAGGCCCGACGGTGGGTCACACGATGCGCAATGTGACCGACGTCACCGGCGAGTCCGCTCCGCCGAGCGGCCTACACGACCCGGGCGACGCCGAGACGCGCGCCTATTCGCCGCTGAGCGCCAGCGAGACCGATCCCCACGACACCGCCGACACCATCCTGCAGAAGGGTGCGCCGATCAGCGCCGCGCCGGCCAAGCCCGTCGCAGCTGCCCCGACCCCGACCCCGGCCAGCCCGAGCCCACCAGCCTCGGCCAAGCCGCCAACCCCGCCGGCCTCCGCCACAGCAGCAGCGCCGGCCCCGGCGCCGATTGAGCGACCGCCGCTGGTCACGCCGCCGGCCATCTCGGCCATGGCCAAGCCACAGGTCAGCGCGCCCGCCCTCAGTGCGTCCAGCGCTCCTGAGGATGACGACGACGACGACGACGATGAGAGCTCGCCGCTGCGTCAGGCCGCGCGCCCCAGCAAGCCGAGCGCTCCCTCGGGACACCCGGCCGGCGTGCTGCCACCGCCACCGCTCAGCCTGCCTCCAACCCTCGACGTTGCGGCGACGCAGCAGAACAAGCCACAGAAGTCGAGCCGACTCGGCCTAGTCGCTGCGCTCTTGCTGCTCGTGGTCGCCGGTGCCGCCTTCGCGGCGTATTGGACCTACGGCCGCAGCGGCGAAGTTGTCATCTCGGCCGAGCCCAGTCGCGAGGTCATCGTCCTCGTCGATGCCAAGCCGGTGGCGATGACCGACTCGCCGATCATCTTGCGGCTGCAGCCTGGCACCTACTCCATCGCGGTGCAGCACAACGGCTATCATCCCTGGACCGACAAGGTGGCCATCACCGCCGGTGAGACCATCAAGCGCACCGTCAAGCTAGACGCCATCGTGCACAAGACGGGCGGCTTCACCCTGGTCTCTGACCCGCCTGGTGCCGCGGTGTCGCTGGATGGCTCGTCGCTAGGCGGCGTCACTCCGCTGCGCGTACAGAGCGTTCTGGTCGGCACGCACACCCTGGAAGCCCGCCTCGGCAATCGCACCTGGCGGCAGCAGGTCATCATCGAAGAGGGCAAGACCGTCGAGCTGACCGCTACCATGCCGGCCGAAGAAGCTGCAGCGCCGTCCGGAGCACCGACCGTAACTCCGCTCTCACCGACGGGACAGCCACAGCCGGTGGCCAGCAAGCCCGAGGTCAAGCCCGAGACGCCACCTGAGGTCAAGCCCGAGCCAGCGCCTGAGGTCAAGCCCGCCCCAGCCGGCAAGCAGGCCAACGCGGCCAAGCCCGCCCCGGCCCGTCCAGGCGGCAAGAAGCGCCGCGGTGCCGCGACGGCTAGCACCGGTGGTACGACGATCACCAGCGACACCCCGGTCGCGACGGCGGCGCAGGGCAACTTCGGCTATCTGCGCATCAACAGCCGCCCCTGGAGCAAGATCATCGTCGACGGCCTCGATACTGGGCTCAACACGCCGCAGATCTCGTACCGCGTCACGCCTGGCACGCACCAGGTGACGCTGTACAACCCGCAGTTCAACATCCGCGAGACCATCA
>CAZVMD010000525.1:0-3361 GCA_964628555.1 uncultured Myxococcales bacterium | reverse complement strand
GCCTCCGGGCCTTCCCCGGTGGGCAGACCCGCCACCGCATCAGACCCTGCCAGACCCTGCGCCATGTCGCAGATCCATATCACGAGGCAGCCAAAGCCGGCGCGCTTCCGCGCAGTTCCGGGCGCAAACTCATGTAAAATGAACCCCGGCGCGGAATTGCCGCGGCCATCGGCCGGGCACCTACAACCCGCTCTGCTTAGGAACAGGGACGGCGGGCGCCACGGCACATCTTTATGACAGGCTCTGCACCAGACCGCGAACGGGTGATCGGCATCGACATCGGCACCACCAATGCGTGCGTCGCCGTCGTCGAAGGCGGCGTGCCCATGGTCATCCCGAACAGCCAGGGGCAGACCCTGCTGCCGGTCATGGTGGCAGTGGTCGAGCAGAGCCGTCGCATCGTCGGGGCGCTGGCCCGTCGGCAAGCGGTGATCTTCGCCGAGCACACCGCGACCGGGCTTAAGCGACTGATCGGTCGCAAGTACAGCAGCCACGCGGTGCGCCAGGTCATGGACACGGTCAGCTACCGCGTCAGCGGCGGCGCGCAGGACGAGCCACAGGCCTCGCTGCGTGGCGAGCAGGTGCCGATCGGCGAGCTTTACACCACCATCGTCGCGGAGCTGAAGCGAACCGCCGAGCAGTACCTGAACCAGCCGGTCCACAAGGCCGTCGTCACCGTCCCAGTCCACTTCACCGATGCGCAGCGGCAAGCGGTTCGCGAGGCGGTGCAGCGCACCGGACTTGAAGTCCTGCGCATCGTGCAGGAGCCCGTCGCGGCCGGCATCGCCTACGGCATCGGCCAAGGCGAGAGCAAGCCGCAGCGCATCGCTGTCTACTCGCTGGGCGGCGGCAGCTTTGAGTTCACGCTGCTCAGCCTGCGCGGCAGCAGCCTGGAAGTGCAGGCACATGCCGGTGACCCGGCGCTGGGCGGCGAAGACTTCGACCGCCGCATCCTCGACTGGCTGATCTTCGGCTTTGCCAAGGATCACAAGATCGATCTGCGCCAGGACCGGACTGCACTACAGCGAGTACGCGACGCCGTCGAAAAGGCCAAGTGCGAGCTGTCCTCGCTGGAGGAGGTCAGCATCGAGGTGCCGTTCATCATCTCAAGCGGCACCAGCGAGCCTCTGCACCTCTTGCGCGCCCTGCCGCGCAGCAAGCTGGAAGAGCTGACGGAAGACCTGATCGATCGCACGCTGCAGATCGCGCGCAGCGCCATGGCCGAGGCCGGTGTCGAGCCGCAGGAGGTCGATACCGTGCTGCTGGTCGGCGGCATGACCCGCATGCCGCGGGTGCAGGCGGCGCTGCAGGAAGCCTTCGGCCGCAGCCCCGCCTTCACCATGCCGCCCGAAGAGGTGATCGCGCTCGGCGCGGCGCTGCAGGGCGCGGCCCTGGTGCACGTCTCAGAGCCACCGCCGCCGGCCCCGGCGCCCGAAAAGCCGGCGGTGCAGCGCGCGCTTGGGCTGGTGGTCTCGGGTGGTGCGATGTTCCGCCTGATCGAGCTGGGTGAGACCCCACCCTGCGAGAAGCGCTACGTGTTCAGCACCGCGCGTGACTCGCAGACTGGGCTGCGCTTTATGGTCGTCGAAGGGAACAGCGAGCGCGGCGAAGAGAACAAGCTGCTCGGGGAGCTCGTGCTCGAAGGGGTCCGGGCAGCGCCGCGCGGCGAGGCGGACATCGAGGTCCACTTCCAGCTGAGCGAGAACGGCACCCTGACAGCGACGGCGAGCAATCTTGAGACCAAGGACAGCAAGAAGGTTCAGCTGCTCAGCACAGCGCTTCTGGGGCCAAGCAGCAAGTCGCCAGGCGGTGGCAGTGGTGGCTACACGCTGGAGATGCGCCCGGATGAAGAGCTGTCGCGCACGCAGCAGAGCATCGAGCGCCTGATCGCGGAGATCCAGCGCCTGCTGCCGCGCGCCGAGCTAGCTGTGGGGGCCAGCGACATGGGCATGGATGCGGTGCGCCGTGCCCGCTCGGCCGTTGAGAGAGCGAAGATCGCGATCATCCGCGGCGAGCCGGTGGTGCTGCTGGATACGCAGACCATCCTGCGCCGCACCGCGGTCATGCTGCGCGGCGTCACCGGCGGCCCGACGCGCTAGAGCCGCGACAGGTCGATGACGGCCAGCGGCCCCTCGCGAAACACCACGGCCTGCGGCGGCGGCTGAGCCAGCGGCAGCGACTCGGGTGGGACAGCGGTCAGCAGAGCATCGGTCAGCGTGATCCAGGGCTGCGCGAAGCGCGCGCGGGCCAGGGCCTCGGGTCCGAAGTCGCGAGCATCGACAATCAAGTAGTCGACTCGCTCGCTGCGCATGAAGCGACGGATATCCGCCAGATCGCGGGCGTAGTAAGCGCGATAGAACGCCTCAAAGCGGCGCTCCATCTCCAGTCCATAGCGATAGGCGTGCGGCAGCATATTGGTCGTCGCGGCCAGGTAGGCCTGGCGCTGCGCAAAGGCCAGCACAAAGGTCCCGACGCGCGGCTGGGCCGCGATGGTGACCTGCGGCGGTAAGGTGCGCAGATAGCGCGTGACCGTCGTGTCTTGCTGCCGCCAGTCGTGAAGGCCGATGCGGCCGGGCAGACCGTCGCCGTACCCGAGGAAGATCAGCGCCGCCACGACGAGAGTGGCCGAAGTCGATGCGGCGTGCGGCAGCCAGCGGCACAGCCCCTCGCGCAGGCCCAGCAGCACGGCCAGCGGCAGCAGCACGGGCCAGGTATAGGTGAGAAAGCGCTCGGGCAGAAACAGCCGGTAGGCCAGCGGATACGAGACGGCAAAGGCTAGCAGCGAGCTCACCAGCAGGGCCGCGAACACCACTAGCCTGCGGGCCCGTCGCCACGCCGCCGCCACCGCCGCCACGACGAGCAGGGTCAGGGCCGGAAGGGGTGCCGCCCGGCTGCAAAAGGCCTGCGCTGCCGGCCACACCGGCTTCCCAGACGGACCAAGAGTCTGATGTAGCGCGGTCTTTAGCGAAAAGCTCGGCGGCTGCAGCGGATAAAACGGCTGCGCTCCCCCCGGCTGCATCTGCCGCAGCGTCGCCGCCTCGGCATAGGTCGGCGGCTTGCCCAGGCGGGGATCGACGCGGCCATAGGCACTGGGAATCAGCGCCACGCTGAGCAGCCCGGCCAGCCCCAGGCGGACGATGCGGCGCAGTCGGTCCGGTTCCAGCAGCGAGCACAGGCCCCAGGCCGGGGCGCAGACGACAAAGACCGAGGGATAGCAGGCAGCCTGCAGCACCAGGGTGGCCAGTACCTTGCGCTCGGCTCCAGCGAGGGCATAGCGCAAAAAAACCACCAGCAGCGGAAAGCCGAAGGCGCGCGGGTTGGCGCCGACCATGCGATCCCAGATCAGCGAGCAGTGCACCAA
>CAZVMD010000524.1:0-3399 GCA_964628555.1 uncultured Myxococcales bacterium | reverse complement strand
TCAGCTTCGCGCTGATCATGAGCTTCTTCGTCTCGCGCACGGTGACGCCGCTGCTCTGCCTGCGCTTGCTCAAGGCGCAGGCCCACACCCACAGCCCAGACGGCACCTCGACTTGGTCTCGCCTGCTCAAGCGCACCGCCGCCGCGCTCGATGGGCTGGATCACGCTTACGCCCGCGGCCTGTCCTGGGTGCTGTCGCATCGCGCCGTGACCATCTTCATCATCCTGGCTCTGTGCGGCGCCTGCGTGCCGCTGTACTTCCGCATCGGCAGCGAGTTCTTCCCGACCAGCGACGAGAGCCAGATCTCAGTCACCCTGCGCACGCCGATCGGTACGCGCGTCGAGCGCACCGAAGAAGTCGCCACCCGCCTAGAGGCCACGCTGAACAAGACCCTGGGCGATGGCTCGCGCTCCTTGCTGCGCACGCTGACCTCGGACCTTGGACTGCCTGGGGGCCGCACGGCGCTGTTTACCGCCAGCACCGGCCCACACTCTGGCTCGGTGCAGCTGAACCTGGTGTCGCGCGGCGAGCGCACGATCACCGATCAGCAGGTGACCGAGCGGCTGCGCGGCGCGCTGCGCGAAGGCTTCGCCGGTGTGCAGACCTTCTTTTTTACCGGCGGCATCGTAAAGCGCATCCTAAACTTCGGCGCCCCGGCCCCGATCGATGTCGAGATCTTAGGCTACGACCTAGAGACGGGTGCCGACTACGCACGCAAGCTGCGGGCTCGCCTGTCGCAGCTTAAGGACGAGCGCGGCCGCCCGGTGCTCACCGACGTGCAGATCACGCGGGAAGAGAACTATCCGCAGCTAGACATCGTGGTCGATCGGCAGAAGGCCGGGGTCAGCGGCATCACCGTCGAGCAGGTGGCGCAGACGGTGCTGGCCAGCATGACCGGGAGCTCACAGTTTGCGCCGGTGCGCTATCTCGATCAGAGCACTGGCAACGAGTACCCGATCAACGTGCGCTTAAGCGACCAAGGACGCTCCGACACCGCTGATCTTGCCGACATCTATCTGCGCGGCAGCACGCCGGCCACCAAGGAGGCCTCGGCGCAGGGCTCGCTGATCGCGCTCGGCAGCATCGCCCGCATCGAGCGCAACGCCGGGCCGGTGCTGATCTCGCGCAAGTACCTGCAGCGCATCGTCGATGTCACCGCCAACATCGCCGCCAGCAGCAGCCTGGGCGAAGCCGCGGCGGCAGTGCAGGCGGTGATCGCCGAGCTACCTCCCCCCGACGGCTTTTCGATCCGGGTCGGCGGGCAGGCCGAGGCGCAGCAGCAGGCCTTCGCCGGGCTGACCTGGGCGGCGCTTTTGGCCATCGTGCTGGTCTACATGGTGCTGGCCTCGCAGTTTAAGTCGCTGCTGTCGCCGCTTATCATCCTGTGCAGCGTGCCGCTCGGCCTGGCCGGCGTGCTGATCATGCTGTGGGCGACGGGCACCACGCTGTCGGTCAACAGCTTCATGGGCATCATCATGATGGTCGGGATCGTCGTCTCTAACGGCGTGCTCTTGGTCGACTACGCCAACGTGCTGCGTCGCCGCGGCAGCGCCCTGGATGCCGCCACGATCGAAGCCGGCCGCACGCGGCTGCGTCCGATCCTGATGACCACCGTCGCCACCATCGTCGGCTTGCTGCCCATGGCGCTGGGCATCGGCGAAGGCAGCGAGACCAACCTGCCGCTGGCCCGCGCGGTCATCGGCGGCCTGACCGTCTCGACCTTCTTTACGCTGTTCTTCATCCCAGCGCTCTACAGCCTGTTTGGCCGCTTCACCTCGCCCGGCTCGGATGACGACGACGAGCTGCTCTCGCAGAGCCAAGAGGTCTCGGCCCTCGTCCCGCGCGTCGGCTAGGCCGACGAGTCGCTCACCCGTCGCTCACCCGTCCCCGACCCATCGCTTACGCATCGCCTACGCATCACTTACGCGTCGCCTACACATCCCCTACACATCCCCTACACATCGACGAGCACGATGGCATCGCCGGTCTTCTTGGCCCGGCCATGAATCGTGACGCACAGCGGCGCCGATCCCCCTGCGGCCGCGCCGGCTGGCTGACCCTCCTCGGCGATCGATAGGATCGTCGAGCGACCGCAGAAGCGAGTCGCTGCGTGGCCTGGGCTGAGCTCGGGCCCGTAGGTGTTGGCGGCGGCAAACACGCCGACAAAGCCGCGCAGGCGATAGCAGTAGTAGGGCAGGACATCGCTGCCCTCATCCAGCCAGTTGGTGCAAAAAGCGACCCATAGCGGCCCTTCTTGCTGCAAAAATTCGACAAAGCGATCGTCGTTCAGATCCATGCAGATGCCGACCGTCAAGCGGCCAAATGGCGTCGGCAGGATGGGATACGGCGTGTCGCCCGGAGTGGCCCAGGTGGTGTCGGCGCTGAACAACAGCCGCTTGCGGTAGTTGTAAAGCAGGGCGCCATCCGGCGACAGCACGCGGGCCGAGTTGTACAGCCGCGGTCCGGTCTCTGCGGCCGCACGAGCTCCCTCGGGAGCGACGCCATCTGCGAGCTCGGGGTAGCCGCAGACCAGATAGATGCCATGCCGGCGCGCAAGCTCGCTTAGAACCGGAAATGCGCCACCCAGCGCCGGCTCGCAGCGCGGGGCGATGGCGGCGGTGTTCTCAAACAGATAGCCGGTGTACGCCATCTCGGGGCAGACGACGAGCTGGGCTCCGGCCTGCGCCGCGTGCTCGATCAGCTGACACAGCGCAGCCAGCGAGGCATCTGGATGGTCCTTCTGCGCCTTGAACTGCAGCGCGGCGATCCGCGTCACCGCGGCGCTCCGGTCCGCTGGCTCGCTGCCTTGCCCGCGCCGGCCGGCGCCGACGAAGGAGCAGCGGGAGGAGGCGCCGCCGGCCCGCTGACCTGACGCAGCGTAGCCTGCATCTTGCGCAGCCCGGCGATGCGAGCCTCGGCGGCCCGCAGCAGCACGGCCGCTGCTCCCGGCTTGGGCGCAAGCAGGCGAATCGCCGCCTCCAGTGACTCGATGGCGGCCGGCGTCTGCCCCAGCGCCTGCTGCAGGCTAGAGCGCAGCTCCAGCATCGACACGCGACGCGGACCCTGGGCCAAAGACAGCGCGCGCTCGATCGACTTGAGCCCCTCGTCCAAGCGCCCCATATCGAGATACAGACGCGCCAGGCGGGCCGGCGGGTTGTAGTCGTGCGGCATCAGCCGAGCCGAAGAGAGCAGCATGGTCTCGGCCGGGGCATAGCGCTTGAGGCGGCGATAGCACTCCAGGCGATGCGCATCGTAGGTGGCTGCTGCGACCGAGTTTTTCGCCTGCGCCGCCGCGGCCTCCAGCAGCGCGAGCCGCTCCTGCGCGTAGCGATCGCCGCCGCTGCTGTCGCCAAGTCCATCGGCCAGATCGATCAGCGTGCCGTAGCCATCCGAGCGATC
>CAZVMD010000523.1:0-3400 GCA_964628555.1 uncultured Myxococcales bacterium | reverse complement strand
GCGTCGCTGGTCAGATAGAAGTGCGGCACCGTCTGCTTGGCTTCGAGCAGGCGGCGGGCCGCGGTGCGACGGATCATCGGCAGCGCCAAGAGCTCGTCGCCGGGCAGCAGCGAAGATGGAGCCGCCGCCACAGCCGGCAGGGGCGCGACCGCAGCGCTGACCGGAGGCGGCGTTGCTGCAGCGGCCGCCTGGGTCTGGCCCGCTGCCGCGGCTTGCTCGATGTCGCGCTTGACGATGCGACCGCCGGGGCCCGAGCCAGCGATGCGGCGGATATCCAGCCCCGCCTCATCCGCCAAGCGGCGGGCAAGCGGCGAAGCCAGGATGCGTCCGGTCGGAGCGGCCGCCGCAGCGACCGCCGCCACGGCAGCTATCGCCGGCGCAGCGACGGGCGCGATGGCGGCTGCGACCAGCGGGGCCACGACCTGTACCGCGGCTGGCGCAGCGACGGCAGCAGCGGGCGCCGGGGCCGCCGCAGCCCCGCCGCTGACCTCGGCCAAAAGCGCGGTGATGTCTTCGCCCGCCTCGCCGAGGATGCCGACCGGCCCGCCGAGCTTGACGGTGTCACCGGCCCGGACCAGCTGGCGCAACAGGACGCCCTCGTCCTCCAGCGGGAAGTCCATGTTGGCCTTGTCCGTCTCGACCTCGGCGATGATGTCGCCCGGGGCGATCTTGTCGCCTTCCTTCTTGCTCCACTTGGCCAGCACCCCCTCTTCCATCGTCGGAGAGAGTCGCGGCATGACAATCAGCGTCGCCATCGGTTTATTTCCTTGGGTGAGTCCGTGGGCAGCCACCCCCGGGTCCGCGCAGCCAGCTGCCCGTCGGAGCCGCGGGTGGGGACCGCGTTTTTGGGTTCCTGCAGGCGGCTACTGCAGGTACAGCGTGCGCTTGACCGCCGCGACCACGCGCGGCACGTCGGGTAGCACGATCGACTCCAGGTTCAGGGCGTAGGGCACCGGCACGTCTTCGGCCGCCACGCGCTCGATCGGCGCATCCAGATCATCGAAGCAGGCGCGCTGCACGCGATAGGCGATCTCGCCGCCAAAGCTGCTGTGCGGCGTCGCTTCCTGCACGATGACGCAGCGATTGGTCTTGCGCACCGAGCCGAAGATCAGCTCGTCATCGAGCGGGCGCAGCGTGCGCGGATCGACGACTTCGATCGAGATGCCTTCTTTTTCCAGCACCTTCGCCGCTTCCAGCGCCAGCCCCACCATCTTGCTGTAGGCGACGACAGTGCAGTCGGTGCCGGGACGCTTGATATCGCCCTTGCCGAGCGGGATCAGGAACTCGCCCTCCGGCACCTCGCCCTGCTCGCTGTACAGCAGCTCGGCCTCGATAAAGACCACCGGATCGGCGTCGCGGATCGCGCTCTTGAGCAGCCCCTTGGCATCGGCCGGCGTCGAGGGCATGACCACTTTTAGGCCTGGCGTGTTGCAGTAGATGGCCTCGAACGAGCTCGAGTGCTGCGCCCCCAGCTGATGCGCCGCGCCGCCCGGCCCGCGAATCACCATCGGCACCGAGAACTGCCCGCCCGACATCTGGCGCACCTTGGCCGCGTTGTTCAGGATCTGGTCGATCGCGACGAGCGAGAAGTTCCAGGTCATAAGCTCGATGATCGGCCGCATCCCCACCATCGCCGCGCCGACCCCGATGCCGACGAAGCCACACTCGGCGATCGGCGCATCGACGACGCGCTTCTCGCCAAAGCGCTGAAGCATGCCTTGCGAAACCTTGTACGCGCCTTGGTAATGGCCGACCTCTTCTCCCATCAGGAAGATGTTCGGATCGCGCTCCATCTCCTCGGACATCGCTTGGTTTAGGGCTTCGCGGAAGGACAGTCTGGGCATTGCACACACCTCAATTGAGCGTGGCCGCAGAATAACAAAAATCGGCCCGCTCGAAGGCGGGTTGTAATGCGCCTGTCGCCCCGGCTCCCCGGCTTGCCACTGCCCGTCGTGCTCGCCGCCGGCCCCGCATCGCGAGCGTGCGGAATCGCCCACTGTGTTGTCGCCAGCCCGCGCCTCGTGTACATCGATAGCCAGTGCTTGGTGCGGCGCAGGACTGGGGTGAGAAGAGACGGCAGCGGCTACGCCTGCTGCTCGCGCTCGCGCTCTCGCTGCTCCTGCACAGCCTGCCGTCGGCGCTGGGGCTCCTGGCCCAGCTGGCGCTGCGGGCGCTGCCCAAGCCGCCGATCCAGGTCGAGATCCTGCCGCCGCGCAAGCGGGCGCCGCCGCCGGTTGTGGTCGAGCCCCCGCCGCCCTCGCCCAGCCCGTCGGCTCCCGCCGCCGAGCCGCCGGCCAAGCTCGCCAAGAAGCCGCCCAAGCCGGACAAGCGCGACCCGAGCCCGCAGCTGCCCGCCGCCCGCCTGACCGGCCTGGGTCCGGCCGCCGTCGACGAAGAGCTGGGTCTGCGCGTCCTTTTGCGCCTGCCGGCCCTGCGCAGCACGCCCCATCGCCAGGTCGTCGAGACCCTGCTCGCCGCCTTTCCCGACACCCATATCCTGGCCGCCGGCGCGCCCTTTCCGCCGCCCGCCTCGCTGGCGCTGGCCCGGGCCTTTATCGACGACATCGACACCCTGTTGATCGCCACCGCCGATCCGCGCGACCTCACCGCGACGACCTTTTACGCCAAGCTGCGCCCCGGCAGCGACCTGTTGACCAAGCTCGGGCAGCGTCGCCAGCTCTCGTGGGACAGCCGGCGCGTGCGCGAGCTCCGCCCCGACCTGTTCGCCTTCGCCCGCCCCGATCTGCTCGGCCCCGGCACCCCGCCGCCCGTCGCCGCGCCGCCGCCGTCCGCCACCGCGCCATCCCCCGCCAGCGACGAGCGCGCGCTGTCGGCATGGTCGGATCGCTTGGCTGCCGCCCTGTCCCAGCCCGGCCCGGCGCTGTATGGCGAGGTCAATAACCCGCAGGGCCGCATCCGCCTGCGCGGCGACATTCCCACCCCGACCGCCGTGCGCGTCGTGCTGTCGGCCGACGCCGATCCCCAGCTCGTCGCCCACATCGAGCTCGCCACCGCCGCCGACGCGCAGCAGCTCCTGACCCTGCTGCCGCAGCTCAAGAGCGAGCTCGCCGGCAAGCTGTTCTGGCTCGGCCTCGGCGGCCTGCTCTCCGACCTCCGCTTCACCCTCGCCCCGCCCCCTGCCCGCTCGTCGGCCCCCGCGGGCCGCCGCCCCACCGTCGAAGTCCGCGGCAAGCTGCCCCGCGGCGACGTCGGCGTGCTGCTCCTGTGGATGAAGGGCTGGCTCCCCCCGCCCGACCGCTTCCCCGAGCTCGTCCCGCCGCCCCCGCCGCCGCCCGCCCCCAGCGACCTCCCCGACGCGGGGGGACCTGACGCTCACTAGACCGCCGCCTCGCACTAGCCTAAGGCTTGTCTCGATAGGGGAAACTATGCGAACGTAAGT
>CAZVMD010000522.1:0-3403 GCA_964628555.1 uncultured Myxococcales bacterium | reverse complement strand
GGTGCTCAGGGGACAGAGCCGTCATGGTCAGTTGACGATACAAGAGATGACTCGGGCAGGCGAGGGCTTAGCAGCGTGGGGGAGCGACGTGGCCAGTGGCGGCTCAGCGGGCCGGGATGCTGCGGAAGAAATCGACGATAAGCTGCGAGGCTGAGAACTCGTTGGCGACGACGCCGATGCGGTCGCTGGCCAGGTACTGATTGCCGCCCGGCCAGGTGTGCCCGCCCCCCAGCACACGCACTCGCGAGACGGTCGCGCCGTCGCGGCAGGCGGTATAGGTGTCGCGACTGTGGCTCGACAGCAAGGTCGTCGCGCCAGCCGGATTGCAGCCCAGACGACTGACCCAGCCGACCTGCACCGTGCCCCCCTGCAGCGTCGCTCCGACGATGGTCTCATCGACCGAGACATAGGCGCCGCTGTTCATCTGGTCGGCGGCGCACTGCCCGAGGCCACCGAAGTACGGCCAGCAGGGATCGGCATCGCCGTGGATGTGCAGGATGGGGGTGGCACGCAGCGGATTGCAGGCTGAGGCGCTGGCGAACAGGTTGGCCCCGCCGACCGGCGCGATGGCGGTGATGCGCTCGGCCACCTCGCAGGCCAGGCGGTGGCTCATGGCGGCACCGTTCGAGAAGCCCGTCAGGTACAGGCGCTTCTCGTCGTAGGGGACGATGGCCGAGAGCTCGCTCAGCAGCGCGCCGAAGTAACCGACATCGTCGATCCCGTCCTTGCAGGCGTGCTCGCAGCGCAGCTCACGCGGGCCGCCGCCGCCGGAGTTCCAGGTGCGGCTGGCAGCGGTCAGGTTGTTGATACGAGTGCCGTCGGGATATACGACGATGAAGCCGGCCTGATCGCTGACCTGCGACAGGCAGCTCTGGTGGCTGCTATCGCCGCCAGGGCAGGTCAGCGAGTTCATGCCCTCTTTGCTGCCGGCCGCGCCGTGCATGGCCACGATCACGGGTAGCCGACGCACGCCATCGTAGCTCGGCGGCAGGCGCAGCAAAAAGTCGCGGTCGCGGAAGCCCTGCACCGTGCAAGCGTACTCACCGGGGACGCCGGGCCGGCTCTGCCGACAGTCCTCGGCAGCGACGTGGCGACAGCCGGAAGCCAGCACCGGCGTAAGAAGAAGCGCCCCCACCCAGGGACCCGCTCGCCAGCCCTTCGCAGCACAAGACGACATAGGAAGCCCCCAACCGAACAGGTATCCCGCCATTATCTGACGGACCGCCGCCGTCCGGTGGGCCAAACCGCGTGCGCTAGCTGGCTGGCGCGGCGCGCCGAGCGACCGTAATCGGTATCGACTTCGAGGTCGGGGTGCGGCTCTTGTCGGCGTAGCTGTCGAGCGGCACCAAGACATTGGCCTCAGGAAAATAGGCCGCGGCGCAGCGCCGCGGGATGGCATAAGGCACCACCACGAAGTCCTGTGCGACCCGGATCTGGCCCTGGAAGTGGCTGCTGATGTCGATGCGCTCGCCAGCCGCCAGGCCGCGGGCCGCCAGATCGGCCGGGTGCATGAACAGCACCCGTCGACCGCCGGCGATGCCGCGATAGCGATCGTCCAGGCCATAGATCGTGGTGTTGAACTGATCGTGCGAGCGCAGGGTCATCAGCACCAGCTGGTCGTCGGCCAGCGTCTGTGGCGGCAGCGGATGCACGGTGAACAGCGCCCGCCCCTGCTCGGTCAGAAAGCGGCGCTCGCGAGCGGCGTTGGGCAGCGCAAAGCCATCACGACTGCGCAGCCGCTGGTTGTAGTCGGCAAAGCCGGGAATCACCGCCGCGATGTGCTCGCGGATGCGATCGTAGCTGGCGGCCAGCCCCGGCCAGTCGATCGGCGTCGCTGGCCCCAGCACGGCCTGCGCCAGGCCACAGACGATGGCGACCTCGCTGCGCAGCTGCGACGACGGTGGCTCTAGCGTCCCTGCCGATGCGTGGACGATGCCCATCGAGTTTTCGACCGACACCAGCTGCGGTCCGCCGGCCTGGACATCGCGGTCGCTGCGCCCCAGGCAGGGCAGGATCAGCGCCTCTTGTCCGACGACCAGGTGGCTGCGATGTAGCTTGGTCGACACCTGCACGGTCAGGGCGCAGCGGCGCAGCGCTTCGGCGGTACGCTCGGTATCTGGCGTCGCGGACAGAAAGTTGCCGCCGAGCGCAAAGAACACCCCGACCTGGCCGGCCAGCATCGCGTTGATCGTCGCAATCGTATCGAGGCCGGGCGCCTGCGGTGGCCGGAAACCGAAGTGCTCACCGAGGCGGGCCAGGAAAGCCGGCTCGGGCTTCTCGACGATGCCCATCGTGCGATCGCCCTGGACATTGCTGTGGCCGCGCACGGGACACAGGCCCGCCCCGGCCCGTCCGAGGTGACCGCCAAGCAGGAGCAGGTTTACCAGCTCTTGAATCGTCGCCACCGCTGCCTTGTGCTGCGTCAAGCCCATGGCCCAGCAGGCGATGATGCGGCGGCTGCGCAGCCAGACCTCGGCGGCGGCGCGAATCTGCGCCCGCTCGATGCCACTGTCGCGCACGATGTCGTCCCACGACACGGCGGCCAGCGACTGCACTAGCTCGTCAAAGCCGTGGGTGTGCGCGGCGATGAAGGCGTGGTCCAGGACCGGGGGGGCTCCGGCCGGCCGCGGCTTCTGCGCCTCGGCCAGGATCTCTTTCATGATCCCCTTGAGCAGCGCCGCGTCACCGCCGATCCGCACCGGCAGGTGCAAGGTCGCGATCGCCGTCCCCTCGCCCAGCACGTCCTCGGGCTCCTGCGGATGCCGGAAGCGCACCAGCGCCGCCTCGGCCAGCGGGTTGATCGAGACGATCTCGCAGCCCCGCTCCGCCGCCCGCTTGAGCATCGTCATCATCCGCGGATGATTGGTGCCAGGGTTCTGGCCGAGCACGAAGATGGCGTCGCAGAGCTCAAAGTCCGACAGCTGCACCGTGCCCTTGCCGACGCCGATCGTCTCGCGCAGCGCCACGCCGGAGGACTCGTGGCACATGTCGGCGCAGTCGGGCAGGTTGTTGCTGCCGTACAAGCGCACGAACAGCTGATACAGGAAGGCCGCCTCGTTGCTGGTCCGCCCCGAGGTGTAAAACACCGCCTGCTCGGGACTCGGCAGGGCTGCAAGCTGGTCGGCGATGCGGGCGAAGGCGGCGTCCCAGGAGATTGGCTGATAGTGGCTGGCCCCGCTCGGCAGGTACAGCGGCTCGCACAGGCGGCCCTGCTGCCCCAGCCAATAGTCGGACTGGCTCGCCAGCTCAGCGACCGAGTGCTGGGCGAAGAACTCGCGCCCAAGGCGCCGCGTGGTGGCTTCCCAGGCGATGGCCTTGACGCCGTTTTCGCAGAACTCCAGGCTCGGACGCTCGTCGCTGTGCGGCTCGGGCCAGGCGCAGCCGGGGCAGTCGAAGCCGCCGG
>CAZVMD010000521.1:0-3428 GCA_964628555.1 uncultured Myxococcales bacterium | reverse complement strand
CTGCCAGTGCGGGGTGCAGACCTCATCGTGCACCAGGGCGATCTGCTGGAAGAAGACATCACCACCCCCAGCACCACTCCCATCGAGGTCTCGACCAAGCCCAGCTTATCGCCGGCCGAAGCGGCACAGCTTGGCGCGGGTAGCTTCGGCGGGACCCCAGCCGCTACTTTGGCGCCGCGCCTGCCTAGCCTGGTGCTCTACGCCTTCGACGGTCCGCAGCAGCTGACCCTAGCCTACGAAGTCATCACCGAAGGCACGGCACTGGACGGCACCCCGAGCGTACTGCACAGCTTCGTGGATGCTCACAGCGGCCTCCTGCTCTCCAGCTATGACGAGATCGAGACCGTCGCTGGCAGCGGCAAGGGGTACTACAACGGCACCGTGAACCTGGAAGTCACCAAGAACGGCACCAAGTACGAGCTCAAGGACGGCCTACGCGGCGGCCACCGCACCACCGATGCCGCCGGCGTCCTCTTGACCTCGAACAGCAATGTCTTTGGTAACGGCACCAGCAGCGACCGCCTGACCGCGGCCGTCGACGCCCACTACGGTGCTGCGCTGACCTGGGACTATTACAAGACCACCCACAACCGCAACGGCATCGCCAACGACGGCAAGGCGGCCTACTCGCGCGTTCATTACGGCACCAACTACAACAACGCCTTCTGGTCAGATAGCTGCTTCTGCATGACCTACGGCGACGGAGATGGCAAGGTGCTCAAGCCGCTCGTGGCCATCGATGTGGCCGGGCACGAAATGTCCCATGGTGTGACCTCGCGCAGTGCAAAGCTCGTTTACTCGGGCGAGTCCGGCGGCCTGAACGAGGCAACCAGCGACATCTTTGGCACCGCGGTCGAGTTCTTTGCCAAAAATGGCAGCGATCCTGGCGACTACCTGATCGGCGAAAAGATCGCCGGTCCCAGCCTTGGCAAGTCCTTCCTACGCAGCATGAGCTCACCGAAGGATGACGGGCGCTCGATTGACCACTACTCGCTGTACAAAGCCGGCATTGATGTCCACTTTTCGAGCGGCATCGCCAACAACTTCTTCTTCCTGCTGTCCGAGGGCGGCACCAACAAGACTAGCGGCAAGCGCGCCTCAGGCATCGGCCGCGCCAAGGCTGAGAAGATCTGGTATCGCGCCCTCACCACCTACTTCACGTCGGGGACGACGTTCAAGCAGGCCCGCGAAGGGACGCTCAAGGCGGCGCGCGACCTCTACGGCGCAGGACGAGCGGAAGAGACCGCGGTCACGCAGGCCTGGACCGCCGTGGGCGTCAACTAGCTAGTCCCCCCGGCACCATCACGCCTACCGGCAGGCCCTAGGGTGCGCCGGTCTGCGTGATGCCCGTGAAGGTCTTGGGGGTCGGCAGCGCTCGCGCCCCCGGGTCATAGCCCGTCAGCTCGAACTGCCCACTGCCCAGATCCGTCTGCGCCACGACCAGCAGGGGGAGTCGCCGCGCGTCGTCGGACAGCCACATCGTGGCGGTCCGCGGTGTTCGACCTGACTTGCGACCGTTCTGGTCGATCCGCTCGCCTTTGCACTGCAGCTTGATGGCTGTCTGGGTCCCCATCGCCGTCGTCAGCTCTTCGCGCCCTTGGACATCTATCGAGCCCTGATACAGCGCAGTGCCGTCGAGAATGATCAGCTCAAGGTGGTCACCTTCCTTGAGCCGTGCCCCGCGCAGCTGCAGCAGCACCGAGACTGGCTCCAGCGGCTCGCTGGGCAGAGTCCCGCTCAAGCGCCGCTCAGGCTCCGGCTTGTGCTGGACCATGTCGATCCGCTTGCCATCGGCCTGAATCGTTACGGTTCGGCTACGGTACCCCGTCTCGACGATCTCAATGCGGCGCGGAGCCAACGTCGTAGCGTCGAGGACGAGCCGATAGTCGTCATGCAGACCGGTGAACGCCTTGGCCAGGCCCAGAGCTTCTGCCTCCCCCACCGCGGCGATCTGCCAGCCGCTTGCCGTCTTCTGCGCCGGGGTCACCGCCAGTCGGGCTCGCCCCGCCTCAAAGACCCCAAGAAAGCGCAGGCTCCAGGTGAATGCTTCGCCCTGCCGCGCTCGCTTCGCAGCGCTCTGCGCCTGCGCTGAGGAGCCTGCAAGCGACCCGACTCCCGTCCCCAAGCCGGCAGCAGCCAAGCGGAGCCAGTCACGGCGGCGTAGGTCAGCGTCCATTGCAACTAGACGGCCAGGGCGGCGTAGCATTCAGGCAGTATATTGATTCGCGTCGTGAAAGCCATGCAAGGAACAGCGATTCGCGTCGCGCTGACTCTGGGTGATCCCTGCGGCATTGGACCCGAGCTCTGGGTTCGCATTCTCTGTCAGCGGCGGCAGCAGCGCCAATGCCAGCCGACGCAACTGTCTTCCCCAGAAACCGACCGACAGCTACCTGAGCTGGGCCTCGTGCTCTATGGCGATGCGGGAGTCCTTGAGCGCACCGCAGAGAGACTGGGACTGGCGTCGGAATGGCGGGCCATGTGCGCCTCGGACGATTTGTCGATCGTTACGGTCACCAGCCTGCCTGCGATGGACTCACAGCCCGGCCGACCCAGCCTGGCCTCAGGGGCCGCGCAGGTTGCGTACCTGGAAGCGGCGATCGCAGCGGCGGTTAGCGAGGATGTCCATGGCCTATGCACTGCGCCGATCCACAAAGCCTGGGCCAAAGCCGCTGGCCTCGCGTTCCCCGGCCACACAGAGCTCTTGGGCGCGCACCTGCGCTCGGCCCCTCGCGAGGTGATGATGCTCGCTGGTCCGTCGCTGCGAGTAGCGTTGGCCACGACTCACCTGGCGCTCCGCGATGTGCCGGCAGCGCTCACCAACACCGATCTGACCAACACCATCGCTACGACGGCCCGTGCGCTACGCAGCGACTTCGCCGTGCCTGCCCCCAGGCTGTGGGTTGCTGGGCTGAACCCGCACGCCGGTGAGAATGGCCACTTTGGCGACGAAGAGCTCCGAGTTATCGCACCGGCCATCGCCGCTGCGCGCGAGCAGCTGTCCGACATCAGGGGTCTGCAGATCGAGGGCCCCCTGCCGCCGGATACGTTGTTTCGAGCAGCAGTAGCTGGCCCGCCAGAGCAGCGCCCCGACGCAGTCATCGCCATGTACCACGACCAAGGCTTGATTCCGCTCAAGCTGCTCGACTTCGATCGCGCAGTGAATGTCACGCTTGGCCTTCGCGTGACTCGCACATCGCCAGACCACGGCGTGGCCTACGACATCGCCGGTCGCGGAGTGGCCAGCGCGAGCAGCCAAGCGGCGGCACTCGAGCTGTGCCTGTCCCTCACCGCCCGACGCTTCGCCGCACGAGCTTGAGCCAGGCAGCGCCTCAGTACAGGACGCGCGTGCGAATGCTGGTGGGCAGCACTGCCAAGCGATCGGAGACCTGCTGCACCACGTCGTGATCCAGGTCCATGATCAGATAGCC
>CAZVMD010000520.1:0-3453 GCA_964628555.1 uncultured Myxococcales bacterium | reverse complement strand
GACCTCAAGCCCAGCAACGTCCTTATCAGTGAGGGGCGGGTGGTGGTGCTGGATTTTGGTCTGGCTACGCTGCGTTCGTTAAGTGCGCTGGGGCAGGGGGAGCTGTCGGGCACGCTGCACTACATGGCGCCCGAGCTCTTCTTGGGGCGCCCGCCGAGTGAGGCCTCGGACCTGTATGCCTTTGGCGTCATGGCGACGCAGGTGCTGACCGGTCGGCGGCCGATTGAGGCGGAGCGCAGCGAGGTCTTTGTCTCGCGCGTCCTCAGCGCCGAGCCTGACATTGACAGCAGCGAGCTGCCGCGGCCGCTGCGGCGGGTGCTGGAGCGCCTGCTTGTGCGTGAGCCGCAGGCTCGTCTGGCCGATGCGGCGCAGGCGGCACGTGAGCTCGCGGCGGCGGCCGGGCTGGCCCTGCCGAGCGAGACCGCCGAGCTGCGCGAGAGCTACCTGCAGGCCGCGTCGTTCGTCGGGCGCGACAGCGAGCTGGCCACCCTGCGGGCGGCGCTGAAGAAGGCCGAGCGCGGCGAGGGCGGGCTGTGGCTGATCGGCGGCGAGAGCGGCGTCGGCAAGTCGCGCCTGCTGGAAGAGCTACGCACCCAGGCGCTGGTGCGGGGGGCCCACGTCGAGCGCGGTCAGGCGACCAGCGGTGCGCACGCCGGCTATGAGATCTTCCGCGAGGCGCTGCGCAGCCTGGCGCTATCGCTGCCGCTGTCGCCGCTGGAAGAGAGCACCCTGCTGAGCATCGTGCCAGAGCTGCCCAGCCTGCGCGGACACGACATCGCGCCGCCGCCTGAGCTTGAGCCCCTCGCCGCTCATGCTCGCTTGCAGTCGGTGCTCTGCGATGTGCTGCTGCGGCCGAGCACGCCCACCGTGCTGATCTTGGAAGATCTGCACTGGGCAGCGGCCGATAGCCGCGAGCTCTTGCGCCGCCTGCTGCCCGCCCTGGCCGAGCGACCGCTGCTTATCCTGGCCAGCTATCGCGACGATGAGTGTCCGCAGCTGCCTTCCGAGCTGCCGGGCGCCCAGCTGCTGCCGCTGTCGCGCCTCAACGCCCGCGGCACTTCGGAGCTCATCAGCTCGATGCTGGGGGTGATTGGTCAGCGCGCCGACCTCGTGTTCTGGCTGCGCCAGCAGACCGAGGGCAATCCCTTCTTCTTGGTCGAGATCGTGCGGGCTCTGGCCGAAGAGGCCGGCAGCTTGTCGAGCATCGATCTGGCCAACCTGCAGCGGCAGAACCTGCCACGCGGGCTAGGTGCCGTGGTGGCGCGGCGGCTGGCCCGGCTCCCGGCCTGGGCCCTGCCGGCCCTGCGTCAGGCCGCGGTGATCGGGCGGCGCATCGATCGCGAGCTCATGCGTGAGCTCATGGCGGTCAGCGATGCCGAGCTCGATCGCTGGCTTGCGGTCTGTGCCGAGGCGGCGGTGCTCGACGTGCAGAACGAGCACTGGCAGTTTGCCCACGACAAGCTGCGCGAGGGGGTGCTTGCCGCCTTGACCGCAGCTGAGGGGCACAGCCTGCATCGCCAGGTCGCCGACGCCATCTTGCACATCCGCCCCCCCTCTGGCGAGGTCGCGGCCGTGCTCGCCTTCCATCTGCAGCAGGCCGACGAGCCGATGCGCGCCCACGGCTATGCGCTGCAGGCCGGCGAGGCCGCCATCCTGCGTGGCGCGCTGCGCGAGGCCGAGGAGCTGCTCCTGCAGGCCCAGCAGCTGGAGGCGCGGGCGCAAGCCAGTCTGCTCCTACAGGCCCGGCTGCGTCGGCTGCGCGGCCTGACCCAGCTGGCGCTCGGGCGCATCGACGACTGTATGCGCACCACCGAGGACGGCCTGCAGCGGGTCGGTCTGCCGCTGCCTGTCTCGTCGCTGCAGCTTGGGCTGTCGCTGGGGCGCAGCCTGCTGACCCAGGCCGCCCATCGCTTAGATGATCAGCTGCCGCCTCCGGCTCGCCTCAGCCGGCGCCTGGACCCGACGCTCTCGCGTGAGCTCTTGCGCGAAGCACAGTCGCTGTTTGCCACCCATGCCGAGGTCGCGCTGTATCTGTTTTCTGACCAGCGCCTGCTCTACTGCTCGCTCGCCGCGGCCAACCTCGCTGATCAGCTGGCGGATGTGCATCAGCAGATCATCACCTACTCTGCGCTGGCCTATACCGCTGGCATGGTGTCGCTGCCGGCCCTGTCCGCGCTGTATCTGCAGAAGGCCGATGCGCTGCGCCAGCAGCAGCGGGGCACCGGCGCCGAGTTCAAGTTCCTACGCCTGCGCGGCAGCCTCTCCATCAGCCGGGGGCGCTTTCGCTTGGCGGAGGAGGATCTGGAGCGGGCCAGCCAGATTGCCAAGGACATCGGCGACACCTATTCGCGCCTGGTCGCGCTGCAGCAGATCCTGTGGTGTCGCAGCTTCAGTGGGACGCTCGACCGCGCCGACGATGTGCTGTCGATCTTTGTCCAGCTGGCCGATGGCGAGGGGCACCCGCAGTTCGCTGCCCGGGCCCGCGTCTTGGAGGCGCAGCGACGGCTCCTGGGCGGACAGCCGGCCGAGGCGCAGCGCATCCTCGACGCCGCCCTGCCGCAGATCCGCGCCACCCGCGATCTGACCTTTGAGCTGCAGGCCGTGCAGCTTCACGCCCGTGCCGCCTTGCAGCAAGAGCAGTGGGAGACCGCGCGGGCCGACAGCGATGTGCTGATCAGCATCTTTTCCGACACGCCGGTGCTCAACTACGGCGTGCTAGAGGCCGCCTATGGCCTGGTCGATGTCAGCCTGGCCTTGCTGCAGCGGGCGCAGCCTCTGCTGCGGGCCCAGCGGCGGCGACGACTGCTGCGCGCCTTGGCTGTGCTGGAGCGGCTGGCCAAGCACCACCCCATCGCTCGTCCCCAGCTCCTGCGAGCCCGGGCTGGCCTGCTGCGTTTCGAGGGCGCCGAGCGGCAGGCCCAGGCTCTGCAGGACGAGGCACAGCGCCTGTCCGCGGTCCTGGGCGAGGGCCGCTAGTAGCGCCCCTGCAGGATGGCTTTGACGTCCTTGGCGCGGTCGCCGTTCGGCGCTAGCTCCAGGTACTTTTTGAAGTGCGCGCGGGCGGTGGAGGTATCGGCGCTCGCCTGCGCCGCCATCGCCACCGACAGGTGGGCATCGGCGTAGCTGGGGTCGGCGTGCAGCGCTTTTTTGGCCAGGCGCAGCGCGTTGTCTGCTTCCCCCTGATCCAGCGCCAGATCGGCGGAGAGCGACAGCACCTCAGCCGACTGTGGCCGAAGCTGTGCGGCCTCGCGCAGGGTCTGGCGGGTCTTGCTGAACTGACCGCGCGCCAGCGCCTGCCGGCCCTTCTGAATCAGCGCCGCAAAGCGAGCCGGGTCGGCTGCCACCGGCTCGGCCGGCGCCGGGGTCGGGGCGGCTGCGGTCGGGCTCCCTTCGCTCGGGGCTGGTGCAGCGGCGGCCGGGGCGCTGGCCACCACCTCGGGGCTGGCCGCCGGC
>CAZVMD010000519.1:0-3464 GCA_964628555.1 uncultured Myxococcales bacterium | reverse complement strand
GCACGCAGGTCACCAACCGCGCGATGTCGGGCAACATCGAAGAGATCCCGCTGCCTGACCTGCTGCAGCTGTTCTCGACCTCGAAGCGCACCGGTGTCCTGACGCTGAAGGGACCGCAGGGCAGCGGCGAGATCTATCTGCGCAAGGGCCAGATCTACTTTGCGACGATCGATGACGCCTACGACCTGAGCCCGCTCAAGGCGGCCTATCGCATCCTGACCTGGGAGAAGGGCGCCTTCGAGCTCGACTCCTCAGAGAGCAAGACGGTGCTGGAAGAGATCACCGAGTCGACCGAGGGCCTGCTGATGGAAGGCATGCGCCTGCTCGACGAGTTCCGGCGCGTTGAGCCGGATCTGCCGCCGCGCAAGGCACCGCTGCAGGTGCCGCGGCCGCTGACCGCACCGCTTTCGGCGCTCAAGCATCCCGAGCTGGATGTCTTTCAGATCGTCCTAAACGGCGGCACGACGCAGACCGTCCTCGACAAAGCGAAGCTCAGCGACTACGAGGCCGGTGAGCACTTGATCAACCTGATCAAGCGCGAGTACATCGTCGCCCGCTAGCCACCGTCTGCCGACACTCAGCACGGCGCACTCGGTCGACGGCGAAGAGGGGCTCAGCGGGTGAGCGGCGACGACGGCCGCGCCACTTCTCGGCGCTTGCCTTTGCCCCAAGGGACGAATACGCTGCCGCCGTGTCTTCCGTCGGACCCGCGCTGGAACTGACCCCTCCGGTAACACCGGCAGTGTTGCTTGAGCCGGCGCGTTATCTGCTGGGCGAGCCCCTGGCGCAGGGTGGCATGGCGGCGCTGTTTCTCGGTCGTCGCATCGCGCTGGCCGGTGTCGAACGCCCGGTGGTGCTCAAGCGGCTGCGGCCCGAGCTCTCTGGCAGCAGCGAAGCGCGTACGCTCTTCCTGCGCGAAGCGAAGCTCCTGTCCCTGCTCGATCATCCGGGCATCGTGCGCTGCCTTGATCTCACCGAGATCGACAGCGTGCCCTACCTGGTGCTCGAGTACGTTCGCGGTGGCGATCTGCGGCTGCTCTTGCGCCGCTTGCGCCGGCGCGGGCTGCGCTTCTCGCTCGCGGCAGCGCTGTACCTGGCCCGCGAGCTGTGCTGCGCACTCGATCACGCGCACCGCCTGTGCTTGGTCGATGGCCGGCCGCTGCACCTTGTGCATCGCGACGTGTCGCCGAACAACATCCTGCTTTCGATCCATGGCGAGGTGAAGCTGTCTGACTTCGGCATCGCTCAGGCGGCTGAGCCGTTTGGTCACGGCCCGCAAGCCCGCGGCCAGATCGGCTATATGTCGCCGGAGCAGGCCCGCTGCGAGCTCGTCGATGCCCGCGCCGACGTCTTCTCGCTGGCCACCGTGCTGTATGAGCTGCTCACCGATCGCCGGCTGTTCGTCGGTCAAGTCGGCCAGAGCGCCGTCGAGGTCTATGGTGAAACCGTCGATGCGCCGTCGCGCCACGCCAGCGCTCTGCCGGCTGAGCTTGACGCTCTGCTCCTGCACGCGCTGTCGCTGTCGGCGAACCAGCGCCCGGCCAGCGCACGGGCCTTTTACCTCGACCTGCATGAGCTGTGTCAGAAGCACGCGCTGTGGATGGACCGCGCCGAATTCGCGGCCCAGCTCTGCGAGCTCTGCGGCCCCGACCCCAGCCAGTGGGCGACGGTCGAGGAGCGCACCAAGACCGCGGTCATCTCGCCGCTAAGTAGCCTAGGTGAGGGCAGCAGCCCGACGCATACAAGCCCCATCTTGCCGCTCGCCACCGACGAGCTATCCGGCTCGCTGATCACCGTGCCCTGGCCCACCGTCGGCGCCGCTGCAGACGGGGCGGGCGAGGGCGATAACGAGGATGACACGCTGACCTGGCGGTCGCGGGCGCAGAGCCGCAGCAGCCCGCGGGTCGTCGAGGTGCGTCGCGCGCTCAGCCGCGCCCACCTGGAATCGGACCCCGATCCAGAGGCCGTGACCAAGCCGGCCGAGCGCACGCCGCCCGAAGAAGCGCTGCCTTACGACGCCGACGCGCCGTCGCTGCAAGCCCCCCCCAGGCGGACAGGACGTCTGCCGCTACCGCCGCTTGGCAGCAAGAGCCGGCCGCCGGAGGGGAGCTCGCCGCGCCGCTCGCCAGCCCTGCGCCCGAGCCGGTTCTACCTGCTTCTGTGGCTGCTGCTGCTGATGCTGGCCCTGTCCCTGCTGTGGCGCTGGCGCGGCAGCTTGGGCTTGGGCGCTCTGTGACTCGCTACCGCAGGTGCTTGAGCGATCCCACGGTCCAGGTCTCCGCCGGATAGCTGGGGGCGACAGGACGACGGGGCGCGGCTTGACTGGGCGAGGCTGCGTCTGCGTCTGCCGACGGCGAAGTCTGGCTCACAGCAGACCCCGAGGCTGACGCGGGCAGGTCGTCTTCCAGGGCGACAAAGTCCCGCTTGCTGGCACCGCAGACCGGGCAGCGCCAGCTGTCAGGTATGCGCGCAAACGGGGTCCCCGGCGGAATCCCCCCATCCGGGTCGCCGCGACGCGGATCGTAAATATATGGGCACTTGCCGCAGCGATAGCGATTCACGCGGCGCATGCTAGCACAGTCGGTTCGCCCGCCCTGAGCGGACGCTAGACAGGCGGGAGCCGGGCAAAACAAGCTCGGTGGAAGATGTACTTCTTCATACGGAGTTCGGTTACAATAACTAGGCTCTACTTCTGCCATGAGCGCTCAGCCGAACACTGACGATGCGCCGCACCCGCTCATCGGGGAAAGCGTCGGCAAGTACAAGATCACCCGCGTCATCGGCGTGGGCGGGATGGGGACTGTCTTTGAGGCGCAGCACGACACGCTGAATCAGCGCGTCGCCATCAAAGTCATGCATCCCAAGCTGATGGCTGATCAGGACTCGCTGCGCCGCTTCCTCAACGAAGCGAAGACCACGAGCCTGGTGCATCACGTCGGCCTGGTGCGCGTCTTCGACTACGGTCAGCTGCCCGACAACTCCGCCTACATGATGATGGAGTTTCTGGAGGGCGAGTCGCTGCGTGCCCGTCTCGCCCAGGTCGAGAAGCTGGGCGCTGCCGATGCGCTGCGCATCACGCGACAGATCGCCGCCGCGCTGGCCGCCGCGCACGACAAAAACGTCGTCCATCGCGACCTCAAGCCCGAAAATGTGCTGATGGTTCCCGATCCCGAGACACCGTCGGGAGAGCGGGCAAAAGTGCTGGACTTTGGCATCGCCAAGGTGATGGAGCCCGAAAACGGCCAAGTCCTCAAGACCACGACCGGGGCAATCATCGGCACGCCGACCTATATGTCCCCCGAGCAGTGTCGTGGCATCGGCCAGACCAGCGATCGCTCCGACGTGTACTCGCTGGGCTGCATGCTGTACCAGATGCTGTCGGGGCGACCGCCGTTTCAGGGCGATGGCTCGGGCGATCTGATCGCCAAGCACATCGTCGAAAAGCCGCAGCCGCTGCGCGAGCT
>CAZVMD010000518.1:0-3471 GCA_964628555.1 uncultured Myxococcales bacterium | reverse complement strand
ATGCACCGCGCTCTGTTCTTGTTCTGCGGTGCGACCTGGCTGAGCGTTGGCTGCTACGCGCCTACTCGGGTCGTGCTCGGGCCAGACCTCGGGCCGCTTGTGACCGCAGACCGGCCTGCGCCCGTTTTTCTGCGGACCGCGACGGGTCGCGGCGTACGGCTGGATCCCAACTCGCAAATCTGTGTGCTGCGGGCCGAGCGCGGCTATCTCCCCTGCCAAGAGGTCGGCGCCCTAGAGGTTGGGGCGCGGGGGCTCCGCATCGACTACCCGCTGACCGTCCACGACCTGCACGAGGTGCGGGTGACCGGCCTTGACCCCGTGAGCACCGAAGCGCTGCGCGAGATCTTCGGCCCCAAGATGATCCCGTCGCCGGACGCCCAGGCCTGGTCGCTGCAGCTCTCAGAGTCCTCCAACTTCGAGACCCTGCTCCGCCAGTTTATTGACCTAGCCGGCAAGCGTCACTCCTTGGATGCCTACGAAACCTACCGGCGGCGTTGGCCGGATCAGGCCGAGAGCAGCCCCATGGACGAGGACGCATTCGCGCGATATTGGGTGCACAAGCAGGGTCAAGCAGCCGGCCTAGGCCGCTGGACCTTCGCTACGAAATGGGAGCAGGTGGCCAAGCTAGACGGCTCCGAATTCGTCGTCCTGCCAATGGAGAAAAGGGGATCCGAACAAGTCGAGTCCAGCTACGATGTGCAGCTGCCCGGGAAGTTCTGGGTGCGAAGCGGCATCCCCTGGGAGCAGATCCAGCAGATCGAGATCAGCAACCTCAGCGGCGCACGCACCCTGGGCGCCATAGCTGGGTACGCAGCCCTCAGCCTAGCGCTCTTGCCGCTTGCAGGGTTTGCGAGCCTGGGGGGAAAGGGAGCAGGGAGCGGCGGCACCGTCAGCCGGGTCGCATCCGATGCGGTGATGGGCCAGATAGCGTCCATGTCCGCGGCCGAGACTTCTGGGGCAGCGGTCGGTCCTGGCCCTTCGCCAGAGCTGGAGGCCGCCGCGCTGACCCGCCCGCTCTTTGGTGCCCGGCTGCGACGCCAGTCCATCGTTCGCTTCGTCTTTGCCAGCGATCTGGACGTAGGCACAGACTTCACTCGTCTGGAGGGAATGCAGACTGGGGCCCTCGCCGCGCTCCGCTTCAAGGACGTCGTCGAGATTGGCGCTGCCGGGCGCTACCTCCTGTCGGCGCAGCCGGGAGGCCCTGGGCCGCGGCTCGTGCATGGCGGCGTGGGCACGTTCCACCTGGGCCTGCACCTGGACCTGGACGCGCGTCGGCGCTTCGCCGTCCCGCTTTTGGCCGACCTGGGAGCAGGCGGCGCGCTGAAGTTCCATGCGCGCTTTCAGCTGGGCCTGCGCCTCCGATTGGCCGGGCCCTTCTATATGGGGGTCTACCCGCTAAACCCTGTGGTGGGCCTTTACCACGACGAGCAGACCGAGGACACCGCAGCATCGCCGCAGGCCACTGCGCCGCGGCCCCCCACGTGGACCTTCCGCACCACAATCGAGTCCGGCGTCGCCTTCTGAGTCCGGGCCACGGCAGCTTCTTCGACGGAGAGGTGACCAGCCAAGAGACGAGGATCCCCCGGATCCCCGAGCCCGCCGATGGCGTCGCGCATCGCGCAAGCAGCATGAGGCTTCCGGCTCCGGCTCCGGCTCGCAGATTGTTCCTGGGGTACCTTGGTGTGTCTGGGCTAATCCTTGTCATGGATCGTGGCCTCACTAGAACGTTTGTGCACGCTGCGCAGACCGCCTCTGCTAATTTTTTTTGCCCATGCAGATCCTCGTCCTCAACGCTGGCTCTTCCAGCCTCAAGTATCAGCTTGTCGATCCCGCCACCGGGCAGCGCGTGCGTGCCGGCCAGGTCGAGGGGCTCGGCTCTACCCATTCCCATGCAGACGCGCTGCGTCCGATCCTGGGCGAGCTAGGCGGCGCGCAGGTGGATGCGGTGGGTCACCGCGTGGTGCATGGTGGCGAGCAGTTCGTCGACGCGGTCCGAATGGATGACGCGGTGCTCGCCGCGATTGAGGCTTGCGTGCCGCTGGCGCCTTTGCACAACCCCGCGAACCTGGCGGGCATCCGCGCTGCCCGCGCGCTTCTGCCCGACGTGCCGCAGGTGGCGGTGTTCGACACCGCATTCCACGTGCGGATGCCGCGCCGTGCCCGCACCTATGCGATCGACCAAGGGCTTGCAGCGCAGCGGGGCCTGCGGCGCTTTGGCTTCCACGGCACCTCGCACCGCTTTGTCTCGGCACTGGCGGCGGCGCACATCGGTCGGCCGCTTGCCGAGCTGCGCGTGGTGACGCTGCACCTTGGCAATGGGGCGAGCGCCTGCGCGATCGAGCACGGGCACAGCGTCGACACCTCGATGGGCCTGACCCCGATTGAGGGCCTGGTGATGGGTACGCGCGCTGGAGACATCGATCCCGGCATTGTGCTGGCGCTGGCTCGCGAGCTGGGCGTCGATGGCGCCGAAAAAGTCCTCAATACCCGAAGCGGCCTCGCCGGGCTCTCGGGGATCTCGCATGATCTGCGGGCAATTCAGGCGGCAGCGGCAGAGGGACACGACGGCGCGCGGCTCGCGATCGCCGTGTTCGCCCACCGCGTGCGCAAGTACTTGGGCGCGTACGCCGCGGTGATGGGGGGCCTGGACCTCGTGGTGCTTACCGGCGGCATCGGTGAGAACAGCGCCGAGATGCGCCGCCGAATCCTCCAGCGCTTGGACTTCCTTGGACTCTCGATCGACGACGACCTCAATGGCGATGCGCGTGTAAGTGACGATCATCCCATCGCCGAGATCTCTGCGGATCACGCGCGGGTGCGCACGCTGGTCATCGCGACCAACGAAGAACTCCAGATTGCGCGCGACGTCGCCGCTGTGGTCGGCGAGGGCAAGACGGTGCGCCAGCCGGGGCCGATCCCCATCGCGGTCAGCGCGCGGCATGTCCACCTGGATCGCGCTGGGATGGATGCTCTCTTTGGGCCCGGCTCGGAGCTGACGCCGATAAAGCCCCTGTCGCAGCCGGGGCAGTTCGCCTGTGCCGAGCAGGTCACAATCGTCGGTCCCCGCGGCAGCATCGAGCGCGTGCGCGTGCTCGGTCCGCTGCGTAAGAGCTGCCAGGTCGAGGTGTCGCGCACCGACGAATTCGTTCTCGGTGTCGATGCGCCGATTCGTCAGTCGGGTCACACCAAAGGCTCAGCCCCGATCCTGCTTGCGGGACCGAGAGGCACGCTTCGCCTGGATGAGGGGCTCATCTGCGCTTGGCGCCACATCCACATGCACCCCAAGGACGCCGAGGCCTACGGCGTGGCCGACGGCGACGAGGTAGAGGTGGCAGTGACTGGTGGCCCGCGCGATCTCGTGTTCGGGGATGTGATCGTCCGCGTGAGCGAACAGTTCGTGTTGGAGATGCACATCGACACCGATGAGGCCAACGCCGCTGAGCTCTCACCCGGCGCGGCGGGCGCCCTGCT
>CAZVMD010000517.1:0-3560 GCA_964628555.1 uncultured Myxococcales bacterium | reverse complement strand
AGTTCGACCCTCAGATGCGCTACGAGCAGCTGGCCGTGACGGACGTAAACGCCGATTAAGCCGTAGCCGCTGTTGGGCAGCGCGGTGCGGCCAGCGCGGCAGGGGCAGGGGCTGGGCGGCGGAAGAGTCCGCGGAAGGCTAGCCGGCGAGCGCCGAGCCTGTGCTCGCTTGGCTGCGGCGGAAAGCCCGGTGCGGGCTGAGGCTGGGGCGGCGGCGCGATGCGGGAGAGCTGCGGCGGGGTGGAGCGCTAGCCGGTCGGCGCAGTCGTGGTTTGCGCGCGGTTACGAGGGGGCGAAAAAGCTGCAGCGCAAGCGATGCAGCGAGCCTGGTTTTTGCTGCAAGTTCTGCGGGCTTCGCCGGCCGGCCGCTGACCGCCATGCCGCGCCGAAATCAGGGGGAGGCCGCAGTCCAGGGCGGGTCTGGCATCGGCTCTGCAATTGCATCGGGTCGGAACTTTGGACCTGTAGGTCATGAAGTCGGCACTTGTCATGACTAATTGACCTGAAAGTCATCAATAGGGAGCGCTTGCCATGCTCAGCCAGACCTTTGGCTATGCCGTACGCGCCTTGGGCTACCTGGCCCAGGTCGATGAGCCGACCTTCGTACGCGACATCGCAGCCGCCACGGCGGTGCCTGGCCCGTATCTTGCGAAGCTGATTAACATGTTGTCGCGAAAAGGCCTGGTGATGACGCAGCGCGGAACCCGCGGCGGCGTGATGCTGGCCCGCTCGGCGACCGAAATCAGCCTGATGGAGATCTGTGAGGCCCTCGATGAACCGGTTGTGCGCCAGCGCTGCCTGCTAGGGGCAGGCCCATGCTCGGACGAGCAGTCTTGTCCCGCCCATAAGTTCTGGGTCAAAGAGAGCGCCAGCATCCGCGCCTTTTTAGGACGCACGTCGCTTGGCGACATCGCGCGCTCGCGTCGCGGCAAGCCGCTGGCGCCGCCGGGTCCGCTGTTTGCGCTGCGCACCCGCTCGCGCCCGGGCTCGTAGGGCCTCTCGTTGCCCACGTAAACCAGCAAGTTTCCCCGCGCCCGAGGTTCGGCGCGAGCACCAGAGCCGAGCGCCCACGGCGCTCACGAATGTGGAGGTGTGTTGTGTCGCAGAGCAGACTGTCTCGTCGGTCGTTTCTGACGCTGCTTACCGCCGGGGCCGGCGCTACGCTGGCCGGTCGCAGCTTTGGCTTCAACTTCTTGGAGCCGCTGACTGTCGATAATCCGCTGCGGGCCTACCCGAACCGCGGCTGGGAGCGCATCTATCGCGACCTGTACGCGTATGACTCGACGTTCACCTTTACTTGCGCGCCCAACGACACGCACAACTGCATCCTGCAGGCCTATGTGCGCAGCGGCACCGTGGTTCGCATCGGCCCGACGTTTGGTTATGGCAAGGCCGTCGATGAGTCGGGAGCCAAGGCCTCGCACCGCTGGGATCCGCGCTGCTGCCAGAAAGGCTTGGCCCTGGTTCGCCGCTTCTACGGCGACCGCCGCTGTAAGTACCCGCTGGTTCGCAAGGGCTGGCTAGAGTGGGCGCGGGCCGGCTTTCCTCGCGATCCAGCGACGGGAAAGGTCGATGCCAAGTACCTGCAGCGCGGCAAGGACACCTTCGAGCGCGTCTCGTGGGAAGAGGCCTTCGACTGGGTCGCGCGCGGCTTCCACAGCGTCTCTTCCGGCTACAACGGCGAGCAGGGCAAGCGCTGGCTGCTGGCGCAGGGCTTCGACCCCGAGATGGTCGAGACCACGCACGGCGTCGGCACGCAGGTCATCAAGATGCGCGGCGGCATGCCGCTATTGGGCATCACGCGCATCTTTGGTCAGTACCGCTTTGCCAACACGCTGTCGCTTTTGGATGCGCACACGCGCAAGGTGGGCGCCGATGCGGCGCTGGGAGCGCGCGGCTGGGACAACTACACCTGGCACACCGATCTGCCGCCGGGCCACCCGATGGTCACTGGGCAGCAGACGGTGGACTGGGATCTGGCGATGGCCGAGCGGGCCAAGCTGCTGGTTGTCTGGGGCATGAACTGGATTACGACCAAGATGCCCGACTCGCACTGGCTGACCGAGGCGCGCCTCAAGGGCACCAAGGTCGCGGTGATCGCGGCTGAGTACTCAGCAACGATGAACAAGGCGGACCTGGCGCTGATCGTGCGACCAGGCACCACGCCGGCCCTGGCCCTGGGACTGTCGCAGGTGCTAATTGCCGAGGGGCTTTACGACGTCGACTACGTCAAGGCCTACACCGACCTGCCATCGCTGGTGCGCATGGATACGCTGGAGCGCCTGGATGCGCGCGCCGTCGCGGGCGTGAAGGTGAGCGGTGGGCTGTCGGCCCAGGTGATGAAGGCCGGTGAGAAGGCGCCCCCCGCCACGCAGCAGACCGGCACCGTGGTGCCCGAGGCCCTGACCGACAAGCTGCAGCCGTTTGTGGTCTGGGATCAAAAGACGGGCAAGCCGGCCGCGGTCAGCCGCGATGAGATCGGTGCCCGCTTCCGCAAGCGCAAGCTCGATCCGCAGCTAAAAGGCACCGTGCAGGTCCAGCTGACCGACGGCAAGACCGTGACCTGTCGGCCGGTGTTCGATCTGATCGAAGAGTATGTGCAGAAGAACTTCACGCCGGCTCAGGTCGAGGCCATTACCTGGGCACCGGCTGACGGCGTGCGCGCGCTGGCCCGCGAGATCGCCAAGAACCCCGAGGGGACGCTGTTTGCCTGCGGCATGGGTCCCAACCAGTTTTTCAACAACGACCTCAAAGACCGCGCCATCTTCTTTTTGGCCTCGCTGACGCGCAACGTCGGCTTCGTCGGTGGCAACGTCGGCTCGTACGCGGGCAACTATCGCACGGCGTACTTCAACGGGCTGCCGCAGTACGCCTTTGAAGATCCGTTTAACATTGAGCTCGACGGCAGCAAGCCCTCGCGCGTCAAGTCCTATGTCCGCTACGAGTCGGTGCACTACTGGAACCACGGCGATCACATCCTGCACATGGGCAAGGAGCGGATCACCGGCAAGGGGCACATCCCGACGCCGACCAAGGCGATCTGGGTCAGCAACTCGAACTCGCTGATCGGCAACGCCAAGGGCCACTATGAGACCGTCGCCAACACCCTGCCGCGAGTCGACATGGTGGTGGTCAACGAGTGGTGGTGGACGGCCTCCTGCGAGTACGCCGACGTGGTGTTCCCGGTCGATTCCTGGGCCGAGTTTAAGCATCCGGACGTGACGGCGAGCGTGACCAACCCGTTTATCTCGGTCTTCCCGCGCACGCCGATCGATCGCATCCACCGCACCAAGTCAGACATCGAGTGCAGCGCCGGGGTGGCGGCGGCGCTGGGCAAGCTGACCGGCGACGAGCGCTTCCACAAGATGTGGCAGTTTGTGCACGAGGGCCGCGTCGATGTGTACCTGCAGCGCATCTTCAACGCATCGAACATGGCGCGCGGCATCAACTTCCTGGCCGCGGAAGAGAAAGCCAAGCAAGGGATCCCGACGCTGATCGGCTCGCGAACCTATCCCAAGGTGGTGGGCTGGGAGCAGGCCTACGAAGATCGGCCATGGTACA
>CAZVMD010000516.1:0-3572 GCA_964628555.1 uncultured Myxococcales bacterium | reverse complement strand
CGCCCTGCGCATCGTAGCTGTAACCGGTAATCGCGCGCTGCATGGGCCGATGGTACCAAGCGGCAGGCCGCAGATCGGCGAGGCGGGACTTCCCTAGGGACAGGCGGTGGGCTGGACGGCGTAGGTGATGGGGCTCAGACCAGCCTTGGTGATGGTGACGTTATAGGTGTGGCCGGCTTGAGCCCGCCAGGTCGATGCGGTCGGCGCGAAGCGGATGGCGTAGGTGCTGCCATAGCCCGAGCCGAGGGTGGTGGTGGTGGTCGGTACGACGGTGCTGCCATCCTTGAGCGTGGCGGTGGCACCGGACAGGTTGATGGTGTCGCTCTGCACCGTCCAGCCGACGGTATCAAGAGGTGCGAAGCTGACCGCACTGAACAGCTCGATGGGCACCGGACCGGGGGGCGGCCAGGCCTGGTAGGCGTAGCTGGCGGTGCCACTGCCGCCGATCACATGCATGCACGAATAGCCGGCACTGCCGACCAGCGTTGAGCCCAGGCCGATCGGCCCCAAGCTGCGCGACAGGATCCAGCGGCGATGACCGATGGTGGTCGGGTTGCCGGGGTCGGCCATATACAGATCGACCGCGCTGACCCCGGGTGCGGTGGCGATGTTGCTGCGTGAAGCCGCGGTGGCCCCGTCAGCGGAATAGCACTTCCAGGTCGTCGGCGGGGTATGCGACAGGGTGCCGTTGGCGTGCTGCATCAGCGCACACTTCTGCGCCGCCGCGTTCTTGCTGGCATCGCTGGTGACGGCCGGCAAGCCGCCGAGGAAGCGATAGAGGTTGACCAGCTTGAGCGCGTTTCCGCGTCCGGCGGCCGAGATGTCGCCAGCCGCGCAGGATGCCAGGTTGCCGCTCCAGGTGCCTTCGCTGCGATTGCTGCGATCACAGCGCCAGCGCCAGCACACCAAGTCCTTGCGTGTGGTGGGTGCGACGCTGCAGTTGACAGCCGCTTCGGAAACGGCGGGTGATGGGGCCGGCGGCTCGACGCTCATCGGCTCGGGCAGGCGCGGCGTGCTGTCGTCGGCCTCGGCGGCTGGGCTGGCCGGCGGCGCACCTTCTTCGAGGGGGGCATCGCCGCAAGCCAGCAGCAGCAGGGCAGCTGGCAAAAACCGGGACCTTGGGAGCGTGCGCGACGTCGACATGGGCCAACCTCCGATGGAGAGAAGCGCGGAGTATACCCAGCTGCCAGGACCAGGACGCAGCTTCCGCCTTCAGGTTGGCGGCGCTCGGCGCACGCCGGCCAGTGCCAGCCCGGGTGCGCTGGTCTTGAGCCGTGGGGTAGCGGGGCAGGAGGAGCTGAGCCAGTGAGCCGCTCGGCTGCGTTGGCTGGAAGCGGGCGGCGGCCGGGCTAGCCGATGACGGTGGGGGCGCAGGTCGATACGCCGGCGCCGACGATGCGATAGGGCGAGTTGTCGATGACCAGCGTGCTGGTGTTCGCGGCCGGGTCGTAGCGGTAGACGCGGCTGACCCGCGCGCCGGTGCTGATCTTCATGTCGATGAAGTAGTAGAAGCGGCCGCCCCAGTGGGCAAAGGCGAAGGCGTAGTTCTGATCGACGGAAGGCAGCGGCGCCAGGCTGTAGGTGCGCGTGAACGAGGCATCGCTGCGGTTGATGAGCGCGATCAGATGCTTGCCGGCTTGGTTGCTGGGGAAGTAGCCGTAGAGCTCAGCGGCGCCGGTGCCGCTCATCTCGGGACTGTGGGTCACGCCGGTGAAGGTGCCGACCCGGGACAGCGTCAGGTTGGCGTCGAGCTTGCCCAGGCCCATATCGGTGTTTGATCCAACGGTGGCGCGGCCGACGTACAGCGTCTCGCTCTTGCTGCCCTGGGCGTCGCTGACGTAGCCCATGCCGAAGGTATCCCAGCCCATCTGCGAGGGCTGATAGCTGGTGCCCACGCACGAGGCATCCTTGGGGCTGACCTTCATCAGCTCGCCGCTGGTGTACAGCACCCAGGCAGCCGCCTTGCGATCCACGGCCATCGAAAACGGCGACACCGTGGTGTAGCCCTGCAAGGGCGGCTTGGTCGTCGGGCAGGTCATCTTGCCGATGACGGTAAAGACGCTGGTCGGCAGCGTGCCTGCGCCAACATCGTTCTTGGGCGCAAACGACAGGAAGTTGTTGTCGGCATCGACCAGATAGACAAAGTCGCTGGCCGCGATCTCGCAGGCATCGATGCAGGCTCCATCGCGGCACTTCTGGCCAAAGGCGCAGGCCTCGGTCAGCGCGCCGGCGCTGCCGCTTTCGCTGCAGGCGTGCACCTCTTCGCCGACGCAGGTCGTGGTCCCCGGCCGACACTGCACGCAGCCCAGGCGGTCATCGCAGACCTGCGTCGCTGCACACTGCTGCAGCGGCACATACGTCCCCGTTGGATCGCAGCGCAGCAGCATGCTGTCGACACAGGTCTGCGCCTCCGGCACGCAGGCCTGACTGCCACCACCGCTGGTCACGCTGGAGTTGCACGCCGACAGCAGGGTGAGCCCCAGCCCCAGCGCAGCCCCGCCCAGCCCCGAGCCCCGCCGCACAAGACCCCAAGCCACAGAAGTCCTCATGTTGGCCCCCTTTCGCGTATGCAGACTACTTCGATCGTAGGCCGAATCTGACATGACCGGTGGCCGCTCTTTGCGGCGGCTGCGCGGGACGACAGAGCCGGCTCTGCGCTTGGCTTCGAAGCGCTTGCGCTGGCCGGCTGTTGCGCCGCAAGCCTTGCGTCGTTTCTTGGGCCAGCCCGGGGGGCAGTGCGGTGATGTGATGACGAAGGCGGGCCCGTGCTGCCGCCAAAGCCGCCAGGAACCCAGCCTGCTGCCGACTGTCCAACGTCCTGTCTGCGCGGATCCAGAACGACACCAGCTTGGGAGGACACCATGACTACGCTGCCGACGAGCACCGCGGTCGCCCTGTTGGGAGTCGTCGCCCTGTTCGCATGCAGCGACTTACCGGGGGGCGCCGCCCAGCCCACACCAGAGGCGAACGCATCGTCGCCGCCCGCCGCCACGCCGGGTGAGTCGGCGGCCCCCGACCCGCCCAAGTCCTTCCCGCTCCCCTCGCCCGCGCCGGATGAAGAGCTAGCGCCGTGGCTCAGGCCAGAGCGCGCAGAGCCGCTGGCCGATGACTGCGGCTATGAGCCGGTGGGCCTGGGTCCGCTGCGCACCCTGCGCCGAACCGGCGACCGACCCGAGTGCCGTCACCTGGGCTTCGCCACACCGAGCGCGCCGCCCGTCAAGCCAGCGCAGTGGTCGCTGGGCGAGCCGCAGATCTTCGGCACGCTGAGCGAAAAGGCGATCCTGCGCGTCGTCCGCTTCCACATCCACGAAGTGAAGTCCTGCTACGAGCGCGAGCGGACCTACGCTCCCCTGCTGCCGAGCCAGCTCATCGTCAAGTTCGCCGTCGCCAGCCAGGGCCAGGTGGTCGCCAGCTTCGTCCTTCGCCCCACCGACCTCCCGCCGCGAGCAGAGCGCTGCATCACTGACGCCTTCCGCCGCCTTCACTTCAGCCAACCCCGCGGGGGCCTCGCCGTCATCACCCTCCCTTTTCTACTCAAGTAAAAAGACAGCGCACTGCGCAAAAGAGCGGCG
>CAZVMD010000515.1:0-3592 GCA_964628555.1 uncultured Myxococcales bacterium | reverse complement strand
CCGCCTCGATCCGCGGCCTGTCGGATCAGATCGTCGCCGAGATGAACTGCATCCGTCCGGGGCTGATGGCCAACATCACCAGCGCCAATGTCTCTTTGACCTCGGCAGCGGCGCTGCCGTATCTGCAGGGGCCGGCGGCGGCGGCGCTGCGGCGAGCGACGACCGGACGCAGCCGCTTGCCGCTTAACTCGACGCTGCGCACCCTGGCCCAGCAGTACATGCTGTACACCTGGTATCGCACCGGACGCTGTGGCGTTGGGCTGGCGGCGCAGCCTGGACGCAGCAACCACGAGGATGGCTTGGCGATCGACACCTCGGCCTATAGCTCGTGGATCAGCATCCTGCGCGACAACGGCTTCCGCTGGTTTGGGACCGCCGATGACGTCCACTTCGACTACACCGGCGGCGTCGATGCTCAGGGCGTGCTGGCGTTCCAGCGGCTGTGGAACCACAACAACCCCGGCGACAAGATCGCCGCGGACGGCGCGTACGGGCCGCAGACCGAAGCGCGCATCAAAAAGTCGCCGCGCACCGGCTTTGCCAAGGGCGCTAGCTGCGACTAGCCTGCGCCCGCGGCAGCGATGAATCAGTGAATGACGCGCAGGATGACGTCGCGATCGATCAGCTGATCGCCATCGCGCAGCGGGGCCGGGCCAAGCACGCTGCTGTGGTCCTGGCGCTGCCAGATCACCGTCGGATGGCCGCTCCACCAGAGCTCGCGGTGGGCGACCCAGACCTGGCCCCAGCGCATCGCTCCGCCCAGGCGCTCAAGCGGCGAGCCGCGAGTCGGAAGCTGCTGCCATAGCATCAGCGTGGCCGGCAGCCCGACCGCATAGCCATCGCGGCGCTGCAGCAGCGCGCCAGGTGGCGGGTCCGAGCTAGGGCTGCTCTGCAGCAGCGTGATCTGCACCGCCAAGTGCTGCCCCAAGTGCAGGAGAGCACCGTCGGGAAGACCGGCCAAGCGAGAGCCGATGCGGCGCTCGGCGATAAAGGTGCCATTGCTGCTCTGGTCAAGGACGCTCAGGCGATTGTCGAGCCAGATCAGCACGGCATGCTCGCGGCTGATGGTGCCGGTGATCAGGTCGTGCTGCGGCGAGGGCAGGGCCTGACAGACGACATCGCACTCGCTCTGCTTGCCGAGTACGGCGCGCGGCCCGACGACGATGTCGAGCATGTGCTCGGGCTCGGTGCTGCCGCCGCTTGGCCCTTCACCGGGCTCGCCTTCGCGCAGCAAGCGATACCAGCGTGGCGATCGTCGCCGCTGAATCGGTCGCACCGAGGCCTTCTTCTGCACCGTCAAGGCCAGGGTGAATTCTTCCAGCATGGTGGTGGCGTTGGCGAAGCGGGCGGCTGGCTCTTTGGCCAGAGCGCGGACAAAGAAGGCGTCGAGCGCTTCGGCGTTCTGTACCTGCGGCGCCAGCGTGCGCAGGGGTGGCACCGGGGCGCTGCGATGAAGCTGCATCAGGGTGCGGGGGTGATCGGCGACAAAGGGCGGCCGACCGGCAACCGCTTCATAAAGGACGATCGCCAGGGCGTAGCGATCCGAGGCGGCATCGACCTGCTGTCCGTCGGCACACTGCTCGGGGCTGCGATAGCACAGCGAGCCGGGTGGGCTGGGTAGCTCCAGCAGATCGGGGGCCAGCACCTTGGCCAGGCCGAGCTCACTGAGCACCAAGCGATGACCGCTGCCATCGGGCTCAAGGACCAGGCTACTCGGCGAGATCTCGCCGTGGCAGAGCCCGAGCGCGGCGGCCCGGTCCAGCAGGTCCGCCACCGGCAAGAGCAGCGTGGCTAAGGTGTCTGCCGTCGCGCCGTCGCTAAGATAGCTGCGCAGATCGACACCGCTGAGCGGATCGGTGGCCAGCCAAGGAATGCCCGGCCCGGCACTGGCGCCACTGCCCGGCGGCGGCGGCAGCGAGAGCCCCATGCCGAGGCCAGGGGCGGGGTCGGCACCGGTCCCGCGATCGAGGCTGGCTGGCAGCACGCCAAAGGCGTGCACCGCGGCGGCGTGGCGATGGTTTAGCAGCATGGCGCGCTCGGCGCTGCGGCGGAAGCGCTCCAGATAGGCCGGAGTACGGCAGACCTCCGACGACAGCACCTTGACCACCACCGTCCGCCCCTGCGGTCGCTGCTCGGCAAGAAAGCTCTCTCCGTGCAGCTCTTCGCCGAGCCACGACAGCAGATGCAACTGGGCGTTCAGCCACCTTCCCGGTGAGAGCCGCATGTCCACCTCTGTGGATTGCTCGACCGATCTCGATTATATCGCCGATGTGGTCGTGGCCGCCGGCCTCTATCCGACCACCAGGTTCAGCAGCCGACCTTTGACAAAGACGGTCTTGCGCACGGTCTTGCCCGCCAGGTGCTGGGCCACGTTGGCGTCGGCCTGCGCCAGCGCCAGTGCGGTTGCCTCGTCGGCGTCGGGAGCAACCAGGAGCTCGCCGCGCTTCTTGCCATTGACCTGCACCACCACTGTGACGTGCTCATCGCGGGCGATCGCTTCGTCGCACAGCGGCCAAGGGGCGGCGGCGGCAAACGGGGCATGCCCGAGTTTTTCCCACAGCTCTTCGCACAGGTGGGGTGCCATCGGGCACAGCAGCAGCACAGCGCTGTCGAGCGCCTCGCGCAGTGCCGCTGTCTGCGTCGCGCCGGCGACGGCCGTGCTGAGGTAGTCGCTGGTCTCGTTGCACAGCTCCATGATGGCGGCGATCGCGGTGTTGTACTGCAGGCGCTCGAACAGGTCGGTGGTTACGCGGCGAATCGTCTTGTGCGTCTTGCGGCGCAGCGCCAGGTCTTCTGCGCTCGGCTCCGTTGCCGCTGTCGCGTGGGGCAGGGCCAGCGCGCGCAGCACCAAGCGATGCAGCCGACCTAAGAAGCGACTGCAGCCTTCGACTCCGGCCTCGCTCCACTCCAGCACCGAGTCGGGCGGCGCGGCGAACAGGCAGAACAGCCGCACCGTGTCGGCGCCGTAGCGCTCGATCAGCGTCATCGGCTCGACGACGTTGCGGAAGCTCTTGGACATCTTCATCTGCCGCAGCTGCTGCGCCGGCTGGCCGCACTGCTTGCAGTTTCCGTCCTGCACTTCTTCCGGATACAGATAGTCGTGGGTGGCGCAGCGATAGGCGTCTTTGAGCACCATGCCCTGCGTCAGCAGGCGCGAGAACGGCTCGCGCAGCTCCTTGGGCAGCAGGCCCCAGTCGCTGAGCATCTTGGTAAAGAAGCGCGCGTAGATCAGGTGCTTGGTCGCGTGCTCAGAGCCACCGATGTACAGATCGACCGGCATCCACGACAGCCCCGCCGCATCGATGATTCCGTCGGTGTAGCGCGGCGCGGTGTAGCGCAGGAAGTACCACGAGGACTCCATGAAGCCGTCCATGGTGTCGGTCTCGCGCCGAGCCGGGCCGCCGCAGATCGGGCAGGTGGTCTGCGACCAGGTCGGATGGGTCGAAAGCGGCGACTTGCCGCCCGGCACGAACTCAACATCCTCGGGCAGCTGGACCGGGAGCTGGCTGTCGGGGACCGGCTGATAGCCGTGGCCGCCGTGCAGGCACTCGACCATCGGGATGGGGCAGCCCCAGTAGCGCTGGCGCGACAC
>CAZVMD010000514.1:2393-3593 GCA_964628555.1 uncultured Myxococcales bacterium | reverse complement strand
CGCTGTGGGCCTGCACCACCTGCGGCGCCTGCCAGGAAGTCTGTCCGGTCTTCATTGATCACCCGCTGAAGATTCAGCAGATGAAGACCTCGCTGGTGCTAAACGGCGAGGGCATTCCGGTCGAGCTACAGCGCACCTTCCAGAACCTGGAGCGGCGGGGCAATCCCTGGGGCGCCGCCGATGACCGCATGGCCTGGGCCGAAGATCTGGCCTTCAAGGTCCCCACCGTCGGTGACGAAGGCGCGAGCGAGCCCGAGTATCTGCTGTTCGTGGGCTGCGCCGCGGCCTTCGACGATCGCATCAAGAAGTCAATGCGGGCCCTGGTCGAGGTGCTGCACGCGGCCAACGTGCGCTTTGCGGTGCTCGGCGAAAAAGAGAGCTGCTCGGGCGATCCGGCCCGGCGGGCTGGCCACGAGATGATCTTCCAGGAGCAGGCCCAGGCCAACGTCGAGGCGATGAACGAGGCCAAGGTTCGCAAGGTCATCACCTCGTGCCCGCACTGCTTCCACACCATCAAAAATGAGTACCCGCAGTTTGGGGGTAGCTACGAGGTGCTGCACCATAGCCAGGTCATCGCGCGCTTGCTTCACGACGGGAAGATCAAGCTCGATGACAAGCTGGACAAGCGCGTGACGTACCACGACAGCTGCTATCTGGGTCGCTGGAACGGGGTCTATGACGCCCCGCGTGAGATCCTGTCGGCGGTGGCCCAGGGCGACATCGTTGAGCTGCCGCGGCGCAAGCAGCATGGCTTCTGCTGTGGCGCGGGCGGCGGTCGCATGTGGCAGGAAGAGAAGGGGCCGCGGGTCAATCGCAACCGCACGCAGGAGATCATCGATAGTGGGGCGGAGGTGGCGGCGGTGGCTTGTCCGTTCTGCACCATCATGGTGACGGATGGGGTGAAGGATGCGGGGGTGGAGGAGAGGGTGCAGGTTTTGGATATTGCGGAGGTGGTGAGGAAGTCGCTCAAGAATATTGAGAAGAAGAAGGCGGAGGGGGCGGTGAGTTCTTCCTAAGCTGCTGTTGTTGCGAGAGGAAAACCTGGCGGTTTTCCTCGTCGCGCTCTCCTTTCCCTATCGCCTGCCCTTGGGCCCAACTTTCCGCCCTTCTCCCCCCAGCCCCCTCTTCCGCGACCGGAAGAGGGGGATTCCTTAGCGCAGCTTGGCTCGGGGGCGCCTGGGGGAAGGCGCTGGGGGGATT
>CAZVMD010000514.1:0-2293 GCA_964628555.1 uncultured Myxococcales bacterium | reverse complement strand
GGGGGGTTATTGGGAGAGGAGGGCGGTGAGCATGTCGGGGTGGGGGCGGGGGATGAGCTCGCGGGCGAGGAAGAGGCCGGGGGAGAGGAGCTCTTCGGCGACGCTGAGGGCGGCTTCGACCATGTCTTGTTGGCCGACGAAGATGGCGAAGGCTTTGCCGCCGATGCCGTCGCAGAGGCGGAGCTCGAAGAGGGTGACCTCGGCGGCTTTGCAGGCGCCGTCGGCGGCGAGCAGGGTGGCGGCGGCGCTGTACGTTTCGATCACGCCGAGCGAACGATCTTCGGAGAGCGGCGTGGGGCTGGCGTAGCGCGGGCGGCGCAGGGCGGCGATGACCTCGTCGTGGACCTGCGGCAGGAAGAGCTCGTCGCACAGCACGGTGCCGGCTTGGGCGCGGCCAGCTGCCATGGCCTCTTGCACCTCGCCGACGTCGCCACTGCACAGGCACAGGTGCTTGCCGGGCGACACCGGACGGTTCAAAAGGAGCTGCACCACGGCCTTTTTGACCATGGCATCGGCGACGGTGATGCCGCGGGCGATCGACTGCGTCTCGACCAGACCAAGGGCCGGGCCGCTGACCTCGATCGTCTGTCCCTCGGCGCGTCGCAGCGGTCCCACGCAGCTTCCCCCTGGCCCCTACGCTGCCCGCTTACACGAAGCGGAAGGCGTCCTTCATCGTGCAGCGTCGCTCGCGCGTGAACGACAGCGCCGTGGTCATGCCTTCGCCGGTCGGTGAGGCGATGGTGAAGCTGGTGTAGCCCTCACCGTGGTAGCCCAGGCCAGCTAGGCTGCTGCCGTTCTTGACGAAGATGCTGCAGTTGATGGTGCGGGCCATCGCCGACAGCGCCTCGACGTTGGTCGAGTACATGACCGCGGTGTGGCCGAAGCCATGCTCGCAGCGCACCGCGCCGGCAATCGCGGCCGTGACGTCGGGATAGCGCACCAGACCCAGCACCGGCATCAGTAGCTCGTGCTGCACGAACGGATGCTGCTCCGGCACCTCGGCAATCAGCAGGCGACACTCATCCGACAGGTTCAGGCCAATGGCGCGGCCAATGACGTTGGCGTTCTTGCCCACCCAGTCTTTGTTGGTGTGCGCCCCACCATCGGTGAGGATGACCTTTTCAAGCGCGCTGATCTGCCGCTCGTTGAGGATGCAGCAGCCTAGGCGAGCAAGCTCGGCTTTCAGCGCATCGGCGATCTTGCCGACCGCACAGACCTCTTTTTCGGCGACGCAGACGATGTTGTTGTCGATCGAGGCGCCTTCGATGATGCCGCGCGCCGCGATATCGATGCGCGCCGTCTCATCGACGACCGCGGGAGGGTTGCCGGGGCCAGCGCCGATGGTGCGCTTGCCGCTCTGCATCGCCGCCTTGACCACCGGACCGCCGCCAGTGACTGCCAGCAGGCGCACGCCTTTGTGCTTCATCACCGCCTGCGCGCTCTCGATGGTTGGCTCGGCGATCGAGCACAGCAGGTTGCGCGGGCCGCCCGCCGCGACGATGGCTTCGTTCAGGATGTGAACGTGCCAGCCGCAGGTGCGCCAGGCGTAGGGATGCGTGTTGAAGACCACCGCATTGCCGCCGGCCAGCATGCTGATGCCGTTGTTGATAATCGTCTCGGTGGCATTGGTGGTCGGGGTAATGGCGCCGATGACCCCAAAGGCCGCCCGGTCGAGCACGGCCAGCCCGTAGTCGCCGGTGAAGGCCACTGGGCGCAGGATCTCTGGCCCCGGCGTTTTGACGGCGCAGAGCTCATTTTTCTTGAGCTTGTCTTCGACGCGACCCAGGCCCGTCTCTTCGACCGCGTACTCCGACAAAGGACGCAGGTTGTCGAGCGTCACCTTGCGCATCGCGGCGATGATCTTCTCGCGGCTCGACAGTGGCACCGCCTGGTACTGCTCGAAGGCCTGGCGGGCCGCCGCTACCGCGGTGTCGACATCGGGGAACAGGCCGTGATGGCTCTTGGGCACACGGATGTCGGGATTCCGTCCGCCCGGCCCGCTCTTGCTCGCCGGTCCGCCGCGCAGGTGGGGGGGGACAAAGCCAGTGCCGGTCGATGGCGCACCGTGCTCAGCGGCCCGCATGACGGCCTCGGCCGGGGTCGGCCGGCTCGCCGCGCCCAGTCGCGAGACCACCTTGTCGACGATGTCCTGGATGCGCTGTTCGTCTAGCTGCATGGGAAGCTGCCTACAGAGCTGCCGGCCGAGCCGTCAAGCACAGGAGGTCGCTCGCTACTTCTGGTAGCGGACCTGGCCTTCCTGTTCGATGGTGTCGACGATGGCCATGATGGTCGC
>CAZVMD010000513.1:0-3595 GCA_964628555.1 uncultured Myxococcales bacterium | reverse complement strand
CCCCCCTACTTCCCCGCGCTGCGGCCCCAGACGCCGCGGTGTTCGCGGAAGAGGCCGAGGGCGCGGCGGGCGAGCTCGATGCGCTTGGGCAGGGCGAGCTCGTCGTGGAAGACGGTGGAGACCATGCTGCGGTTGACCTTGTAGCTCTTGCGCAGGCGGTCGCGGTTGGGATCGCCGGGCACGCCGGCGGCCAGAGCATCGAGGCTGATCGGCATCAGGTTGGGAGCGCTCGACGACACCCGGCCCTCGGTGGTCAGGTACTCGGCCTCGTCGGAGAAGAGGTAGAAGGTGTTGGTCAGGTCGCGGATGATGCGACGCACCGGCTCGTGCGAGAAGGCGGCGAAGTAGTCCTCTTCCTTCGGCGTGATCTTTTTGCGATCGGCGGCTTCCAGGGTCTGGAAAAAGACGTGCAGGAAGTCGATGGCGCCGTCGATGGTAAACCACGGCTCATCGACCAGCGACAAGAGCACGAAGCTGCACTCGGGGCCCAGCATGTACATGCCGTTTTCGCTCTGCAGCGCGGCGCGCTCCTCGGCGTGAACCTTGTCGAGCGCGGTGCTGACGTCGCGCTCGGTGATCTTCTGCTCTTCGCGGCGGGACACGCGCAGGCGCTCGTCGATGCTCTGGATGATCAGCGCGCCGCAGTGCTGGATCCAGGCCGGGACGCGGAAGGTCTTGTCGAGCAGCAGCTGCTCGGCATTGGCCGACTCGAAGCGCAGACCAAGGCGGGCGAACGGCTCGCGCACCATGCGCTCGGCCGAGGACTCGTCGAGCGGGCCGAGCATGCGCAGCTTGGCAAAGTTGAGCAGCGGACCGAACAGATCCCAGCGCGCTTCGACCATCTCGGCGTGGCCAGCCAGGATGACGCGGCAGACCGCCCCGCCTTGCAAGAGCAGCGCGGCGACGCTGCGCAGCTCTTCGAGGAGCGGTGACTGCCGGCGCTCTTCGGCCGGCGTCTTTAAGCCTTCGAGCACGCCATCGACGACATCGGTCGACCAGCCGGCCGCCAAAAGCGACTTCGACAGCGCCGCCAGCTGCTCTTCCTGCACGGTCGGCGCGGTCACCGGCAAAAGCGTCGCCAGCGCCTGCCCCAGCGTCCAGGCCTCGCGCCACTCGCCCAGCAGATAGGCGCGGCGCTCGGTGCGCAGGATGGTGTCGATCTCATCGAGGACAATCGCGATGCTGCGATCCGGCTGGCGGTGCGCCCACTGATCGACGACCGAGCGCAGCGGCGGCAGCGCCTCGCCCAGCGCAAAGCCGGCGGCGGCGCGCATCGGATCGATGTCTTCCCACAGCTCGCTGATCATCGCCTTGAGCAGCTCGCGGCTCGACGGCGACGTCGTGTAGTCCATGCCGCGCGGGATCACGCGATAGCCCTGGCGTTCCAGCTCGAAGCGCACGCGCTGCAGCAGCGAGGTCTTGCCGATCTTGCGCGGCCCGACGATGAGGAAGTTCTCTTGCCGCTGGCCGCGGATCTCTTCCAAGAGCGCGCGGCGACCGTAGAACATCTCTTCGATCAGCTCCTGGTTGGCCAGGCCCATCTTCGAGCGGAACGGCGACAGCGCGGCGTAGCTGGCGGCAGCGGCCAGGCGACGAATCAGCTCTTCGACCGGGTGATCGTGCAGGGCCGCGTGCTGCAGGTCGGCGACATCAATGGCCGCGACGTGGAACAGGTTGCGGCTCCAGCCCAGCACCTCGGGCAACAGCTCTGGCACGACGACGATCGCCGACAGCGAGGTGTCGCTGATCGTACCATCGCCGCCCCCCAGCCCGGCATAGCCGGCATCCGGTCGCGGCAGCAGGTTGGGTCCCGAGCTGCCCGAGCTTAGCATCGGCAGGCGAGCCCGCAGATCGATCTGCACCTGCTCTAGCGTGGCGCGATCCGGCTGCGCCGCCGGCATGTACAGCACGACGCGCTTGAGCCAGGGCAGCTGTCGCTTTTCGCGGAAGCGGATCTGCACGCTGCGCATCGGGATCGCGCTGTGCGGCACCTCATCGACCTGCGTGCCGTCGACCAGATCGAGGCGGAAGTAGCGCGACAGGGCCTCGACAAAGCGGTGCTCGTCCTGCCCGTCCATCCACTTGCGGCAGGCGCGCGACAGATCCAAAAAGTCCTGCCAGCGGTTCTGCAGCCCCTGCACGCCGGGCCGATTCCAGCCCAGTACTGCCCGCAGCTGAGCCGAGTTGCCGCCCAGCGCGCGGTCGACCGCCGCCGCATCCCACAGCGGTAGCTGGCGCACCAGGTTGCGGCCATCGATGGTGTTCGGCAGGCCGGTCTCACCGTCGGCCACCCCAAGCATGCCACGCAGCCACTCGCGCACCGCCGAGCTGGTAAAGGCGTAGAACACCTTGTCGCCGCCCAGCCGCAGCGCGCGCAGGAGACCCAGGCGGCGCAGGTCGTTGACCGTCGGCTCTAGCCAGCGATCACCGCTGCGCGCCGTCTCATCGCCAGCGCGACTGCGGACGCGCGGACGCGCCTGCTTGAGGTAGGTCCACAGCACGCTGCGCGTCTCGTGCACGCTGCCGCGCACCCGCACCTTCTTCAGCCACATCACCTTGCTCAGGTCGTCGATGGTGCGCTGATCCAGGCGCAGGCCGGCCGCGGCGATGATCTTGCTCGTCGGCAGGCGGTCCTTGCCGGAGATGGAATAGACCGGCGAATCGACGACCATGCCCGGCCGCAGATCGCTGACTTCCAGATCGACGGCATCGCTGCACAGCGCCGCCAGGTACAGCTTGTGCGGCAGCGGCAGCGCGCTCCACACCGGCTGCAGATAGGTGCCGACGCGCGTCTCGAAGGCGCTCGGTGACAGCGGGGCTCGCGAGCGCTCGCGCAGCGCCTGCTCGACGACCGGCAGGCACTCGGCGATCAGGCGCAGGTCGGTGCCAGCGGCATCGATCAGCGTGCGGATCGAGGTCTGCGCCGTGGTGATCGGCAGCGCCGAGGCACCCGGGGGAGCCGATGAGCTGGGCGACAGCTGCTTCTCTTCGCGGGCCGTGACCTGATAGCTCAGCGACTGCTCTAGCTCGCTGCGCATGCGGTCATCGGTGCGATGCATGCTGTAGGGATCGGCGACGTGGTCAAGGTCAAGGAGCTCGAAGTGGCGGACGCCGCTCGACTCGGCCAGCGAGGCACCGGTCGGCAGCGCTGCCCCGTTGCCCGGGGTCGGCGGCGGCATCATCAGCGACAGCGACGCGGCCTGCGGCGACAGCAGCACCAGCGAGCGACCGCGATAGGCCAGGCAGATGCGCGCCCCCAGCTGCAACAGCTGGCGCTGCTCGGCTTCGTCGAGGCGGGCCCGCTCGACCAGCTCTGGCAGGCCAAGCAGGATCAGTCCGCGTGAATTCGTAGCCGCGACTGGTGACTCCGAGATTGCGCGTAACAGAGCTTCGCCGGTGTCCAGGCGCTCGGCGCTGGGTAGATTCAGCACATTTCCTAGGCGAACTGCGATCTGCTGGATCAAGTCCCGTAGTGAGGGGCTGGTGGTGCGGGCCAGGACCGGGCCCGACTGGCCGCCGCCTGAGCCAGGCGTGATGGCCCGCGCCGCGACGTTGACCATGCGCCACTGCTCCAGCGTATCGACCGGGCGCTCCG
>CAZVMD010000512.1:0-3605 GCA_964628555.1 uncultured Myxococcales bacterium | reverse complement strand
GTCGGCTAAGACAATGCTCGTGCCGAGCGAAGCGGTGGTGAAGAGGGGGGGCTGGAGGGTGAACTGGCCGGGGCTCTGGCCGAGGGCGGGGCGGACGCTGGTGTCGCAGTTGAGCAAGAGGTCGGTCAGGCCGTCGCGATTGAGATCGCCTGCTGCCACCGCTCGAACGGAGCAGCCGGTGACCGGCACATCCAGCTGCGTGCGGGCCGCGCCGCCGTCGTTGCGCCACAGGGTCAGGCGCACATCTTGGAAACCGACCAACAGATCGGGCCGCCCATCGCCGGTGAAGTCGGCCAGCTGCAAGACGGAGGGCAGCCGGCCGCTGTCGATAGGCGCCGAGGGCGTGTAGCTGCCGTCGGCATTGTCGTGTAGCAAGAGGACGGAGCTATCGGTGTTGTCGGCCAGCGCGTCGGCGATCGCCAGATCGCTGCGACCGTCGCCGTCGTAGTCAGCGACTGCGACCGCGGCGGCGTAGCGACCAGCAGCGGTGGAGTAAATCGTCCGGCGCGTCGGAAAGCCGCCCAGTCCATCGCCGAACAGCAGGGTCACAGAGACCCCGGCCAGGACCACCAAGTCCGCCTTGCCGTCGCGGTTGGCGTCGAGCGTGGCGAGCTCTTGCGTGGGCGACTGGGCAGTGCCGATAGCGACGCCCAGGCTCGGGCTCAAGCCGCCCTGACCGTCGCCGAGGAAGATCTGCACACCAGGCGTCGGGCTGGCGAGGATGGCGAGGTCGGGATTCTTGTCGCCGTTCCAGTCGCCGACCGTGCCCGCGATAGCCTGTCCACCGACGGTGACGCGTTGGCCAATCGCACTCAGCGTGGGGGAATAGTAGGCAAACAGATCCGCGCGCTCGCTGCGATGCCCAGAGGGATTTTCTACCGCCACGGCGACTCGCCACAGCCCGCGCGTGCTGGCCGGCAGCGTGAACTGCAGCTCTTCCGCCGAGCGCACGACGACATCGCTGCTGGCCACACCGTCGACGAAAACGCGGGCGCCGCTCTGCAAGCGCTGGCCACGCAGGACCATGGTGGTGCCGCCCTGACTGCTGGCCAGGGCCGGGGTCACGCTCGATAGCTGCAGGGCCGAGACGCAGACCTGGCTGGTCTGGTCGCAGGTCTCGTCACTTGCGCAGGCCTGCGTCGAGTAGACACAGTTCTGCAGATTTTCGCGGCTGAGCGAGCCCCAGAGCGCTTCGCAGCCAGAAGTGGTCAGCGCGCTCGCCAACAACCCCCAGGCGAGGCAGCGCTTAACGACGGAAACGCGCACGATGGACCTCCTTTAGCGCGCAGCAACCTCGGTGCGGGACAGCCGCCCCGGCCACGCCAGAAGCAGCGTGCCAGAGAGCGAAAGGGCCGCTCCCAGCCCAAGCAGAGCCCCGCCGGCGGCCGCCGTCTCGTAGAAGCGCGGACAGGCCTGCACCGGCGGTGCGATGGGCTCGATGCAGCGACCCGAGATCGACAGCGCCGAGCCCCCCAGCCCGACCAGCCCCAGGCCCACTGCCAGCGTGCTTGCCCCCAGCGCCAAGCGCCAGACGGGCCGCGGCATTCTGCGCGGGGGCAGCGCTGGCAACAGTGGCGGAGCCGGTGGACGCGGACTCAGCGAGTGTACGGTCGGAGCCGCCGCCTTGATCTCGACCCGCAGCGTCTCTTTGGGCAGACCGGGACAGCTGACCTCAAGCTCGGCTGGCCCGACGAACAGCGAGCGACGCAGCGGCGTCGTGCCCAGGCTCCGCTCGCCCTGCTGCACCTGGCAGCCGGCGGGCGTGGTGTCTAGCTGCAGCACACCCCGTCCCCGGTCGCGGGCGCGCTGCAGCAGGGCCGGCAGCGCGGCGAGCCATGGCTCGTCGGGACCTGCCCCTGCCCCGTCGAGCGAGGCCAGGCGCTCCTGCACCGCGATCGCCTCGACCTCGGGATCGACGATCGCCAGGCGGGCGGGCGAGGCCGGGTCGGCGGTGAGCCACTTCACGGCGAACTCGGCGGACTGCTCGCGCGCCAGGCCCGACAGGCAGCTTAGGTCACAGCTGGCTGGCGGTTCGTCGCTGACCACGGTGGACAGGCCGATGCCCAGCTGGGCCAGGCGGGCGGCCAGACGAGCCCGCTCAGCCTCTGGACGGGCCGCCGTAGCACTCGCTCCGACCGGGGTGCGCTGCAGGATCAGCTTGGGCAGCGGGACCGACTTGAGCTCCGGCGCGGCCTCGCGCACGGCGACGATCTGACCGGCCGACACGGTCAGCGACAGGGACAGAGACTGCGCTGGCGGGCCGGCCGACTCGACGCGCAGGCGATGCTCGCCGGGCGACAGCAACAGCGGCAGCGACAGCGGCAGCTGGCCGAGCAGGCGATCATCGACGAAGACCAGGCCGGTCTGGGGGGTGCTCAGCCAGGCCTCGGCGCTGCTGCGCGGCAGCTGACTGACGATCCGCTGCGCCTCACTGCGCTTCTCGCCACTGTCTGCGCTGGCGGGATCGGCGAGATAGCGCCGCAGGATGTCCTGCGCCATCAGGCTCTGCCCCTCGCTCCAGGCGACGATGCCCAGCTGATAGAGCGTGTCGTGGCTGGGCTGCAGCCGGTAGGCCTCGGCGAGCGCGCGATAGGCACCAGCAAAGTCGCGAGTAGCCAGCGCCATCACCCCCTGCCCGACGAGCTGAGCGGCCCGGACCTGGGGCGACGGTGGGGCCAGCTTGGCCGGGCGCGCCTCGGCCACGACGACGGGCAGGAGGAACAGAACCGAGAGCCCCAGGCACAGGGCCCACTGCTTATGGCGTGACATTGCGGAACACGGTGTAGAAGTTGCCGCTGCCACTGCTGCCGCGATGCGCGACGAACACCTCTGGGCGCGAGTCCCCGTCGAGCTGCGCGGTCAGCATGAGCTGCGGAAAGGGTGGCAGGGAGTACGGACGAGAGGGCGCGAAGCGTCCCCCGCCCAGGCCATGCAGGATGGCGAAGGCGCCGCTGGTGCCCTGGTTGTTGAACACCGCGATGTCAGCGACCCCGTCGCCGTTTAGATCCCGCAGCTCGCTTAGGGTGAGGTTACTGGGGCCAGCGAAGGTGCTCGGCTGCTTGAACGAACGGCCGCCCCCCTGCAGAGTGAGCGCCACCGGCGTGCTGCCCAGCGACAGCGGCGTCAGGATGTCGAGCCGGCCATCGCCGTCGCAGTCGGCCAAGGCAAGGCCGGTCGGGGCCCCGGGGTAGATCGGGCTCTGCGCCTCGCTGAAAGTGCCGTCGCCGTTGCCAAACAGCACCGGAAAGTTGAAGTCGCGGGCATTGAGCGCCACCAGATCCTGGTGCTTGTCTCCGTCGAGGTCGGCGACCACGACGCGGGCGCTGGTGAAGCCCTGATAGGCCAGCGGCAGGTTGCTCGGGGCGGCAAAGCTGCCGTCGCCATTGCTGTGCCACAGCCGCAGCGCCTGGTTGTCGAGAGCAACCAGGTCGGCCCGCCCATCTTCGTCAAAGTCGCCAAAGGCGATGCCGCTGACCGTCGTCTGCGTCGCCAGCGCCACCGGTGTGCGAAAGCTGCCGTCACCGTTGCCGAGCGCGACCTCGATCGAGCCGGTGGGGCCAGTCAGGCTGACGGCGATGTCGGGCGAGCCATCGCCATCTACATCC
>CAZVMD010000511.1:0-3646 GCA_964628555.1 uncultured Myxococcales bacterium | reverse complement strand
ACAGCCTGGCGTTTTTCCACGAGCGCCTGCTGCTGATGAGCATCTTTCTGCCGGCCGGCGTGCTGGGGGCCAGCCTGCCCGGAGTCGGCCTCGATCACGCTCGCCGCGCCGAGCTAGCGCCGTACATGTCGGTCTTCGGCGGCATGGTGCACGACGATGGGGGCGGCCAGGTGCACGCCGGTCGCTCGCTGCGCGGTCTGCTCGGTCGCCTCCTTGGCCGCGAGCCGGTGCTCAGCTACGCCCTGTCGGCCCGCGACCGCCACGCCATCTCGCGCGTGCTGCGCCTGCTGGCCGAGACCTACCTGGCGGCTGGCGCGCGCGAGGTGTTCCTGCCCATCCTCGGCGGCATGGAGCACTTCGGCGTGCGTCCCGGTCCCCACGGCGGGCTCGATGCCGATCAGCTGCGGCGACTCGACCTCGACAAGATCCCGGCCCAGCGCTTCGAGTGCGCCTCGCAGCACCCGCTGGGCACCTGCCGCATGGGCACCTCGCGCGAGCACGCCGTCGTCGATCCCGAGGGCCGGGTGTTCGGCGTGCGCGAGCTGTACGTCGTCGACAGCGGCGTGCTGCCGACCAGCCTCGGCGTCAATCCGCAGATCTCGGTCATGGCCATGGCCACCCGCCTGGCCTGGCGCATGCGCGAGCGAGCCCTGCCCGCCAGCTAGGGCGAGCCTGGCTTTACGGCTGCATCCGGCGACGACAGCGCGGCCCGGCGACGCAGAGACGCCTGCACCCGCGCCGCGGCATTTTCACGCAGCGGCCCGAAGAACATTTGATATTCGACGGGATGATAGTTCTGCGCACCGAGCGCCCGATCGAGCAGGCGGCTCATCAGGTCGCGCGGGATCGGATAGCGCGGGGCGACGATCAGCGTGCCCGTCCGGCACTCGGCTGACGTAAAGCCCGGTAGCAGGCGGGGCGACTTGTCGTCGAAGAACACGGCTCCGACATGCTGCTCGGCGGGCACCGCTGGGCCGGCCACCAGCCAGCTGAGCGGGTTTACGCAGACGCGTCGGGCCCGCAAGAGGGCGCGATCGACGCCAGGCGCCTGCGTGGTATCCATCTCGAAGTCGTTCGCCACGTAGTCTGGGCCGCGGGCGTTAAACACCACCAGACAGCCGGTCTGCTCGGCGGCCGTGCACACCGGAATATCGGGCAGCTCTTTTTCGACGCTGTCTTGCGTGATCAGAGCGCCGATCAGATACGCCGCGACCAGCTCTTGGGCGGCGGCCTTGCGGCTCACCTCTTCGCGCAGCAGGCGATAGGCCAGCACGCTGCCCTGGCTGTGCGCCGCAAGAATAAACGGCCGCGGCGGCGTGGCTCCGTTGCGGTGGCGTCGCGCTTGGAAGGCCGCGAAGGCCCGTGCGACATCGCTGTACGCCAGATCCAGCGCGCGATCGCCGTCTGCCGAAGGGCGGGTAAAGGCCATGCCATTGCCCTGGCGATAGCGCGGGGCATAGACGGCGCAGCAGGCCAGAAAGGCACTGGCTTGAAGGCGCGTGGCGACGCGATCCGTCGCTGCGTTCAGCGCCGGATCATCAACCGGCCCGTTCCAGTGCGAGCCGACATAGGACGTCGGATGAACATAAAAGACATCAGCCGGCGGGGCAGAGACAGGCGTCCCGGGCAGCGAGGGAAAGACGGCTGGCAGGTCAGCCAGCGCGGCACTCGGATGACCCGGCAGCACGCTCCAGCTGGTTGGCTGCTCATAGTCCGGCGGCGACGGCGGTGCCGCATCGGCAAAGCGCCCCTTGGGCTGCATCAACAGCCGGGCGAGCGGGCGAATAAACACCCACACGCCGACCCCCAGGAGCAGAAACAGGCTGGCGAGCACCAGCAGGCCGCGCAGAAAGCGCCGGGCCTTCATTTTCGTAGCTGCGTGCGCAGATAGGTCATGACGTTGCTGTGCGTCTCTTTGACCGCCTGCTGCACAGCTTCGGTCTCCAGGCTCTCGATGAAGGCGCGGGTTGGCTTGGTCGAGGGGCCGCGCGGACCGATGACGCTGGCCCCGCCGGTGACCATGCTGACGACGTTACGTCCCGGCAGCGCAGCGATGATCATGCTGACGTCACAAGAGACCTCTAGCTCGCCGGCCGGCGTCGTCAAGCGCGAGAGCTTGATCACGCTGCTATCGACGGTAAAGCCGGAAGCGGTCGCGCCGGCATCCTCCAAGTCTTCGATGATGTCGAGCTCAGTCGAGCTGCGCATCTCCTTGACCACCGCGTCGCGCAGCACCTTGGGGATGTCGGGCAGCGTCCCCGACTTGGCCTTGGAGCCGGCGCGGCCAATGACCACGGTCAGGCGCTTGCCACCGCCGCTCCGCGCAGCCGGGCTGAGCCGACCAATCGCTGACAGCGCCTGCTTGCGCACGAGTCCACTCTCGTCCTTGGCCGCAGCGCGCAGGGCCGGCAGCGCCCCGCGCTCCGCGAGAGCCGCCAGGGCTTCGGCGCAGGCGGCGCGCACGCTCTCGTCGCGATCCGACAGCAGCGCAACCACCAAGGCAGCCTGCGCTTCGGTGTCGCCAAGCTCGCCGAGCTCCAGCGCTGCCCGCCTTCGCGCGCCCGCCGCTCGATCGCTGCGCAGCGTCGCTTCGAGTGTGCTGCGTCGCCCTACCGCCGCAGCCGACTGCAGCCAGCCCACCGACGCAGGCTCCGACCCGCCGCGCTGTGTCGGCAGCCCTCCGGACAGGCCAAGAAGGCCGACGGCGACCACACAGGCGACGAAAGAGGCCAGCGACCGCGGCCTGCGCCGTCTCTGCGCGCTGCCCCCCGGGCAGCCCTGGCCGGCTGCGCCGCCCGCCTGGCCAGCACAGCGGCCGCCCCCGGGAGACCCGGGAGACTCGGAGGTGGGAGCACTGCTGGCGGCGGACGAGAGGTACACAGGTCGACCGTGAGTCCTTGTATCTACGGAAGTGGGGCCGCGCCTCTGACGGGCGACGCGCCTAGCGACGAAATCTAGCCGATTAGACCGACCCGGCAAATGCACGTCAAGCATTCCTCCGCGCTTGACTGAAAATGACCATACATGCAATGTAATCGCATGGTTACGCACCCAGCTTCTTCGCCTGCTGCCTGGGGATCCTCGCGGGGAACTGCGGGTTCATCACCGGCTGCGGATGCCTGGCTGCCGACCGCGCCACCGCCTACCCCGCTGCTGCCGCTGCGCGAGATCGTCAAGTCGCTGCACGAGGCCGAGCGTGGGGTGCCGCCTCGCGGACGAGCGCGTCAGCGCCTGCGGGGTCAGGTCCGGGCCACGGGCGCCGCTGCCTTCCCAGCCCTGCTGCGAGCGCTGCGCAGCGACCATGCCGGCCTGGTCGACTGGGCCTGTGACCTGCTGAGCTGCGTCACCGACGCGATGCTGCCCGAGCTGTGCACGCGCCTGGATGCCATCCTCATCGACCCGCAGGTTCACGATGCCAGCAAGGCGCGCATCCTCGGGCTGCTCGCGGATCTGCAGGCCCCGGTGCCCGAGCAGGTGCTGCTCGCGGACCCGGAGGCGATGATTCGCAGCTCGGTGCGCGATCTCATCACCGATCTGTCGAGCGAGCAGGCCGTCGAGCAGGCCCTCGACCTGCTGTTCTCGCAAGTGCCGACCGAGCAGCTGGCGCGCTTTCTCGCCGAGGTGATGCGCTTTGGCGGCGAGGCGG
>CAZVMD010000510.1:0-3648 GCA_964628555.1 uncultured Myxococcales bacterium | reverse complement strand
AGCACGCTGCGCGTTCTGCGCTCGCTGTTCGTCGAGAACGAGGCGGCGATCGTGGCCGAGGATGGCTGCCGCCTGTTCCTGGGCGAGAGCTGGCTGGGCCGCCCACCGGCCGGCAGCGTGTTTGCGGGTCAGCCGGAAAACGGCCGCAGCCTGGAGGTCAGCGCTGCCGACTTCGACATCGAAAACAGCGTCTTTGTCGACAACGGCGACTACAGCCGTGATGGCTTCGGCGGCGTGCGCCTGCGCGCGCCCTCGACCAGCGGCCGTCGCTCGACGATCGTAAACAGCACCTTCCATCAGCAGAGCGGCCTGCTGCGCCTGGGCAAGTACTACACCACGCTGTGGTGCGATAAGCCGGTCAGCGATCGGCTGCTGCTGTTTAACACCCTGTTTTCGTCGGATCGCCCGCTCGTCGCGACGCCCGAGGAGCACTATCTCGATCCCAGCTGTGGCGCGCTGAGCTTTAACCTGGCCTCGAACGATGCGGCGCTGGCCAAGTCCGGCGTGCTGTTTTCTGGCCTCGACACGCTGTTTGTCGATCGGGCCGGGCGGGATGTGCGGCTGCTGCGCGGCACGCTGCCCGAGCAGCGGGCTGTGGCGACCGGCGGGATGCGCCAGATCAGCGTCGGAGAGCAGCGGCTGGTCGCCCCCGAGCGCGACCTGGATGACAAGCCGCGGGCCGGCGAACAAGTCGCGGTTGGGGCATTTGAGCCGACGACGATTTTGCCCCGCTGACATCTCAATCCGGAAGGAGCGAGATCCCCAGCGATGAGTGCCCAGACGCAAAATACCTGTCCGCCGGACGTTTCCCTGTCGTCGCCGCTGTCGCCCCCGGTGGCCACACCGTCCGCTGCCAGCCCGCCGTTTGATGCCCTGGCCCGCTCCTGCGCCGCGGCGCGCGGGGGCTATGCCTGGTGGTACATCGAGGCTCATGATGTCGCCGAGAGCCGCTATGGCCTGACGCTGATCGTCTTTGCCGGCTCGGTCTTTTCGCCGCACTACGCGCTGCGCCTGCGCCGCGATCAGCCGGCCTGTGGCCTCGACTTTCCCGCCGTGCACTTCGCCCTATACGAGCGTCCCGAGCGCGGCCGGCATCTGTCGCAGGGCCGGCTGTGGGTGATGAACGAGTATCCGCCTGCGGCATTCTTTGCCGACGATCACGAGGTGCGGGTCGGCAACACTCGCCTGCGCTATCACGAAGGCGGCGTCGACGTCGATATCGACGAAGACACCACGCGCTTTTTCAGCAAGCCCGGCGATCGCGTGCGGGCCCATCTGCGCATCCGCACCCAGATGAACATCGGCTCGGGCCTGCCGCCGTTTCGGCTGGGCGAAAATGCCGCCGGCGAGGCGCACTTCTGGCAGCCCATCGCCCCGGCCGCCACCGTCGATGTCGAGCTGTCCTGTGCTGGGCTTTCGCGGCGCTTTGCCGGGCACGCCTACTGCGATCGCAACTGCGGCAGCGGCCGGCTCGAAGCCACCTTCCGGCGCTGGTTCTGGGCGCACGGCGTCAGCGCGGCGCCGCAGCCGGAAGCTCTGGTCATGTATCAGGCGCAGCGGCTGGATAACCGCGTGCTCTCGCTCTCGGTGCGCTATCCGCCGCAGCCACACCCGGCGCCCGACGGTGGGGCCGAGATCTGGCGCGATGAGCAGGGCGGCTGGGGCGGCAGCCGGGGCGGCCTGGCCGACTTCCTGTGGCTGCGTGTGCCCCCCCGCTTCACCGTCGGTCCCTACAGTGCCGATCGGGCCCGCGGCAGCCGCTTGGAGGATGCGCCGTTTTACGCCCGCTATGCCGCTGACCTCGGCGGATCGCTCGACCCGGCGCCCGCTTCCGCGGCCCCCGCGTTCCATGGCGTGGGCGAGTACCTCGACCTGCAGCGCTTTGCCTCACCGGCCGTGCAGCACCTGTTGACCTTCAAGACCCGCGTCGTGCCGGCCGCGACGACGCCCCCGCATCCCAGCCCCCCGCCATGAGCCAAGCCGCCTTCCTTCTGCACACGCTGTGCGAGATCTGGGCCGGCCTGAACCTGGGCTTTACCGCCACCCTGCTCTTCGGTCTGTGGATCCTGTGGCGTCGGCGACGGGCTGCGCCGTCGGTAGCGGCCGCCCCGGAAGCCGCGCTCGACTGGCCGAGCCTCGTCCTTCTGCGACCCTGCGAAGGAGCCGAGCCGGGGCTGTTTGACAACCTGCGCTCGTCGATCACCTGTGCCTATGCCGGGCCGCGGCGGGTGCTGATCCTGGTGCCCAGCGTCGATGATCCGGCGCATGCCATCGCCCAGCAGGTGGTGGCCAGCCTGGCTGCAGGCGGCGGGCCGGGCGCGACCCACGAGCCGCCCCTGGTCTCGGTTCGCGTGACCCATCCGCCGTCGCTGTGTAACCGCAAGGTGTTTCAGCTGGCGCAGGCCGAGGCGCTGCTGGCCAGCCCCGCCAGCCCCGAGGTGATCGTCTGCGCCGACAGCGATGTGCGGCTGGCCAACGACGATCTGCCGGCCCTGGTCGCCCCGCTGCGCCGCGCCAAGTCGGCGACCGAGCCGGCCGGCGTTATCGCTGCGACTTTTGCCGCGCCGATCGAGGTCGCGCCCCAGACCGCCTGGGATCGCGTCGGGGCAGCCCTGGTCTGTGCCTCGCCGCAGAGCTTCCTGGCCCTGTACGGGCTTTATGCCCTGCGCGCTCCGGCGGGCTCGTCAGGCAGCGCCGCCGACCGCTCGCCTGCCGCCCATGCGCCGTCGCCGATGATGGCCGGAGCGCTGTGCGCGCTGCGCCGTGCCGCCCTGGCCGAGATTGGCGGCTTTGCCGCCTTTATCGACTGCCTGGGTGAAGACAACGAGATCGCGCGTCGCCTGTGTCAGCGCGGCTATGGCATCGCGCTCAGCCCGCGGCCAGCCCACTGCTACGACGGCGGACGCGCCGGTCATGAGGTCATCGCGCGAGCCGCCCGCTGGCAGGCGGTGGTGCGGGCGCAGCGGCCGCTCTTGTGGCCAAGCTATCCGCTGATGCTGGGAGCGACGCCGGCCCTGCTGCTCTTTTCGCTGCTGTGGCCTTCGTCGGTGCTGTGTGGATTTGTCGCGGTCCTGCTGGGGCTGCGCGGGCTCCTGGCCCACGCCCTGCTGCGGCTGCAGGGCCTGCCCGCCGGTCCGCTGCGGGCGCTGGGCAGCGTGCTGCTCGGCGAGGTCTTGCTGTGGCTCGGCTTCCTCTACTCGCTGCGTTCGCGCCACATCACCTGGCGCGGCCATCGCTTTCGCATCGAGCGCGGCGGCCGCCTGCGTCCCGTCGATCGGGCGGCCTGATCGGCGAGCGCTACTGCGTCCCCAGCTGAGCGATAAAGCCATTGAGCCCAGTCACCCAGGCGCTGCCGTCCTGGGCAATCGCTAGCTCGCGCAGGCTGGTCGAATTCGTCGGCGGGTCGGCGACCGGCGTAAACGCGGTGTACGGCGGGCTGCTGGTGAACAGCCAGCCGTTGTTGCCCAGCGCATAGACCGTCCCCGTCGCCGTCGTGCCCTGCACCGCGTACAGGATCGCGCTCGTCGCGCTCTGCGTCATTCTCGCCCAGGCGGAGCCGTTGTAGTGGGCCGCGAATCCATTGCTGCCGACCAGGAATAGATTGCTGCTGCCCGTGCCCCACATGTGGCGCAGCTCGCCCGAGGCAGA
>CAZVMD010000509.1:0-3656 GCA_964628555.1 uncultured Myxococcales bacterium | reverse complement strand
AGGAGCTTGTCGCGCTCGGCCGCGACGTAGGCCCAGGCTTCGGGTTCGCTGGCGAAGAAGGCCTCGCTCACGACGTCACGGCGGGCCAGCAGGCGGGTGGCGGCGTTGACCAGTGCGACGCCGGCCCGGACCAGGACGTTGGCGCCAAAGATGACGGCGCAGCCGCGGGTGCGGTGACTGCGATGCCACGAAAGCGCATACTGCCGTGCCTCGGGCAGGAGTGGCTGCGCCGCGCGGGCGTCGATGATCAGAAAGACGCGCCCAAGCTCAGTCTGCAGGTGCTCGACCCGGTCGAGGAGGTGCTGGATGCCGGCTCGATTCAGCGCGCCCTGGCACTCCAAGAACAGGACATCCTGGCAGATGTAGTAGCGATGAGGCGGCAGCGACTGCCACGCCGGGTCGGGGGGAGCCTGGGTCGGGTCGGAGAGCGAGGGCGGGGGCAAGGTCGAAGATGACACGTCTCGATCGTAGCACCCCGTATCGCGCCCCTCTATCCGCTTCCTGCGCTGCCATCGTCCGCTGTCGGGCTGGGGTGGCCAGGCTCGGCGGCGTGATTGCGCTTTGCCGGCGGGCGCTTTTTTGCCATGGTGCGGCGCGATGAGAGCGACGAACGCGACGAACCTCACCGATCCGACGACACCGATGAGCCCTGCGCTTGGGCGCCCCCTGGGCTCGCCGCCCCGCCGAGCGAGCCGCGGCCTGGCCGCCCTGGCGCTGGCTGGGCTGGCCCTGCTGGGCTGCGCGCCGCTGTTTCCTGATGTGCTGCCGCCCGCCGACATCGCCGACCTGCGCGATGGCACGCCGAGCATTCGTCGAGTGCGTGATCTCGGTGCCGTGCACATCGGCCGCCCCGGGCCTCTGGCCGGCGAATCGGATGGCGTCACGCACGTCGGCGAGCTGCTCTTGATCGAGGGCAGCGGCTTTGGCAAGCAGCCCACGGTCGGCATCGCTGGCCGTCCTGCCGAGGTGCGCTGGCGGACCTCCGGTGGCGGCATCGTCGTGCAGGTGCCCGCCGGCTGCGCCATCGGCCCGCAGCGGCTGTGGGTTGCGGCCGGCGGTACGCGCGATGAAGTTCCGCTGACCCTGCATCGCCTGGCGGTGGTGCTCGATCCGCGCCCTGCCTCCCCCACCCTGCACGCGGTGCGCGTCGGTGGCAGCGCCGCTCCAGCCGCGGCCGGCCCACCCATCGCGGTCGGTCTGCCCGGTCAGCCGCCGCTTTCGATGGCCCTGTCGCCCGACGGTGCAGCGGCCTATGTCCTTCTGGCCGCCCCGTCGGCGAAGGGCGACGCGGTGAGCACGGTGCAGGTCATTGATCTACTGGCTCCCGGCGGACCCAAGCTAGTCGATACCCGCAAGCTGCGGCAGCGCGCCCATCTGATCACGGCGGCTGAGCAGACCGGCCTGCTCGCCCTGGTCGGCGACGAAGAGGTCACGCTGTGGGACGTCAGCGAAGGCCGCAGGCCGGCGGGCTATCTGCCGGCCACGCTGCCCACGGCGGCGCAGAAGGCCTGGGCCGCGACGCTGCATCCGCGCGGCGATCTTTTGGCGCTGGCCCTGGCGGACAGCAACGACGTAGTGCTGGTCGATGTCACGCTGCGCCCCGATCGCACCGGCACGCGACCGCGTGATGTCGCGACGCTCAACGCGCTGCCCGAGGTGCGGCAGCCGCTCTTGCACCGCCTGCGCTTCGCCTCGGATGGCGAGACGCTGTGGCTGTCCTCGGGCGACAACGCGCAGAGCCTGGCCTTCGGCCATCAGCCGACGCGGCTGTCGGCGCTGCTCCTGTCGCGCGGGGCGGCGCCAGGCAGCGGCGGCGCAGGCGAGCTGGGGCTGTCGCTGCTCAGGACCGTCGAGCTGCGCACGCCGAGCGGACCCGCTGGCGCGCCCGTCGATCTGGCGCTGGCCCGCCGCGCGCCGATCGCCTCGGGCACGACGATCCGCATGCCGCCTGACAAAGCAGCGGTGTTTGTCTCGACGCTGTCCGGGGCCAAGGCGGTGGCAGGAAGCAGCCTGGCCAAGACCGCGGCGGCTAGCCCAACGACCGCCGATGACAAGATCCGCGGCGCGGTGCTGCGCGGCGACCTAAACGGCCAAGCGCGCGCGCTGTCGGGCGGTGAAGACGCCGAGATCGTCGCCGGTCTGGATCTGAGCCCGGGGGCCGAGCTGGTCGTCTCGGCGCGGCTGCTGCCCAGAGACGGCACGCTGCGCGTCTCGGTGACCGACCTGCTCTCCGGCGGTGACACCAGCCTGCCCTTGTCCAGTCCCAGCCCGACCGGCGCACCGGCAGTGGCCGGCGATCTGTTCTCGCTCTCGCAGATCCCAGTCCTGCTGCAGCCCTAGATCCACGCCTCTGCCCTCGGCCCCACACCATGTCCGCCCCGCAGTCTCGCCTCACTGACAACGACGTTTATCTGTTCAACGAAGGCCGGCACCTGCGCCTGTACGAAAAGCTGGGGGCCCACCTCGACGAGCGCGACGGCGTCGCTGGCTGCGCCTTTGCCGTCTGGGCGCCCAATGCCCAGGCGGTCTCGGTGATCTGCGATCGCAACGGCTGGCGGCCGGGGATCGATCGCCTGCAGCCGCGTCCACACCGCGATCAGCCAAGCGGCATCTGGGAAGGCTTCCTCCCCGGCCTCGGCCGCGGCGAGCGCTACAAGTTCCACGTCGAGTCGCGCTACGACGGCTATCGCGCCGACAAAGCCGACCCCTTCGCGCTGCACAGCGAGATCCCACCGCAGCAGGCCTCGATCATCTGGGATCTCAGCTACACCTGGCACGATGCGGCCTGGCTGGCGTCGCGCGCGGCGCAGGCCGGACAGAAGCTGCGCCAGCCCATCTCGATCTACGAGGTGCACTTGGGCTCGTGGCTGCGACGCAGTGCCGCCAGCTCGGGGGATGGCCTGCTACCGGGCGGCTTCCTGTCTTATCGCGAGCTCGCGCCTGCCCTCTGCAGCTACGTCGCTGAGCTGGGCTTTACTCACGTCGAGCTCTTGCCGGTGATGGAGCATCCGTTTTACGGCTCGTGGGGCTATCAGGTGACCGGCTTTTTCGCGCCGACCGCGCGCTATGGCCCGCCGCAGGATCTGATGTTCCTCATCGACGCGCTGCACAGCCACGGCATCGGCGTGATCCTCGACTTCGTGCCCTCGCACTTTCCGGCAGACGAGCACGGCCTGGGCTACTTCGACGGAACGCATCTGTTCGAGCACGCCGATCGCCAAAAGGGCGTCCACCCCGACTGGAACAGCCTGCTTTTTAACTACGATCGCCACGAGGTGCGCAGCTTTCTCCTGTCGAGCGCGCTGTTCTGGCTGTCGCAGTATCACGCCGACGGCCTGCGCATCGATGGCGTGGCCTCGATGCTGTACCTCGACTACAGCCGCCGCCCCGGCGAGTGGCAGCCCAACCGCTTCGGCGGTCGCGAAAACCTCGGTGCGCTGCAGCTCCTGCGCAGCTTGAACGCCGACATCGCGCGCCTGCATCCCGACGTGCTGTGCATCGCCGAGGAATCGACGGCCTTCCCGCAAGTGACGGTGCGCAGCGCCGGCCCGCCGCCGCCGACCCTGACGGCCGCCGACGAGACCCCAGGAGGGCTAGCTGGCCTGGGCTTCGATCTGAAGTGGGACATGGGCTGGATGCACGACACCCTCAAGTAC
>CAZVMD010000508.1:0-3708 GCA_964628555.1 uncultured Myxococcales bacterium | reverse complement strand
CCCAGGCTCGAACTTCTTGACCGGGACGTTTTCCCACTCGGTGTTGGTGTAAAGCGTCTGCGCCAGGCCGCCCTTTTCATCGCGCAGATCGGCCTGATAGTTCACGGCGCGCTTGTGCATATGCGACTGGACGTTGGTCAGCGTGATGTCTTCGGTGATCTTGCAGCTCATGCGGGCGCTGGCCTTGGACATGGCCGGCACGCGGATAAACGGGTTGTAGTAAAAGAGCAGGCCGCCCTCGTTCTTCATCGCGCTTGTCGGGATGGTGTAGACGTTCAGTCGCACCTCGGCCGTCAGCGGCTTGGCGCTGGCGTTGAGGTAGTGCGCGTTCATCAGCAGCACGGCGCCGCCTGGGACCTTGACCGCGGTGTCGGGGGGGAAGTTGACCATCGAGCCGCCGTCGAAGGTCTGGGCGCCAGCGAGCACGTTGCTGATGCTCCAGTCGCCGCTCGCCCCCTCGGGACAGTCGATGATGGAGCTGGTGTCGCGCTGCTTGCCGTGGTTGTCCTCGGTCGGGATCTTCATGTACGGCGTCATGTACAGAAGGACGTGGTGGCTGCCCGGCGTGTACTTGACGAGGTCGTGGTTGATGTTTAAGCCCTCGGGCGGCGCGACGAAGAACTGACAGCGCTCGATCTCCTGCCCGGGTTCGAGGGTGGTCAGCATGCGGAACTGCAGGCCTTCGCCCTGGGGCGGCGGGGCGAAGTCGGCGATGTTCTCTTTGGGCGGTGGCTCGGAGCCGCAGCCGGCGGCAGACAGGCCCAGGGCGCAGAGCAGCGCGGCGATGCCAGAGACTCGTCGGCAGGTGAGGGACACAAGGTCCGGGGCGGCGGCAGGGGTCGAGAGGATGCGCGTCATCGGGCCGATCTCCTAGGGAAGCAATAGGTTTCGCGCAGGTATAGCAGCCCGCAGTATCATCACCAAACATCGCTAAGCGCTGTCTGCGTTCGTGAGGCTGCCCATGTCCGACCGTCCCCCCGACCCGCCCGGGCACAGTGCCCGCGCCGCCACCGAGGCGGCTGCCGAGACCTCGGCCGCTGCTGCCTGGCACGAGCTGACTGCCGAGGCGGCTCGCCTGCACGAAAACCAGCACCCAGGTCGTCCCTGGTACACCTTTGGGCCGTACCTGAGCGAGCGGCAGTGGGGCACGGTGCGCGAGGACTACAGCCCGCACGGCACGGCCTGGGACTACTTCAGCCACGACCAGTCGCGCAGCCGCGCCTATCGCTGGGGCGAAGACGGCATCGCCGGCTGGAGCGACGACAACCAGCACCTGTGCCTGTCGCTAGCGCTGTGGAATGGCAAGGACGCGATCTTAAAAGAGCGCTTGTTCGGCCTGACCAACCGCGAAGGCAACCACGGCGAAGACTGCAAAGAGCTCTACTACTACCTCGACGCGACGCCGACGCACTCGTACTGCAAGATGCTGTACAAGTACCCGCAGGCGGCGTTCCCGTATGCCCAGCTCATCGAAGAGAACCAGCGGCGCGGCGCGAACGATCCCGAGTTTGAGCTGCTAGATACTGGCCTGTTTGCGCACGATCGCTACTTCGATGTCTTCGTCGAGTACTGCAAGGCGGGACCGGAAGACACGCTGATGCGCATCACCGCCTACAACCGGGGCGACGAGGCGGCGCCGCTGCAGCTTCTGCCTCAGCTGTGGTTCCGCAACACCTGGGCCTGGCAGGGGACGGGCGAGGATACGCCGCGACCGACGCTGCTCCTGGAAGGCGACGGCGGCCTGCACGCCTATCACGCCAGCCTGGGCGAGTTCCGCGTCTTCTTCGCGGCGGCTGAGCAGCACCCCAGCGGCGGCTCGGCTGCGACGATCGGGCCAGAGTTTCTGTTCTGTGACAACGACAGCAACCCGCGGCGCCTCTACGGGCACAAGAGCGCCTCGGGCTACTTCAAGGACGGCTTTCACGAGTACGTCATCGCCGGCAATCGCCACGCGATCAAGCCCTCGCGCATGGGCACCAAGGCGGCGGGGCTGTATCGCTGCGTCGTGCCGGCCGGGGGCAGTGTCGTTCTGCGCCTGCGCCTGTGTCGGCCCAATGGGCGCGGCGCGGCCGACCAGCTTGCCGAGTGCGACGCGATCTTTAGCGAGCGGCTGCGCGAGGCCGACCTATTTTACGCCGAGCTGCAGAAGGACATCGAGAGCGAAGATGCTCGTCGCGTGCAGCGGCAGGCGCTGGCCGGCATGATCTGGAGCAAGCAGTACTACGGCTACGATGTCGCTCGCTGGCTCGACGGTGATCCCGGCCACCCCAAGCCGCCGGCCGAGCGTCGGCGCGGTCGCAACTGGGAGTGGCGCCACCTCAATAACAGCCAGATCCTGTCGATGCCAGACAAGTGGGAGTACCCCTGGTACGCGGCCTGGGATCTCGCCTTCCACTGCGTCGCGCTGGCCCAGATCGATACCGGCTTTGCCAAGGATCAGCTCGTGCTGCTCACGCGGGAGTGGTACATGCATCCCAACGGGCAGCTGCCGGCCTATGAGTGGGCGTTTGGCGACGTCAACCCGCCGGTGCATGCCTGGGCGACGTGGCGCGTCTTCAAGATCGATCAGCGGCAGCGCCAGCGGATCGGCCGCGGTCCCGATCTGGCCTTTTTAGAGCGCGTGTTCCACAAGCTGATGCTCAACTTCACCTGGTGGGTGAATCGCAAGGACGCGCAGGGGCGCAACATCTTCCAAGGTGGCTTCCTCGGGCTCGACAACATCGGCGTGTTTGACCGCAGCGCGCCGCTGCCGACCGGTGGCTTTATCAACCAGTCGGATGGCACGTCATGGATGGCGATGTACTGCCTGAACCTGATGCGCATCGCGCTGGAGCTTGCCATCCACAACCACGTCTACGAAGACGTCGCCACCAAGTTCTTCGAGCACTTCCTGAGCATCGCCGAAGCGATGACCAACCTTGGCGATGAGCACGTCGGTCTGTGGAACGAAGAAGACCAGTTCTACTACGACGTGCTGTGCCTACCGGACGGCAGCATGCAGCCGCTCAAGGTCCGCTCGATGGTCGGCTTGATCCCGCTGTTTGCCGTCGAGGTCTTGGATCCCGACATGCTGGATCAGCTGCCCGAGTTCAAGCAGCGCATGGAGTGGTATCTCAGCCATCGTCCGGATCTGGCCAACCTGATCTCGCACTGGGATGTGCCGGGACGCGGCAAGCGGCGGCTGCTGTCGCTCCTGCGCGGGCGGCGCATGAAGCGGCTGCTCAAGCGCATGCTCGATGAGACGGAGTTCCTGTCCGACTACGGCGTGCGGGCGCTGTCGCGTGTCCATGAGAGCCAGCCCTACATCATCCACGTCAACGGCCAGCCGATGAGCGTGTCGTATCAGCCGGCCGAGTCGCTGTCGGGGCTGTTCGGCGGTAACTCGAACTGGCGCGGCCCGATCTGGTTCCCGGTCAACTACCTGATCATCGAGAGCCTGCAGAAGTTTCATCACTACTACGGCGATGACTTCACCGTCGAGTGTCCAACCGGATCCGGGCAGATGCGGACGATCGCCGAGGTAGCGGATGAGCTGTCGGCGCGACTTGGCCGCCTGTTTCTGCGCGACGGACAGGGACGGCGGGCGGTGTTCGGCAGCGATGAGAAGCTGCAGCGCGATCCGCACTTCCGCGACTACCTGTTGTTCTATGAATACTTTCACGGCGACAACGGCCGCGGCGTCGGCGCCTCGCACCAGACCGGCTGGAC
>CAZVMD010000507.1:0-3710 GCA_964628555.1 uncultured Myxococcales bacterium | reverse complement strand
AGACCAGGCTCGGAGTGACCCGTAAAGTCATTCATGCCGTCACTTTAGCAGGCAGTTTGCAGCGATGGCGCCCGGCCCCAAGCGGGACCGCGCGAGGCCAAGAAGAGTGGGAGAGGAAGGGGATTCCCCTTTGGCAGCGGCAGAGAAGGCCAAGGCAGGGGCGACTCGCCGCAGAGGCGAGCGGGAGCGACTACTGAACCGGCTTGCTGGCCTGGAAGAAGAACTTCGTGGTGCAGGCCTTGACCGAGGTACAAGCCGGCTTGCCCACCACCTGCGAGACGTCCGAGATGGTCTCGGTCAGATCGAGCTGGAAGGTGTTGGGCGCGACCATGGTGAAGTTCGACTGGTCGGTGATCTTGTAGTTGCAGTTCCCGTCCGGCGAGACCAGGAAGGCCGAGTAGCTCAGCACGCCCTTGTCACAGGTGACTGGGCCGTCGCCGTAGGGAATGCCGCTGGTCACCGACTTCAGGGTGATGGTGCCGGTCGCCGTGTTGTTGGTCACCGAGACCTGCTTGCCGCGGAAGTCAGCGGCGGTCAGCGGCGGCGCGCAGGTGTCCTGCACGGTGATCGCCGGCGGCTCGACAACGGTGTAGTTGCCCATCTGCAGCTGGTGCGGCGTCGTGACGCAGGCCGGCGTGCCCATGTCCGAGCCGCCGAAGATGTCGCCGCCGCAGGCCGAGGCCAGCACAACGGGCGCAAACAGGAACGCGAGGCTCTTGAGCGAGGTCTTCATGGTAGGACTCCTTTTATTGAAGGTACTGCGTTAGGTCAGCCGGCGATCGCCGGGCTGGAGGGCGCCCGCGACGGAGACAACAGCCGCGGCGGGCGGATTAGGCGTGCGGGGCGACGGGGCCCAGCTTAGAAGCGATCGCGGCGCGCGGGCGGCGCGGCAATCGGGTTCTCCTGGCTACCGACCGGCTTGCTGGCGTCCACCTTAGGAGCTTCCGGCATCTTCTCCTTCGGAGCAGCCTTGGGCGCGGCCTTGCTTCCGCCCTTGGCAGCGGCCTTCGGATCGGGCGGCGGCGCGGCAGCCGGGGCGCACTCGGCGGCCTTCTTCTCGGCGTCACCGAGCTTGGCCTTGGCCTCGTCCATGTCCTTCTTCATGGCGTCCATCGACGACTGCATGGTCGTGACCTGGCCCTTGAGCTGGTCGCGCTCGGACATGACCTTGGACAGCTGGTCCTTGGTCTTCTCCAGCTCTTCCTTCGAGGGATCACAGCCACCACTGAGCAAGGCGGCGCCAATCGACATGGCCATGGCCGTCTTGGAAACCGTGCTGAAGAACTTCATTGCGTGCTCCTTTACGTACATTTGAGGGGTTTCGGCGGGCCACCGGCCCGATGGTATTACCCAGGTATCACGAGTCTCACGAAAAGCCAACTTTTCAAGCCACCTACTCCGCACAAAGGCGTAACGCAGCGCGGCGAGCACTCTTGGATGTTGTACGGCCCGCTGTCTCGTCGTGCGCGGCCTCGCCTTCCTCGGACCTGGTGTCGCTAGTAAACGCGCTCATGCGGCAAGTGATCTCTGGGCGATCGGAACAGTTGGAACGGCGAGTAGGCCAAAAAATTCGAAACCCGGCTCGTATAAAGGCAAGCGTAGTCCTCCACCTGCTCGCCGAAGCGCGAGTTCTCACTGCCTTCCTTAAAGAGCGGTCCCCAGAAGGGGTTAAAGGTGTGCTCGATGTCGCGCTCCAGCGCATAGACATCTTCCAGGCAGCCAGCCAGATCGTCGCGCAGCTCAGCCAGGCGTCGCAGGAGCTCCTCGCGGCCCTCGGCCAAGAGCTTGGCCCGCAGGCTCGGCGTCGCCAGCACGCGATCCATCTCGGCGCGATCGCCCTCTCCCAGCTCAGCGATCGAGGCAGCCCACAGCTCGCCGGCCCGCTCGGGCTCCCCGATTACCGCATCCAGCTGCTGCAGGAGGATCTGCTGGTAGCGCTGCTCGGCTTCCATGCGCTGGCGCCGGCGCTCCAGCGACTCCAGCGTGCGCAGCGACTCTTCGACGAGCGTGTGGCGCTCTAGCTCGTCCTCCAGCTCCTGAACGATCATCGCCGTGCGCCACACCGACGACTTCTTGGCCCGCAGCATGTCGCCATAGATGTGGTCGCCGACGTACAGCACGCGATCGGCGGGCAGCGCCAAGAGCTCACTTAGGGCCTGCACATTGCCCCCCTGACAAATCAGAGGCCGGCTGCTCGGGCCCTCGCTGCGCTGCGCGGGAGCCCCGCTCTCGTCGAGGACCTGCAGCGGGCGATCGCCAAGAAAGAACTCTGGTTTCTTGGCATCGACGACAATGACGTCAAAGTAGCTGCGCCAGCTGGGATAGTTCGACAGCTGCCCGTCGAGCAGATACGACATCACGCAGTCGGTATAGGGAAAGCCGCTGTTAGTCAGCAGGAACAGCCGCCGCCCTGCCGAGCGAAAGCGGTGCAGGGTCGGCGCCAGCTCGCGATCCTGCACGATGTAGTCAGCGAGAGCCGCGGTGATCTCGCCCTTGATCGATCCGTCGCGGTGCGCCTCATCAATGCACTCGCGAATATCGGTCCACAGCTGGCTGTAGCGCGCCGCCCGCGCCTCGTGCGACTGGGCCAAAAAAGCCGGGTCGGCGTCCAGGTGCTCGACGATATGGCTATAGAGCACGGCCTCGGGCAGCGCGTACAGCGTATCGATCCAGGCATAGCGCCCACCCGACAGGCGCAGCTTCTGCTCGCGGTACAGGTGCCGTCGCTCGTCGCGCGATAGGGCCCGTGTGCCGTGCATGGCTCGCCCGACGTAGCCGTGCCGATCCATCTTGAGGAGGTTGCCCAGCTTGCGATCGACGGCCAGGCCGCGGATGGCCATCGCCGGTCGGTAGGGCAGGCCCGTCACCTCCGCCGGATAGCCGCGCTCGACCAGCTTGCGCGTCGTGTAGTGGGCCGACAGCGCCTCCATCTTTGGCTGGTGATACAGGGCCAGCGTGTAGTCCATGTCAAAGCCCAGCACCTCGATGCGATCCATGCGCACCGTGCGGTTGACAAAGACGCGGCGGCTGCGCTGCGGCTCAGCGACGGCTTTCGGCGTCGCGCGACTCAGTGCATCCAGCAGACGGATATGGGCAGAGCGCATCGGCATGGGCAGAAGCAGGTGCTTGGGAAAAGGGAGCCAGTATAGCTTCCCTAGCCCCCCGCAGGCCCAGCATCCGGCGCGGTATTGCCCCGACCTAGGCCCCTGGACCCACGCTAGCAGGGTCGGCTTTACCGCAGGCGGTGCGGCAGCTTACGATAGAGGCTCTGCCGCATGTGCCCAGGTCCCGCCCTACGCCCCCAAAGGAGCAGTCGCTGATGAGCCAAGCCCCCTCGTTTGAGCTGTCCGACCTCAACTCTACGGAACAGGCAGCGCTGGTTGCGCTGGTCAAGATCGGCTCCCGCAGCGATCACAGCGTCAGCAAGACCGAGGAGCTCATGCTCGACGTCCTACGCCTACGACTCGGCGATGAGGTCTATCGCGAGCTGTCGACCCACGTCGATCGCCAGATCGTCGATCAGGCCAGCCTGCGCCGACTCCTGCAGTCGGTCACCCGGCCGGAAGCGCGCGAGCTGATCCTCGGTACAGCGCTGCAGATCCTGTCGGCCGAGACGGTGAATTCGGCCGAAGACCGCGTGCTTAGCCTGGCCTCTGAGACCTGGAACCTGCAGCCCAAGTTCCTCGACTTTCCCGAGGGGGACGACGAGC
>CAZVMD010000506.1:0-3710 GCA_964628555.1 uncultured Myxococcales bacterium | reverse complement strand
CCCCAGGGACTGCAAAGCGGCCAGGAGAGGAGGCGGAGGGGGGACGGCAGGCGTGGGCGGGGTGCGGCTAGGGCAGGCCGAGAGGCGCGAGAAAGAGGCGGAAGAGCTCGGGGCCTTGGCGGAGCCACAGCATGAGCACGGCGCTGCCCCCTAAGAGCGCGGTCAGCAGGAAGAGCAGCGGGCGGAGTGGCGCAAGCCGCTCGACGTCGGCGGTGGTGCCGGAGCGCGGGCCGAGCAGGGAGCGCGTCGCCAGGGCCAGCCAGAGCTCGGCGAGCAGGCGCGGCAACAGGACGGGCAGAGTGCAGAGCAGCGTCAGGGCGAACAGCCGCCCCCCGAGGGCAGCGACGTGCTCAGGGGCGAGGTGCCAGGGACTGGGCTCGTGATCGCGGCCAGGCAGCGGAATCAGGACATAGCTGTGCGCCAGCACGCCGAGCAGGTGGCTGGGACCATCCAGCGCGAAGAACAGGGCGGTGCCACAGAGGCCTAGCAGCGGCGCGAGCGACAGCTGGGTGGTGGATAGCGCATCGTGGTCGGCGGGGAAGAACAGTCCATGCTGCTCGGGCTCCGATGACAGACCTACGAGCTGGCCGGCCGCCTGCAAGACTCCCCAGAAGATCGCAAAGAGAAGGAAGAGGGCCAGGCCAGCCGCTAGCTCGTGTACGAGCGGGAAGGCGAGCTGCAGCGGGTCGGCCTGCGGCGCTAGCTGTGGCAGCAGATCGAGGTTCTGCGAGACGACAAAGCCCTCGGCAAGCAGCAACAGGAGCGCGCGCCCGAGCCAGCCGAGGCGGGGCAGGGCAAGCACCAGCGGCAGCAGGCGCAGCGATAGCAGGCCGAGGCTCAGACCGAGCGCGAGCATCGACTAGACTCCGGGCGGCGACAGGCTCGGCAGCGCGGCCCACAGGGCGCTGGCAAAGCGCAGCACCTCGCGGCCCAGCCAGGGGCTGAGCAGGGCTAGGGTCGACAATCCGCCGAGCAGGCGGGCCAGAGCTGGCGGCGACGGCTCGCTGACGCCAAGCCGGGCTTGCAGCAGGCCGACCAGGCCTCCCGCCAAGGCGCCGACCAGCAGCGGCGGCAGCGCCAGGAGCAGGCAGAGCCACATGGCACGCTCGAAGAGCGCGAGCAAGGCGGCATCCGTCATGGTCCACCTCCGGTGGTGCCGACATCGCCGTAGGCCAGAAGCAGGCCGCGGCTCAAGAGCTGCCAGCCGTCGCAGGCGACAAAGAGCAGCAGCTTGGCAGGCAGGGCGATGCTGCGCACCGACAGACCCGACAGCGAGAGCCCAGACAGCAGGCTGCCAACCAGGAGATCGATAAGGACAAAAGGCAGCAGGAGCAGAAAGCCGATGAGGAAGGCCGCCCGCAGCTCCGCCAGGGCAAAGGCCAGGAGCTGGGCAGCCAGCGACGGCGGAGTACCCGGTGAGAGCGACAGCCCGGGCCGCATGCGGGCCGCCAGATCGGCGACCGCGAGCACATCCCGGTTCGGGGTATGGCGGGGCAGGAACTCGCGCAGGGGGCGCAGTCCGGCTTCCAGCTTTTCTTCGCTGCTGGGCTGGGCCGAGGCGGCGGCTGGGCTGGGAGCGGTCATCGCCGCGTACGAGCGCTCGGCCAGCGGCGCCATGGCGAAGGCCGACAGCAGCAAGGCCAGGGCGGCAGCGACGGGAGCAGGCGGCACGCCACCCAGGACCTGCCGCAGCAGCGCCAGCACGACACTGGCTTTCAGAAAGCCCAGCAGGAGCAGGCCGCCGAGGAGCAGCAGCGGGGCGTACAGCGAAAGCGCAGTTAGGACCTCGGGAAAGCCGGGGGCGAGCGGGGCCGGGGTCATCGGTTTGCCGTCGGCGAGAGCGCGGGAGAGGTCGGGGCACCAGGATGGGGGCCGGCGGGGAGCGGGGCGTCGTCGAGCAGGCCGGCTTCGTCGTCGTCCTCGGCTTCTTCGTCGAGGGCTGCGGTGCCGCGCTCGCTGCCGGTCAGGCGGTGGGCTGGTAGCTCGGTCAGGAGCGAGAGCCCGCCAGGGGCACCGCCGAGTAGCAGGTAGCGTCCACCGGCCTGCACGACATACAGGCTGTGGGCCGGCGACAGGCTGGTCTGGGCGACCAGCGAGAGCACACCGCTGCGCAGGCCGCTCTTTTGCAAGCGGACAAAGCGCAGCAAAAGCAGCGTGGCCAGCAGCAGCAGCAGGATCAACGACAGCGGGCCGAGGAGCGACCAGCTAAAGCCGGGATCGACCCCCGGGGCCGGCCCAGCCGACGGGCTAGAGACCACTGCCATCGGACCTGCTGGTCCACCCGCAACTACCTCGGCAAGCATGAGCCACGCCATCGACGAACACTCTCCGTCGAGATCAGAAGCCAGGCCGGCGGCGCTGTCAAAAAATTACCGGCCCTTAGGCTATCGCTAGCGCCGCAGCGCGCGCTCGGCCTGGTCGCCGCGGGCGGGCATGAACCAGTCGCCGGGCGTGGGCTGTCCGAGCCTGGCCTCGACCTGCGCTAGCCAGGCTGCGAGCGCCTCAGGCTTGACGCTGGCGTCGCGGGCATACAGGTCCCAGCCAGCCGGCGTGACGTGCAGGGTGGCCGCCGAGAACCAGGTCAGGGCCCAGCCAGCCTGGGGCTCGACGTCGACGAAGCACCAGTCGCTGGTACACCAGGCTAGCCAGCCAGCGCCGCGCCAGCGAAAGGCGCCCGGCTGGCGGGGATCCGGCTGGTCGTATCCAGCGACGGTGCGGGCCGCTCCCTCGGCCGAAAGATAGTGAACGCGATCGCGCCAGCGACCATCCGGCAGAGGCTGATACTCAATGTGCGGAGCGACGCGTCCATGCCAAAACGGCAGCGTCGTGGCCATCACCTGCCAGGTGCCGACAAGCTGCGCAAGGTCGAGGGGGCGCAGCGGCTTGACCGGCCGTTGGGGCTGTCTCAGAGGCACGGGTCCAGCATCGCACGATCGCTGGCTGCGGCGGGACGATTGCTGGGGCCTGGCGAGCGGGCCTGACTGGCTGGGGCGCGGCGCACTGGCTGCGGTCCTTTGGCACTGGGCTGCGCGGTACACTGAGTACGGAGCGATTGCGCGTGAGCACTTGGCAGGCGGTCGGCCGGCACCGGTACTACGTGACCGGCGATGAGATCCGCTGGGAGTCGCATGGGCCGGTGGCGCCAGCTGAGGCGCACATCTTTGCCCAGCTCCTGCTGCGCGTGTCGGGTGAGCACGGCCGGGCGTACTGCTTGGTCGATGGGCGCGACCTCAGTCCCTTGCCCGCCGAGTCGCGGCGCGTCTACGTCGACTATCTGAAGCAGCACCGACCGGCCTTTGCGCTCGCCATCTACGGGGCGACGCTGCCGATTCGGGTGGCTGGCCAGCTGGTGATTCACGCCGCACGCTTCATGCGGCTGGGAGAGCTGCTGGTGCACTACTGCAAGAGCGAGAGCGAAGCCGCCGCATTTCTAGCCGAGCAGCGACGGCTGAGCTAGCGAACGGCAGGAGCGGGAGCGTACGGGAATCGAACCCGCCAGGCGGCTTTGCAGTCGCCCCACCAATTTTGAAGACTGGGCCGGGCACCAGTCCCGGTCACACTCCCAGCGCACTCATAGCAAAGTCAGGCCGGGCCGGCCATGCCTGTTTCGCGTCGGCGAGCGCTTACTTGTCGCGCAGCGTCGGAAACGGGGCGGGCTTGCCGTTCTTGCCGACGGTGGTCGGCCCGGCTGGCTTGCTCGGGGCGGCGGG
>CAZVMD010000505.1:0-3713 GCA_964628555.1 uncultured Myxococcales bacterium | reverse complement strand
GCGCAGGTGCAGAAGCTGGATCAGTCGCTGCGCGCGATGGTCGAGACGCACGCCCAGCACTCGGCCGAGCTGCTGTCGGCGGGAGCGACGCAGACGCAGGCGCTGGGGCAGACGCTGCGGGCCCTGGGCGAGACGCAGGCCAGCGCCAGCGAGCGCCTGCTCTCTGCCCAGGTGGCTGGCGAAGAGCGACGGGCGCAGAGCAGCCTCGCGCTGCAGCAGGCGCTAACCCAGACCCTGGCCGAGCTGACCGAGCGGCACCTCGCGCACAGCGAGCGGCTGCAGCGTGAGCAGGGCGAGGGGAGTACGCGACGCGAGCAGGCGCTCTTGGCGCTGTACGCGCAGCAGGCAGCGCAGCTGGAAAAGACGACGGCGACGCTGTGCCAGCGCATCAGCGAGACGGTGGGAGGCGAGGGCCTCAAGCTCAGCCAGGCTGCCCAGGCCCTGCAGCAGACGGCTGAGGAGCTGCGCGCGGCGACGGCGAGCATCGCCGGGCCACTGTCGGCGCTGTCCCCCGAGCTGGCCGCGCTGAGCCGCGAGATGGCGCTGCTGGCCGCCGAGCACGGGAGCGAGGAGCCAAGCGCCACGCTCGCCGAGATCCTGCGCCTGGGCGAAGGCATCGAGCGCTTGGAGGCCCTGCTGCAGCTCGGCTCGACGGTGGCTGAGCACAGCGAGCCGGCTCTGCGCCCCGCGCCCAAGCCCACGCCCGGCAAGCCAGCCCAGTCGGAGCCGCCAGCTAAGCCGGAGCAGGCGGCATGAAGCGGCGCGAGCGCGGAGCGGGCCTGTTTCCGCTCAACGTCTGGCCACCGCTCGTCGATGCGGTGACGCTGGCCCTGGCGGCCTTTGTGCTGATCACCGGCATCGCGGCCCTGGCCCAGCACGCCTTGGTCGGGAGGCTGCGCGACAAGGAGCGCGAGCTGGATCGCCTGCGCGAAGAGAAAGCCCGCGTCGAGCGGCGGCTGCGCGCTCTGGCTCCGGCCGGGATGGTAGAGGTCGAGGGCGGCAAGGTCATCCTGCAGGGCGAGGTGCTGTTCGCCTCGGGCTCCGACGAGGTCCGTCCCGAGGCGCAGCAGCTGCTGTCCGAGATGGCCAAGGCCCTGACCGGGCTGCTCCTGGCTGAGCCGGATCAGATGGTGCTGATCGGCGGCCACACCGACAACGTGCCGATCAACAACGCCCGCTTCGCGTCGAACTGGTCGCTCTCGGCGGCGCGGGCCGTCGCGGTGGTGCGGGTGCTGGTGGCGGCGGGGCTGCCGGCCGAGCGCATCGCGGCCACTGGCTTCGCCGAGCATCACCCACGGGCAGCAAACCACGACGACCAGGCCCGCCGCCGCAATCGCCGCATCGAGGTCTTGCTGGTGCCCATTCACTCGGTGTCGAGCCGATGAGCGCGCCGGCCACCCAGTCGGGGCGCCCGCTGTCATCCCAGGCGCGGCTGTCGCGCCGGCTGCTGCGGGCGGCGCTCGATACGCTGTCGGTGGTGAGCGCGGCGGAGCGACCGCTGGTGCTGGCCGATATCGATCGCTTCGTGGCGCAGCCGAGCCCGGCGCACTTTCTGATGGCCATGCGCCGGCTGCAGGGGCTGCGGCAGGCGACGGCGCTGCGCTCGGCGCAGCTTAGCCGGGCCGAGCAGGAGCAGGCGCGCGGCCTGGAGAGTGTGCGCCGTGAGCTGGGGGCGGCTCTGGCCGATGCGCTCGTCGCCCTGCCGCTCTCTGACCCGGCGGAGGGGGCAGAGACCGAGGCCGAGCTTGCGGGTCTGCCGCGGCTGCCCACAGCCTCGACCGGCGCCCGCCTGCGCTCGCTGGCTCTGCTGTTGGCTGCCCACCACGAGCTGGCCGATCGCGTCGCTGGTCGCGCCGATGCCCTGCGCCAGCACCTGGCCCGCGCCAAGGACGCGCACGAGCAGAAGCAGAGCAAGCCAGCCCCGCGCCGCAAGAGCCCCGAGCCGCGCCCGCCCCGTCAGTCGACCGTCACCTCGACAAAGAGCTGATCGAGGCCGCCCAGCCAGAAGCGGCTTGGGTCCTGGCCACGCACCGTCCGCTCGCCGCGCTCTGAGCGGCGGTGGCTCTCCAGCCTGACGCCGACCCGATAGGTACCTTTGGCAGTCATGCCCAGGACCTTTAGGGGAATTACATAATCGCGTCGCAGCTCGCCGCCGGCCGCCAGGGTCTGGGGGGCTCCGACGGACTTCTCGTGCTCCCAGTGACTGACGCCGGCCCAGTCAGCCCCCGCGCGCTGGCCATCTTGGCCCAGGCGCTGCGCCCAGACGGCATCGAAGTAGTGCGGCGGCAGCAGCAGGCGCACCGGACCTGGTCCGTGGTTCTTGGCGATAAAGCCGATGCGCAGGCCGCCCGCCGCCAGCTTGACCTGGCTGGGCACCGTCGCGGACCAGGTGACGCGCGGCTCGGCGAAGCGGCGCAGGCGCGGCAGCACCTCGGCCAGCGTATAGAACTCGCCATGCGGCTTGCCAACCAGCCAAATCGCCAGCTTGCCGTCGGCAAGCGGCAGAGAGCCATAGGTGTGAAAGAACGACAGGCGATAGCTCTTGCCCCGCTTGGCGACGAAGAACAGGCGCGGCTCGGGGCCGACCGACAGCGGCTGATCGCCGGGGCTGTGCGTCACCGTGATCGGGCGGCCGGCCAGCCCGGCGTCGCCGACGAAGACCTCGCTGACCTGCACCGTCGCGCTGCTGTCGCTGTTCGGCTGGCTGCGATCGCCGGGGCGGATCGCCGTCACCTGGCCGGTAAACAGCGTGTCCGAGTTCTGCACCAGGCCCTGCATCGCCTCCCAGCTCCACGGCGAGATCGACGTCGCCCGGGCCCGGTTCCGCGAGCTGGCCAGCACACCGAGGCCGAACAAAAGCAGGGACAGCGCAAGCCAGGAGGCGGGAGCAGACAGAGCAGCGCGGCGGCAGGGTCGCATTCCCCTATCGTACGTCGAGGTCGCGTCCGTCGTCAGCGCGCTTGGCGGGGGGCGGCTCGCGGTGCCTGCTGAAACAACAGCCCGTACAGGCGTCGCCGCGCCGCGGCCTCGGCTGGGCAGCGCCAGTCGTAGCCGATGGCCTGCCAGTCGGGATGCTCGGGGGCGATGCCGACCACGTCGCGGATGTACGCGCTGCCGACGATGACGAACTGGCGCCGGTAACACAGCAGGTACCCGGCGGCGGCGCGCTGATGCGCCTTGGCCTCGTCGTAGCGCGGATACCAGGTGTTCAGATGGGCCCCGCCGGCCCGGCCGCAGGGCAGCGTGCCGAAGTCGGCCTCGTCGGGATCGCCCTCGACGACGCGCAGCAGGTGGGCGTAGTCGCAAAAGCCGAGCTCGGCGGCGACGACCGACAGGCAGTGCTTGCGCCGCGGCATGGGCTCGGCCGTGGGGGGACGTGGGGTCCGCGTCCGCCCGGCGAGGCGTCCCAGGCGGGCTAGGGCTTCCGGCTCGCCGCGCTCGCACTGATGCTGCAAGAGCTCGGCTCGGACTTTGACTTCTGCGATGGGGTCCACGATGGCACTCTCCTTGGATGCCTGGCCGTTACCCGCTCCTCCGGCCAGAGGAAGTGTGCACCGCGTGAGCAACCTCGCTCGCTCCGAGACCGCCGGCCCCCGTCTTAGACGATGGCGACAGCGAGACTCTCGTCAGGGTGAAGACTTCTTTTAGCGGGAACGGCACCCCTGCGCACCGCAGCCCCAAGATACGCGCAAGCGCGAGCGCCAGACAAGAGC
>CAZVMD010000504.1:0-3720 GCA_964628555.1 uncultured Myxococcales bacterium | reverse complement strand
TGCAGCGCGATGACGACCGTCGGGATCTGGTCGACATCCATGTTGCCCCACAGGCGCTTGAGCGCTTCGTTGATGCCGCGCGAGGTTGCATCCTGCACGATGGCCGAGAACTCCTGCACGATCGAGCGGCTGCCCAGGTAGATCTGCATCAGCGGATCGGCGGTGTAGCTGGGGACAAACTGGCTGGTCTGTCCCTGCCAGTCGACCTTGCGGCCGATCAGCGCGCTCTTGCCGGCGGCGTTGTTGCCAAAGACGACAAAGTGCGGATAGGTCGGAACCGCGACGCGCACCGCCCCCGGCAGGCGCGAAAGGAAGCTGGTCCAGATGTTGCGCAGCCGCAGAGGCGCGATCGGACGCGCCCCGCCTGCTGCCCCCGCGCCGTCGCTGCGCAGCCGCCACCACCAGATGCCCAGCCCGACCGCGGCCGCAAGCACCAGGATCCCCAGCCCGGCCACGGCATAAAGGACCCGCGACGAGGCCGCGGCCAAGAGCAGAGGCACTCCCTGCATCGCTACTGCCAGCACGGTGTCCCCCTATCGCCCCGCGGCGACTCGCCGCAGGCCAGACAGGGTGTCCTCCATCCGATGGAGGAGCTCAAAGAGGGTTCCCCCGGCCGCGTGCCGCATCGGGTGATACAGCGCCGCATCGGCCGTCGGATCGACGGAGTGTACCCGCACGCGCAGCGCTTCGATGAAGTTGCGCACCATCGTGGCGCGAGTCCCCAGGTCGCCCTGCACTGCCCGCTCCAGATCGGCAAAGATCTCGTGCGGTGGACGGATGGGAAGGTCCGCCAGATCAGGCGGGGCGGGGTCGGCGTCTGTGCCCTGCGACCCGGGGCGGACGGTGGTGTGCTGCGCTGCCTGGCCAGCTCCGACCGGGCCGGCCGGAGGCACCTGCGGGTCGCCCCGTTCCCCAGCCTCGGAGGTCCGATTCAGCGATGAGTCAGTCGGCGGGCCCGCCGCGGCCCCCGCGGTTGGCGTGGCGCCTAGCCCGCTGCTGGCGCCTGGCAAGGATGGGCCGTGGGGGCTCGCTGCCCCCGGCGCCAGGCTCGGCAGGTTGTGCGCTTGCAGGAGCTGCTCTAGCTCATCCTGCGCTGACTCCTGTGTGAAGCTACGTCCCCATAGTGGTCGGACGCGCTCGCTGGCCAAGAGCTCACTGAAGTTGATCTTCATCGCCGTTCCCCCCGGATGGCGTGATCTACACGTTGGTAAAAAGGAACACGCAGCCAATCGCCAGTCCCAGCGCAGCCAAGGCCACGCCGTACGGCGCCATGCCGCGCCAGTCGAAGCGACGCGGCGCCGGTTCCATAAGCGAGCTGGCAGGCGCGGGTGCCAAGCTCGATCCCGGCGGCGGCGGCGCGCTGCTGCTCAGGGTCCGCTGCAGGCCGCTGCGCGGCAGACTCTGCGAGCGACTGCGACGCGGGCTGCGCTCGCCCCCTGCTTCGCGCGCCAGGCGGGCGGCCCGCCGACGCTTGCGACGCTCGCCCGCGGTCATCGCGGTGGCGGCGATCTGCTCCGACAGCAGCGTGCGATAGCGCTGCACCTTGCCACTGCTCTCGCCGAACTTGCCGACAAAGCCAGCCGCCAGGCAGAAGTACAGCACTTCAAACACCATCGGTGGCGTGTCGTGCTTGTCCAGCCGCTCATCGACGAAGTCGTAAAACACGTCGCCGCCGTAGTTGATCTGAAACAGCTCAGACTGCAGCAGGGACCAGCGCGTCTGCTGCTCTTTGGCCAGGCGGCTCATCACCATCTCGTCACACAAAAGGACGAGGGGAAACATGACCAGATAGGTCTCGTTCTCGGTGAGCTCCTGGTTTAGGTGCTCGCGCAGCGACTCCAGCTTGCTGCGCAGCTCGACCTGCAGGCGCTGCAGCGTACCGGGATCGACGGGCCCAGCGACCATGCGCTCGCCAAAGCGAGTGGAGTCGACTGCCAGTGTGCGATCCAGCAGACGCACGATGTCGCTGCGCATGGCAATGATCAGGTTCCAGTGGCTGAGCTTCATCGTCTCCTCAGCCTTCCGGCCGGCAGGCCCGAGGCATCGCTGTGGCGTATCACCTCAGCGCGCCCCTCGTAGTTCCAGGCGTCGAGCAAGAGCTGCAGCTGGGTGCAGAACGCATCCCACAGCGGCCCTTCTTCGCTGGGCGGGGTGGGTACCACCAAGTGATAGATGTGGCGAATGCCGGCCCCGCGCACGGTCTCATCGGGCGTCACCTCGACCGACAGCGCCGAGATCCGCTCGGCAAAGCCCCGGAACGGTCCGCTCGCCGCCGTCTCAAGCAGCGAAAACAGCGCCCGGATCTCGTCGAGATCGAGGACCGCTTTCATCTTGAGGGACAGCAAGCGCAGGAGCGCCGACGCGTCGCGGCCGATCTGTGGCTGGTGCCCGGCCCGCACCGGTCCCAAGAGCGCCAGATCGATGCCGGCGACGCTGCGATCCGGCAGCGTCAGGCTCAGCGCTCCCCCCAGGTGCGCGGCTAGGTCGGGCTGGTGCCAGTGCGCTTCGACCAAGATCTGCGCCGGGTCGAGCAGCGCACTCGGCATGCGCAGAATCAGGGCCGAGGTCTCGTCTTCGGCTCGTCCGGCGCTGGCGGGCAGCGGTAGCTGCTCCAGCTCATAGCTGGGCGTGGCCTGACCCAGCGTCGCTACCGGGATGGGCACCAGGCCATCCGCCGTGATGCGATAGACCCCCGAGAGCGAGTGCAGACGATAGCTCGCGTCAGCGTGCACGAAGTGAAGCGGATACGCATCTTGCGTGCCATCGCACAGGATGGGCTGAGCCGGAGAGAAGCGCAGGTTCGACACCGGCACGACAAACGGCTGGAACAGCTCGCGGAAGGGAGCCGGCCGGCGCGGCCATCCGGGTGACAGGTCAAAGCACAGCGTCATGCGGGTCCAGGCACGGGCGGGCGGTGGCACCTGCACCTGCAGCAGCAGCTCCTGCTGCGGAAAGTGAAAGAAGCTGCGCACGGCCGTAAGCGGGTTGCGCTCATCGGCGGCGTAGGCCTCGTCGTAGGTCGGTCCAAACTCGACCGCGCAGCTGGGCCCATCGCTGCCCTCACTCACCGGGCTGTCGTACACCACGAAGGCGCGCTGCAGATGAGCGCGTAGCTGCACAAACACCGTGAGCGCCGCCAGGTAGTCATCCAGGTAGTGCAGCCCCAGGCGCAGCGTGCCCACCGCATCGGCGCGAGGCAGGCGCGACATAAACGACAGGGTCAGGCGCAGGCCCTGGGGCGCTCGCAGGACTTCGCAGCGCTCCAGCGTCATCGGCACGACGCGCAGCTCAGCGAGCGTCTGAAACGACGCCACAAAGCCATCTGAGCTCGTGGCTTGCACCGCTGTACCGGCAGGCAGGACCAGGCTCTCGGTCATGCGCGCCGTGACCTGGGCCTGCAGAAGCGCCATCGCGGGCAGCGGGTTTAGTAGCGGCGCAAAGAAGCTGCCCAGCAGCCGTCGCCACGTCGCGCGCACATTGGTGTGCAGCGCCTGCCGCGTGCGCACGGCCGAGAAGGCCAGGACCTCGATCAAGCGCTGGACATCCGGATCCTGCGCATCGACGCGAGCCGTCGGCTGCTCGCTGGCATAGCGCCGCCGGAACGACTCAATTGCGCGAAGCTCGTTCAGCAGGCTCTGCTCAAACGTCTCGTCAGCCACCATTTTCGCCTCCTGGCAGCGTTCCCGGCGGTAACGTTCCCGGCGGCAGCGTTCCCGGCGG
>CAZVMD010000503.1:0-3746 GCA_964628555.1 uncultured Myxococcales bacterium | reverse complement strand
GACGTCCACGACATCGGCAAGAACCTCGTCGATATCATCCTGTCGAACAACGGCTACCGCGTGCTGAACCTCGGCATCAAGCAGCCGGCCGACATCATCTTAGAGACCGCCGAGCGCGAAAAAGCCGACGCCATCGGCATGTCGGGACTGCTGGTCAAATCGACGGTGGTGATGAAGGAAAACCTGGAGCTGATGGCCAGCCGTGGGCTGTCGATTCCGGTGCTGTGTGGGGGCGCGGCGCTGACTCGCGGCTATGTCGAAGGCGCGCTGTCGACCGCCTATCGCAGCGGCGAGGTCTACTACGGCGCCGATGCCTTCACCGGGCTGCGGCTGATGGATGAGCTGTGCGGCCACGTTGCGCCGGAAGCGCGCACGCTGACCGGCCCCGGTCGCAAGAAGCTGCAGGCTCGCACGGCGCAGAAGGCGCTCCTGCGCACCGAGCGCGAAGAGGCCGCGCTGGCCCAGTCCAAAGAGTACGCACCGTCGGACATTCCGCCGGCCCAGCAGATTCCCAAGCCGCCGTTTTTCGGCACGCGGGTGCTGCGCGGCAAAGACCTCGACCTCAACAAGGTCTTTCCCTACATCAACCGCCGCGTGCTGTTCCGCGGCCAGTGGCAGTACCGGCGCGGCCGCCGCTCCGAGGCCGAGTACCGCCACTTTGTCGCCGAGACCGTCGAGCCCAAGTTTCACGCCTGGTGCCAGCGAGTCATCGAGCGCAAGTGGCTGGAGCCGCAGGCGATCTATGGCTTCTTCCCCTGCTACTCCGAGGGCAACGACCTGGTTGTGCTGCATCCGGCCGAGAGCCCAACCCCGCTCGCCGAGGCTGAGCGCTTCGCCTTCCCGCGCCAGCCGCAGGGCCGTCGCCTGTGCATCAGCGACTACTTCCGATCGCGGGCCCAGGCCGAAAAGGACGGCTTCGATGTGCTGGGGGTCAGCGTGGTTACCGTCGGTGCGATCGCTTCGCAGACCGAGGCCAAGCTGTTTGAAAAGCACCGCTACGACGACTACCTGCACTTCCACGGCCTCGCCGTCGAGACCGCCGAGGCGCTGGCCGAGTTCGTACACAAGCGAGCCCGCCAGGACCTCGGCATCGCCGCCTTCGATGCACCGCTTATCGAGCAGCTTTTCGGCCAGGGCTATCAGGGCAGCCGCTACAGCTTTGGCTATCCCGCCTGCCCGCGCCTGGAAGACCACGTGCCGCTGTTCCGTCTGCTCGGCGCCGAGCGCATCGGCCTGTCGCTGTCGGAAGAGTTCCAGATCGTCCCCGAGCAGTCGACTGCCGCCCTGCTCTGCCACCACCCCGAAGCCAAGTACTTCAGCATCACCGCGCAGTAGCCCCCAGCCGCTGCCCCGGGCCGGCGGCGATCGGCCACGCCTACTTCAGCTCGAGCACATCTTCCATGTCATACAGGCCGGGGGGCTTGCCGCAGACCCAGCGGGCGGCGCGCAGCGCACCTTGGGCAAACACCTCGCGCGAGCTCGCGCGGTGCGACAGCTCAATGCGCTCGCCGTTGCCGAGCAGCATCACGGTGTGATCGCCGGCCACGTCGCCACCTCGCACGGAAAACACGCCGATCTCGCTCGATGGGCGCGAGCCCAGGATGCCCTCGCGGCCGGTGCGAATGGCCGAAGGCGCCACCCCCAGCTGACCGCGGCTGGTATCGATGGCATCGGCCAAGAGCAGCGCGGTTCCCGACGGGGCATCGCGCTTGTGGCGGTGGTGGATCTCGATGATCTCGGCGTCGTAGTCCGGTAGCACTGCCGCCGCCCGCCGCAGCAGGCCAATCAGCACGTTGATGCCCGGTGACATGTTCGCCGAGTGCACGACCGGGATGCGCTCCGACGCGGTGGCAATCGCCGACAGTGCGGCTTGGTGCAGGCCGGTGGTGCCGATCACCAGCGCCACGCCCGCCGCTGCCGCCGCCGGAGCCAAGATCGCCGTCGCGGCTGGAGTCGAAAAGTCGATGATCACCTGACAGATGCGCATGGCGCTGGCGATGTCGCAGCTAGCGCTCACCCCGACCGCGCCGAGCCCGACCAGCGGACCGATGTCGCGACCCAGCTGCGGGTTATTGGTCGGCACCAAAGCCGACACCAGCGCCGCCGACAGATCCATGGGATCGGTGGGATCCAGAAGCTCGCGCACGACCATCTGGCCCATGCGACCGAGGGCGCCGTAGACGCCGACCCGCACGGCCGCGCCCGAGACGGCCGACACCTCGCCTTTGCCGAAGCTGCTCGCCGAAGGTGCACTGCTCATCGAACCAGCTCCATCTCTACCAGCAAGGCCCGCAGCTTGGCCTGACCCGCCTCGGACATCGGCACTAGGGGCAGGCGCAGAGCTGAAGACATAGGACTGCCATACATCATAGCCAGAGCGGCCTTGGTCGGGATCGGGTTCGGTTCACTAAACAGCGCTTCGGCGAGCGGCACGAAGCGGCGATGCAGGCGCAGTGCCCGCTCGGCGTCACCGGCTGCGTGCGCCGCGTAAATATCCGCAGTCAGACGCGGCGCGACGTTGCTGACCACCGACACCGTGCCGCGGGCACCGACCCCGTACAGCGGGTAGTTGATGGCATCCTCGCCGGATAGCACAGTCAGACGATCGCCGAGCTTGCGCAGGATCGTGTCGGTGCGCTGCAGGCTGCCGGTCGCTTCCTTGAGCGACACCACCTCGGGTAGCTCGCACAACCGAGCGACGGTGTCCGGCAAGAGATCACAGCCGGTGCGGGCCGGCACGTTGTAAAGCATGATCGGCGCCCCGAGCTTGGCGATGGCGCGGAAGTGCTGCCACAGCCCCTCTTGCGGCGGCCGGTTGTAGTACGGCGTAACGGCCAGAAGTCCCTGCACCCCGACGCGCAGCGCCGCTCGTCCCAGCTCGACCGACTGCGCCGTTGAGGGCGAGCCAATCCCGGCCAGCACCGGCACGCGCCGCGCCGAAGCTTCGCTGACGATGCGGATCACCCGCTCCTGCTCAGCCGCGGTCATCGTCGCCGCTTCGCCCGTCGTGCCGCAGGCCACCAGGCCCGAGACGCCGCCTTCGATCTGCTGCTCGACAAGCTGAGCCAGAGCCCGCTCATCAATGCGCGGCGACGCATCGCTGGCCAGCGCGGTGTTTTCGTCGCCGTCCTGCACCCGCATCGGCGTCACAAGCGCGGTGAACACTCCCGAAAATCCCGGGCGAATGGGCTGCATAGCGGTCTTCTTTCCTCGGCTGAAAAAGGCCTGCTCCTCTGTATCAAACATTGCCCCGTCGGTGACAACAAAACTGGCCGCCGCTGCTGCCCCGCGCCCCGCACCACCACCACACCTACCAGGCAGGGCGGCCAACACCGACGAGCCGCCGCGCGCCGCCAGAGCTGTCAGCAGAACTCGATAAGATGGTCCCATGCAGAAGTCGTACACCCCCAGTGCCCCTCCCCCCGTCACCTATCCCCGCGGCCTTACCCGCCCACGCCTGCCGGGCCGGCGCTCGCTGTCCAGGCTGCGCTCCGGCGCCGCTGCGCTCGCTCTTTCGCTTGGCCTGACTGCCTGCGTCGACCTCGGCCCGCACGCCCCGCTGACTCCGCTGCCGGCCGGTAGCCCCGTCGTCGCCGCCTGTCGCAGCCCCAGCCCCTTGCCCAGTGGCCGCCTGTTTACCGACATCACCGAACAAGCCGGCCTCAAAGGCATCACCGGCGTCCGCGTCGCTTCGGCCGACCTCAACGGCAATTTGCGCTCTACGCCAGGCCCCTACAGCAACGCAC
>CAZVMD010000502.1:0-3761 GCA_964628555.1 uncultured Myxococcales bacterium | reverse complement strand
GCTAGCAAGCCGCATTGAGTATCAAACTACGCACCGCCGGTCAATAACTATGGGCGTAGCCTGCCAGCGACGCCTTCCCCTCACGCTGCGCTTCCTGCCGCCATTGTTCCGACAAACCGCATATGATGCCGGAAGGCCCCAGTCGCACGCTGTATCCCCCGTCGCCTAGCTCCGCCGGCTGCGCTGCCGCGACGCGCGCATAAGCAGCGGCATACAGCAACCGTCTCCGGCTGCAACCATCCCCCACATGCAAGGAGTCCTCCATGACGCGTCGCTTTCTTGGGTTGTGCCTCTTCGCCGCGGTCGCTGCCTCTAGCACTGCTCTCGCTGACGAAGCCCCATACCGCATCTACATGGGCCGGGATTACCGCGGCTACACCGTCCAAGAGCTGCAGAAGCGCGTCTATGACCTCGAGCGCGCCGTCATGCAGCTACAGCAGCGCGTCTACAACCTAGAGGCCGCGCCGCCCCCCCCGCCAGTGGTGATGGCCCCGCCGGTCCCGCCCTGGACCTGTACGGTCAGCGCCTTTGGCCAGAACTACGTTCAGACGGCGCCGAGCCGTGGCCAAGCCGAAGCGCTGGTCCGCAAGCAGTGTGCGGATGCCAGCCACGACATGCACTGCCGCAACGTCCACTGCTCGCAGTAGATCCCGGCCCGCCCCTCACTGCCATCAGCGCCCACCCCGACGCTTCGGGCGCCGGCTCATTCCCAAGCCGGCAGGCAGATGGTCCTAGCCAGCTGCCCGAGTTCAGCGAGCGGTCCCGGCTAGGATCCGCACTGCGGGAATGCAGTCAGTGCCCCACGGTCTGGCCCCCCGGGGTCAGCCGAGAGCCGAGCCGGCTCACTGCCACCCCACAGCCACATCACTTAAGCCAGAGAATAGAAGCTGCCGCGGCGCCCGCTGCCCTCAATCTTGCTGCGCTTGAGCTTGCCTCCCTTGAAGAGCAGCGTCAGGTTGTTCTCGGCCTTGCCTCGTCGACCCGCCGATTCCCAGTGCTTGCGGATCTCTTCGGTGCTGGCGCCACCCTTTTCGCGGATGAAGTTCAGAATCAGCTCATCACCAGTAATTGGGAACTTCCGCGACCACGGCGTACGGCGGCCTCCCTTCCTGCCCGCCCCTCGGCGTCCGCGGCCCTTCCCCCGGCTCTGACTCGGAGCCTCAGCAGCCGTGCCTCGCCCCTTGCCCTTCCCCTTGCCCTTCCCCTTGCCTTTCTTACCCCCCGCGCCCCGAGCGGCCCCAAGACCAATCCCAAACGCCTTGAAGGTGGCGTCGATCTCAGCAATGGCCTGCTCGTGCTGCTGGCGCTCCTGCCGCAGTTGGTTGATCAGCCGGGTCAGCTCGGAGGCATTTGTGGTCTTGGTTGCCATAGGGAGTCCTCTTCTTTCTATCGGAAAGTTACGCTGCTACGAACACTACACAACGAGCAGAGGCACGACAAGCCGGAAAAATGAATCTGCAATAGGAAGCAAAGACGGCGGAAGCGGAACGTAGCCTGCGGGCCAGGGGGATGAGTCCTACGCGGTAGGACGAAGTGATCTCTCGACGGACAGCGTAGGGCCTGTTATGGTGCGGCCATGCTGCTTGGACAGCGCAGACAGAGCGCGATGCGCCACAACTCGGAATCTCCGGAGCGGGCTCCGCAAGGTGCTCCGATTTCCGCGCAGAGCGGAGGCGCTGCGTCCCCGAAGCTCTCCCCGGCTGATCACTGCCGCGGCGAATCGGGAACCAGCCCCCCTCTGGCCAGACCGAAGCTTGACGCAGAGCTGCTTGTGCAGGCCTCGGGCCTGGACACACACGGAGCGGGCCAAGCCGACGTCGCTGGGCTGCGCATCCACATTCCGGGACTGCTGCCTGGCGAGCATGGGCAGGTGATCGTCCGTCACATCAGTCCGCATAAACCAGAGGGCTGGGCCAGCCTGCAGCAGCGGCTCTCGCAGAGTCCTCTGCGTCAGGCTCCGATCTGCGCCGGGTACGGAGTCTGTGGCGGATGCTCTCTACAGCATCTGTCCTATGCAGCGCAGCTCAGCTGGAAGCATGAGCAGCTCGTCGCAGCCCTTGCGGCTCTGCCCAGCGTTACCGATCCCAGCTGCCAGATCCGCCCCTGCGTCGGCTCGCCCGACCACCTTGGCGACGGCAGCGTGGCCGCCTACCGCAGCCGGGTCAAGCTCATCGCCGCTGCCGATCCGACTACTTCTCAGCTGGTTTTGGGAAGCTATGTTCCGCGCAGTCATGCGGTCATTCCCATGCACGGCTGCCGCGTTCACTCGCCCGGGCTGACGGCAACTGTCGCCCAGCTGGTGCACGAGCTAAACCGCCTTTCCATCCCGCCGTATGACGAAGGGCTGGCGCGCGGCATGCTGCGCTATGTCCTTTTGCGCGAGACCGCGCAGGGCCAACAGCAGCTCAGCCTGGTCGTCGCTGAGCTGCCACCGGAGTCGGTGCTGGTGGCCCTCGTCGCCGCGCTGCGTCAGTCCTGCCCGGCTCTTTGCAGCATCGTCCTGCATCAGAACCAGAGCCGTGGCAACGCCCTCCTAGCCGAGGAGGACAGCGCCGCTGAGCCAGCAGGAAGCGATCGCGTCCTTCACGGTGCGGCGGAGGTCTGGGATGAGATCGGCAGCATTCCCTTGCGGGTATCGGCACGTTCCTTTCTGCAAGTAAATCGCGCCACCGCCGCCCGCATCTATTACGATGTCGCCACCGATCTGGCGACGCAGGTCGCCGGCCACTCCGCCTCGCCTTCACTGAGCATCCTGGATGTGTACTGTGGTGTGGGCGGACTGGGACTGACCCTCCTTTCGCGCATTCCCCGCAGCACGTTGCTGGGGCTTGAGTGGAGCGACAGTGCCATCGCCGACGCGCAGGCGTCCGCCGCCCGGCTTGGAGTGAGCCAGCGAGCGGACTTCCGAGCCGGAGCCGCCGAGGTCTGCCTGAGTGACCCACAGCTTAGGAAGCAGCTGAGCGGGCTTTCGATCGCTCTGCTCAACCCGCCGCGACGCGGCTGTAGCCAGGCCGTGCTGGCGGCCGTGCTGACGCTGCGGCCGCGGCATATCGCCTATGTCAGCTGCTCTCCCGAGAGCCTGGCCCGCGATCTGGGGCTGCTGTGCCAGGCTGGGTATCGCCTGCGGCACTGCACGCCCTACGACATGCACCCTGGCACCCCGCACATCGAATCAGCCACGCTGCTGATCGATGGCGACGCTCTTGTGACGGCACACCCAGCGCCTCCCGTGCGGCCCCTGCCCTAGTCAGGCGAGGCGCCCCGACCTCAGCGCGATTTGCATTGCCAGCCCGGGCCCAGCGACGCTACGACTGTCGGCGGTTGGGTCGTCGTGGTGATGGCCCGCCCTTCGCAAACGGCAGCGCGATCGCCTGGCGGTCCGCTGTCCAGAGCCGGCTCGCGCAACCACGGACTCGGGATTGTCGGGCCCAGATCGAGGTTCCCATGAACAAGCTAGTCGCCGCTGCTGTCTCCGCTTTCGCGCTTACTGCGCTGTGGGCGCCTGATGTCTTTGCCGATGGCTCTGAGGCCGAAGACACCGGCGACGAGTTCGCGCCCGATCAAGTCGAGAGCGATCCAGCCAAGCTCTCGCAGTCGGACGCCGCGGCGATGATCCGGGCCGCCGGCATCAGTGTCTATTCGAGCGGCGGCTGCACCAATCGCAGTCGCTCGAACTGCACCTCGTTTGAGCAGATCAACTCGGCGACCGTAAACGGCATCATCACCTTCAAGAAGGCCAGTGGCTGCGCCGTCACCATCAC
>CAZVMD010000501.1:0-3782 GCA_964628555.1 uncultured Myxococcales bacterium | reverse complement strand
GTCCGACAGCACCAGATCAAAGGGCGTGTCGCCAAAGCGGTTATTGATCTCGGCCCGCGAGAACATGCTGTTGCCCCGCGCCAAGAGCATGCTGAGCGAGCCGCTGCCGGTCGCGCGGGCGACCACGATGTCCACCTTGCCGTCGACATCCAGATCCTGGATGACCACCGCCTTGGGCGTGGCCCCAATGACCAGATCGGCGCGGGCCGCAAACAGATCCGCAGCCTGCCTTTGACCTGCCATGCCTCCGTCGCTGCCACAGCCAGTGGCGACCGCGACTAGCGGCAGCCCAAGCCGCAGCAGCCAGCCGGCCAGAGCCGCCCTGCCGCCCCCCCTGCCGGCCCGCCTTCCTACGCCTAAGCCATGTGCTCTTTGCATAAGGACCTCCGGCTCAGCATATCAAGTTGGCCGGGACCTCGTCCCCTGCAGAACGACCGTGATATCCTGGGCCAGTCGCCGCATGCGATCGCGATTCGCCACAACGCCTTGGGGGCTGGGCGGCTGGGGCTGTCTGGTAGCCGTTGTTCTGGGCCTATGCCTGGGCAGTGCCGCCGCCAGGAGCCACCGCAGCCGTGAGTCCGACTCGGAGCCCAGCGACCGCTCGACGAGCGCCAAGTCGAAGAGCAAGAGCCGCCACGGCGACGAGGAAGGCCACAAGCTCGATCCCGCCTTTATCGATCGCATCAACGCCGCCGTGGCCTCGCGCGACTTTGCCACCGCCAACCGCCAGCTCGCCGACGCCTATCGCAAAAACCCCGATCCCGAGCTCCTGTATCACCTCGGCCGGATCGCTTCCGCCGAGGGCAAGCTCGTCGAAGCACACGATCTGCTGCGGCGCTACCTCGCCGATCCGGGTCGCGCGCAAGAGAGCGGCGGCAGTGCCGAGGATGCGCAGAAGCTCTTGCGTCAGGCCCGCCCGCTAGCCGGCGAGGTCTCGCTTTTGGCCGATCCCGGCGCCCTGGTGGTTATCGACGATCGGCCAGTCGGTGTGCTGCCCCTGCCGCAGCCGCTGCTGCTATCGGGCGGCCTGCACAGCCTCAGCCTGGAGTACAAGTCGCGCAAGCTGGCCAGCCCGGTGCAAGTGGTCAACGGCCGGCTCTTGGAGATGCGCTTCAATGCCGCCTCCGCCGCCGTGGTCTTTACCCTGCGACCGGCGCTGCTGGTGGTGCCGCTGGGTGCGACGAGCACGCTGGCCGACCCGGTGCAGCGCGCGATCAGCGAGCAGCTTGAGCAGGCGGCCCTGGCCGAGCGCCTGGCCGTCATGCCGATCGAGGTCGCGCTCGGCAGCACGCCGCGCCTAAAAGACTGCCTGCCCAAGAGCGACTGTCAGCGCGAGCTGGCCCGCGAGAACAAGGCCGAATACGTCCTTAGCTACGAGGTCAAGAGCCGCGATGCCGCAGCGCAGAACAGCTGGCAGATCGAGCTTGCGCTGTTCCACGCGACGATCCGCAGCGCGGCCGGCACCGCCAGCAAGGCCTGCGGCCCCTGCACCCTGGAGCAGGCCACCACCAGCCTGCGCGAGACCGCGGCGCAGCTTATCGCCGAGGGCACGCATCGCAAGCGCGGCAGCGTCGAGCTCACCAGCGAGCCCAGCGCCGCCGAGGTCCGCGATGGCAGCGGCCAGGTGCTCGGCAAGACGCCGCTGTCGCTGCCGCTGTGGGAGGGCAGCCACGAGTTTGCCCTGGTCCTGCCCGGTTTCCAGACCGAGAAGCGACGGGTCGACGTCGGCGATAGCCGCCGCATCACGCTAAGCGTTGCGCTGCAGAGCGACGCACCCGAGCCAGCCCCCGCCGCCCTGCAGCCCCCCCCGGTGGTCCTCGCGCCGCCGCCGCCGCCACCGCCGCCAAAGGGCCGCGCGCCGCGTCCGACCTGGCGCATCGTGACAGGCAGCGTGGCGATGGCGCTCGGCGTCGGGCTTGGCGCCTTCGGCTTGTCGGGCGTGCTGCTGGAAGACCAGTGCGTGCGGCCACCGCCCCAGCCCACTGGCGCCTGCCGTCAGGTCTATAACTCCGCCCCGACGGGCGGTGCGCTCATGCTGGCTGGCGTCGGCCTGAGCATCGCCGGCGTCGTGCTGGTCGCCATCCCCGGCCCCCGTCGCGACTAGAACCGTGCCTTTGCAGGTATTTACGCCCAAAGAACAATATGGACCATATGATTGTTAAATATTAATTATATTGATTGATAATCTCTTAACCGCTTTGTTTTCTGTTTGCGTCTCCCTTGCCCTTTGCTGCAACCCGTGACTAGCCGGCCCCGGCCGCCGGCCCCTATCGCCTTGCGTGGCTAAGCTGGGCGGCCCCAGGTCGGAGGCAGCCGCCGGAGAGGGATCGACGATGCAGGCTTCCTCGGCTCGTTTCACCGCACGGCGTCAGGCGCTGTGGACTCTGATGTTGGCCCTGCTATGCGGGCCTACCCTGCTCAGCTGCGAGGCCATCTGGGGCGGCCTAAGCCGCGACAATCACGAAAACTGCGTCTTGTTCCCCGGGAACTGCGACGGGCGGACGCAGTACTGCAGCCCCGAGCTAGAGCGCTGCCAGCTGCTGGGCCCCCCCTGCAGCAGCCAGCTTGCCAGCGTCTGCGCCGTCACCGGGCCCGATCGCATCTGCTACCCCTCGCTCGGCCGCTGCGCCACCAACATCCTGCTCGAAGCCATCAACCCCAGCGCCGGTCCCGAGAGCGGCGGCGTGCCGATCACCCTCGCGGGCCAGTACTTCCGGGCCGGCATGCGCGTCCACTTCGACGGTCAGCTGGCCAACATCGTCGAGATCGTCTCGCCGAACAAGGCCGTCGTCACCCTGCCGCCGACCACCATCGGCCCGCACAAGGCCAGCGTCCGCGTCGAGCAGGCCGATGGCGGCTTCGACGAGCGCACCGACCTCTTTAGCTATGGACAGATGCCGCTGCAGTTCATCCCGCAGTCCATCACCGTCGCCTACTACGGCGATGAGATCGAAGTCATCGACACCAACCGCGACTTCGACCCCGACTTGATCGTGCAGCAGGACACCCGGCTGACGACGGCGCGGGGCGACGGCTCTGGCGTGTTCTTGGGCATGGTGGTCGGCCCCGAGACGTGGACGCCAGCTACCAGCCCGCTCGCCGCCGGCGACTTTAATCAAGATGGCTACCCCGATCTGGTCTTTGGCGCGAAGCATCCCAGCCTGATGGGCGAGGCCATCATCTATGTGGCGACCAACGATGGCCAGGGCAACTTCACTCTAAAGCAATCGCTGACCATCCCTGCACCGGGAACCGTGAACCGAATTGCCTTAGGCGACCTTAACGGCGATATGAAACAAGACATTCTGGCCACCTACACTACAGCGGCTAACGTCCCCAAGATTGTGGCCTATCTCAACCAAGGAACGGCTCAATTCTCTACCACAGCGACCGCAATCACGTTTATGAATTCCTACAATCTTACGACCATTACCGACCTGCGCATGGCCGATATTAATCAGGATCTCCGCGAGGACTTTGTCATCAGCGGCCGGTTCTCGCAAGGCGGCGGGGCCACGATATCTGGGTTTATTGTCGCGCTATCATCGACGGTATTTGGTTCGACTATATTTGATAAATTGTTCGACCTCGGCAACATGCCAACATCGATCGCCCTGCGGGATCTAAACAACGACTTAAACCTTGATCTGATTGCCTCCGTGGACATCGGAACTTCGTCAGCCGTCTCGGTATCGCTGGGCGCCGCTGGCGGTTTTTTCAACCCGGCTGTGCAATACCCGATCGGCGCCCAAATCAAGCTGGCCCGGCTCGACCTGGGCGAC
>CAZVMD010000500.1:0-3790 GCA_964628555.1 uncultured Myxococcales bacterium | reverse complement strand
CTGCTGCACAGCGCCGAGCTGTTCTCGGGCCTGCGCCACGGGGCTGAGCTGGGCATCGAGGCCAGCGGCCTGCGCTTCAACTATCCCAAGGCCATCGCCCACAGCCGCAAGGTCGCCGAAAACCAGCAGAAGGGCGTCGGCTACCTGTTTAAGAAAAACCACATCGACTGGGTGCGCGGCACGGCCCTGGTCAAGCGGCGCGACGACGGCAGCCTGGCGGTAGAGGTCGGCGGCAAGGAGCTGCAGGCCAAGCACCTGATGCTGGCCACCGGCGCCCGACCGCGGGTGCTGCCGGGCCTGGAGCCAGACGGCCGGCAGGTCCTGACCTACTTCGAGGCGATGAACCTGCCAGCCCAGCCGCAGTCGCTGTGCATCGTCGGGGCAGGGGCGATCGGCGTCGAGTTCGCCTATTTCTACAACGCGATTGGCACGCGGGTGACGCTGATCGAAGCGCTGCCGACCATCCTGCCGGTCGAAGACAAAGAGATCTCGGCGCAGCTAAAAAAGAGCCTGACCGAGCAGGGCATCGCCATCCACACCGGCGCCAAGGTGACGGACGTCAAGCGCGGGGCGAGCGAGCTTGAGGTGCGCTTCACCAGCGAGGCCGGGCACAGCCTGACGGTGCGCTGCGAGAAGCTGCTGTCGGCCGTCGGGGTGCGCGGCAACAGCGATGGCCTGGGCCTAGAAGCACTGAGCGTGGGCATCGAGCGGAGCTTCGTGCGCGTCGATGACGACTACCGGGTGCTGGATCTGGAGGGCAAGCCGATCGCCGGGCTGTACGCCATTGGCGATCTGATCGGCGGGCCGCTCTTGGCCCACAAGGCCTCGGCCGAGGGCATCTCCTGCGTCGAAGGGCTGGCCGGGGTGCCGGAGCGCGAGCGGCGGCGGGTCGATTTCTCGACGATGCCGGGCGCGACGTTCTGTCGACCCGAGGTCGGCTCGATGGGCCTGACCGAAGAAAAAGCGCGCGCGGCGGGCCGGGCGGTGCGCATCGGCAAGTTCCCGTTTAAGGTCTCGGGCAAGGGCCAGGCGACGACAGAGACCGATGGCCTGGTGAAGGTGGTGATCGACGATCAGAGCGGCGAGATCCTAGGCGCCCACATCCTGGGCGGCAGCGCCAGCGACATGATCGCGACGCTGACCCTGGCGCGCGCCAGCGAGCTGACGGCGACCGAGATCCTGCACACCGTCTTTGCCCACCCCACCTTCGCCGAGGTCATGAAGGGCGCGGTCGAGGCCGCCTACGGCGAAGCGATCGATCTGTAGCCGGCCTCCGCTCGCGCGCCGCGCTCAGCCCACCGGCCAGCGCCGGCCCCCCCTTCCTAACTCAGTCTCCGACGAAGATGCCGAGCCTACCGAGCTCGCGCTCACCCTGCTGGGCGGCGCGCAGGAGCAGCGGACGCACGGTGTTGCTGTCCGACTCCAGCGCGTAGCGCAGCAGGCGGAAGGCATCGCTGCGCAGCGGCTCCGCCTCGCGCCGATAGACATCGAGGATCAGCTGATACGCGCGCAGCTCACGCACCCGCGACAGCGCGACCAGGGCGGCGCGCTGCACATCCAGGCGCGAGATCAGCGGCACCCCCAGCAAGCTTGGCTCACTGCCGTCGAGCAAGCGCGAGAGCAGGCTGACGCTGCCGATGTAGCGCCCTTGGCTTAGCGCCTGCAAGCTGGCGGCGAACACCCCCAGATCGGGGTCGGCCAGCCCGCGCACAATCATCGACAGCGCGCGCCGAAAAGGCAGCCGCGGCAGGCCTTCGATCAGCTGACGCCGGAGCGGCGCCAGGGGATGATCGACGAACTGCTCAGGGGCTGCCGCGTGGATCTGTGGCCACCTAAGCACGGCACTGCGCCATGCATCGTCGACGCTGTTGGCCGACAGGGCAGCCGGTCCCAGCGGTCGAGCCGCGTGCAGCAGCTCTTCCAGCGGCCGCAGCGCTTCGTAGCAGTGCAGACCGGCCAGCGCATCGACGAGCTGCAGCCGCGCCTGGATGGCGTCGAGCCCGGCGGGCAGCGGGGGCGCAAGATCGTGCAGCAGCAGCACGCGCAGCGCTTGGCGGCGCGAGAGCTGTGGCCGACTGCGGTCACACAGGATGGCAAACGCGACCAAGTCCGGCCGGCCCGCATCTTCCCACTCACACAGATCCAGATCCCAGACCGGCAGCTCGCCGCTGCGGTCGGCAAGCCCGGGGGGCACCGCTTCGCTCGCGGCCGCATCCACCGCGCCCCTCGGCGACTCGGCCGGCCCCTCCCCGAGCTCGGCGGGGGCAGGATGCAGATCCGCAAGCTGGCGATAGCGGGCAGCGCGCTCGCTCGGGCTCTGAGGCGGCGCCGGGGTAGCTGCGGTCGCGGGAGACGGCGCGACGAGCTCAGCCACGCGCAGCAGCGTGCGACGGACTGCTGACGGATCCGAGAGGGCGCTGTACAGCGACACCGCCTGCAGAAGCAGGCTCTCGCGATAGGCGGGCTCGCGGCGCTCGTCCTCGCCGGCGCGCAAGAAAAACGCCGCCGCTCGACGACGATAACCGTCCCCCCAGGGTAGACCACACTGATCCAGAAACTCGGCGGCGTCCTTGGCTTGCTGACCGGCCAGCAGGTACTCGCCCCACTCCCCGCAGCAGGTGAGAAAGTCTTCGTAGCAGCGGAGCGCGGCGGTGATCAGGCGCTCGCCCTTGAGCAGGCGCAGGCAGCCGACAAAGCCCTCGGCGATGTTCTCAAAGCGCGCGGTGGCGCGGCCGAGTGCGATGTACACGCAGTAGACATCGATGGCCCGCTCCGGCAGGTTGGCGGCCTCATACTCGTCGGCCAGCTGTTCGAGCAGGCTCTGCGCCGCGACCGCATGACGCTTTACCACCTCGCGGCTGGACTCGGCCTGGGTCAAAAGGACGGCGAGCTGAAAGTGGGCCAGCGCTTGCTCATAGGCTGTCCAGGGGGGGCGCGACCCGACTGACGTCGTCGCTGTCCCGACCGGCATGGCCAAGAGCGTCTGATAGCAGCGAATCGCGGCATCGCGCCGACCCGCCGCAAGATAGGCCGCCGCAGCCGCTACCAGGTGTCCGCGCTCGGCCAAGATCTCGCCGGTTGCGGCCAAGTCAGCGGTGCTGGCAGCCGCTCCTGCCGAGCGCAGAAACCGCGCCCGCTCGACGGGAAGGAGCCGGGCAGAGAGCAGCCGCGGGGCCGACAGCAGCTTCTCGGCGCTCTGCAGATCGGCCGGCGTGCCAAGGTACAGATGAGCGGCGACCTGCAGCCGCGCAAGCTGCGAGATCGCCCGCTCGCGCGCCTCGGCATCGGCAAACTTCAGCTCGCTCGCCCCGAGCGCTCGGCCGGCCTCAAGCAGCGTCTTCACCCAGCTGTCATAGGCGGCAGCGGGCGCAGCAACTTCAGCAAAGAGGGAAGCGAGGGAGCCCAGAGCCGGGCCAAGCTGGCCCGCCCGCAGCTTGCGCACCGCGGCGCGATGCTGGGCCGCGAGTGTCGAAGAGACGTCGGGCGCCATGCGGGGCCGAGGAGAGAGAGGCGGTGGCTAGTCCTTGAGCGCGCGATCGATCTCGCTCTTGAAGCGCTCGATCGGCAGGGCGCCAGAGAGCATGACGCCGTTAATGAAGAAGGCCGGCGTGCCGCTGACTCCAGCCTTGCGGCCATCGGCCATGTTGCGCTTGACGTCGGCTTCGTGCTGGTTGCTGGTCATGCACTGATCGAACTTGCCACCGTCGAGACCCAGCTTGCGCGCCGCCGCCTTGAGGGTGTCGACATCCAGCGTCTGCTGATTGTCGAACATCCAGTCGTGCATCTCCCA
>CAZVMD010000499.1:0-3809 GCA_964628555.1 uncultured Myxococcales bacterium | reverse complement strand
GTGAAGTAGTGCGGGAGGGGGAGTGGCTCTGCCCCTGGGGGGGCCGCCTTTCAGTTGGTCACATCTCTGAACTTCGTCGGTAGTCCGAGGCGAGGGCCGACCAGAGACTTTTTTTGCGGACGACCCGGCCGCAAAAAAATGTCGTCGGGAAGGGGGCCCCACGCCGGGGCAGTTTTTCACTTGTGACCATGGGAAAGGGGGCCGCTCCGGCTCGGTCGCGCTTACCGGCTGTCGGCGGCCTGCCCGCCGCCTTCTGCTGGATGGGGCTGGGGGGGCAGGGCGCGGCTCTGGCGGATGACTATGAATAAAAATAGCAGCTGGAGCGGAATGATAAATAGGCTATAGGACGCGGGGAAGGCGGTGAAGTGGGCGGTGCTCCACGATAAGAGGGTCTTGGCGTGGAAGGGAATGCTGATAATGAAGTACAGCGAGACCGCGAGGCCGGCCCAGCGCAGCCCGGCCGGCTGCAGGCGCAGCCCCAGCTGACCGGCCAGGCCCAGCCCGCCGCCCAGGATGATAAACGGCGCCAGCAGCAGGTCCAGCGACGGAGTAAAGATGCTGCCGAAGAACAGCGCGCGCCCAGCCAGGACCGCGCTGCCGTGCAAGGCCAGCCCCATCAGCAGCGCAATCAGCTGCGACCACAGGCCCAGGTTCAGCGTCCGATAAGACAAGCTTCGAGCGTTCATGACGGTATCCCCCATTTGCCGATATTCGGCACTTTGCTCACTTAAGTTGATGTCAAAGACTGAGCCCACAGCGGGCCTATTTTGCATTTCCCCTGGTCACCTCTCACCAACTATCCGGTAGTCCAAGGCGAGGCCCGACCAGAGACTTTGTCTGCCGACAGCCCCTGTACCTGGGGGCCGCAAAAAAACGTCGTCGGGATGGGCCCCCAGCTTTGGGCCCAGCTAGGGAGGGGCCCCACGCCGGGCAGTACTTCCCTTATGACCCTAGGAAGCTCCCTTCTCCCTAGCCTCGCCGCGCCGGCCGGGCGGGCTTAACGGGACGGCGGCGCGGGGTGGCGGCTGGTGGGGGGGCGAGCAGGTTTTCTAGGCAGATGGCGACTAGCTCGCGCCGCCCGCGCTCCTCGGCAAGCTGCAGGCCGACGGCGGGCTCGATCAGCGAGCCGACCAGCAGCGGATAGACCAGCCCCCCTATCGCCGAGACGATGCGCAGCAGCAGGCGGCGCTCCTGCGTCTCGCCGGTTGCCTCGCGCACCAGCCGGGCCAGCGTCTTTAGGCCGTCGCTGCGCAGGAAGCCCAGGTACTGCCGCTGCGCCTCGCCGCCCAAAAGGCCGGTGGCGATGGCCTGGCGATAGACCTCGGGATAGCGCAGCAGCACGGCGGAAAACTCGTCGAGAAACTGCTGCAAGCGCTGCCGCGGTGGTGTGTCCTCGGCAGCCAGCGGCACAAAGGCCTGCTGCAGTCCGGCGGTTAGCTCGACCAGCACTTCGTTAACCAGCGCGTCCTTGGAGCCGAAGTGATAGTTGATGGCCGCGACATTGACCCCGGCCCGCTCGGCGATCTGGCGGATGGTCAGCGCCGCTAGGCCGTCGCGCTGGATGGCCTCCAGGGTGACGGCGATGATCTGCTCGCGCGTCGTCTGACCCGCGACGTTCTTGGCGCTTAAGTTGGCGCGACGCGATGTCATGACAGCCCCTGGCAGCGCGCGGCGCGGACTAGGCCGGGCTCAGCGCGGCGCCCGACAGCGACGGCGCCTTGGGTCGCGATAGCCACAGGCCAATCAGTTCGAGCCCGATCATCGACAGGTGAATGGCGATGCCGGCGTGGGTGATGCCGTAGCGCTCGATGTCGCGCCAGAACAGGAAGTTGGCGCACAGCGGCGCCGCGTGTCCAAGGATGCCCATCAGATGCCATGGCCGCGTTCTTACCATGGTCGAGCCGAGCCACAGCACGGCGCCCATGGTGGTCATCAGCAGATAGGCCTGAAACAGGCCGATGTAGCCTATCGGCTCGGCGTGCAGCATGCCGAACTGGCCCTGGCCTGACAGATAGCCCAGGCCACTGCCAGTGGTCAGGGCCAGCGTCGCGGCGATCAGCAGCGAGCCGTGCAGGCGCAGCACTGTCTTACTAATGCGAGCTGATTTTTCGTGTGAGTCGAGCATGGTCGGTCTCCTTTCCCAAGAGCGTTGCACTGCGATCCTTACGAGGCAGACGAGGCCTGGCGGCTGAGCGCGGCGTCGGTTTTCGCGCCGGCGGCCAGGGCCTGCAGAAGCACAAAGGCGAAGTGGCAGGTGGTGATGACGACGCCGAACAGCCGCAGATCCAGCGAGCCGAAGGCGCGCTCGAAGAACAGCAGGTTGCTGCCGCCGAGCACGAGGTGAATCGCCATCGCCAGCAGGTGAAACGGGCGCCGCCGGGGCTGGGCGGCGCCGGTCCACAGCACCGCGCCGAGCAGCGCGGCGAGCAGGTGCGCTTCGAAGCTGCTGATGGCCAGCGGAGCGCGAAACATGATCGGCGCCATCGGGCCCCGGCCCAGGAAGTAGCCGCTGGCATCGGCCAGGGCCGCTGCGCTGCCCATAAACAGCAGAAAGCCGGCGTTGATCTGAAGCCGGCGACTCGTCTTCATGGTCGTTCCTCCCGTCGCAGAGTTGCGATCAATCACTGATTGAAACAACGATTCAATCACTGTTTGAATCATGACCTGGCACCGCCGCCCTGTCCAGGACTTTTTTTGCCGCTGGCCCGGCTGCCGAAGCTGAGCGTTTTTTCCCGGCCCGGCCGGCCCGGCGCAGTAAAGTCCCTCCGCCATGGCCGCCCCGTCCTTTGCCTCTGCCGCGAAATACGTCGATCCGCTGCAGCCCCTGCGCGATGCGCTGGCCAAGCCAGACGGCGCGCGCCTGATCTGCCTGTGCGGCTCAGAGCGCTTTCTGATCGATCGCGCGGTCGAGCTGATCAAAGAAGCGGTGCTGGTGCCGGCGACGCGCGACTTTAACTACGACACGCTGCAGGCCAAGGAGGCCGGTGTGGCGCGCATTGTCGCCTGTGCCCGCACGCTGCCGATGATGGCGCCGCGGCGGCTGGTGCTGGTGCGTGATGCCGGGGCGCTGGCGGCTGGCGACCTGGCTGGGCTTGTGCCCTATGTGCAGGCGCCGGCCCCCGAGGCCTGCCTGGTGCTCTTGGCCGAAGACGCCGACCTGCGCACCAAGTTCTATCTGACGTTTGGGAAGCACGGCCTGCTGTTGAAGCTGGCGCCGCTGCCGGAAAAGCAGCTGCCCGGCTTTGTCGAGGCCGAGGCCAAGCGACAGAAGATCGGCCTGGAAGCCGGCGTCGCCGCGGCGATTGCCGACGAGATCGGCGCCGACCTGGCCCAGCTCTGCGACGCCCTAGAGCGGCTGTCGTGCTACGTGCCGGTCGGGGCCAAGGTCAAGCTGGCCGATGTGCAAGAGGTCGTCGCCACGACGCGCCAGCACAGCGTCTTTGAGCTGATCGACGCCGTCGGCGCCAAGAACCGCGGCGAGGCGCTGCGCCTGCTGTCCGGCATGCTCGGCGCACAAGAGCCCGCCCTGCGGCTGCTCGCCATGCTGGCCCGCCACGTCCGCCAGCTCTGGCAGACCGAAGACGCCCTGTCCCACGGCGCCGGCGGCCAAGCCGAGGTCGCCAGCGCCCTCGGCCTGCACCCCTTTGTCGCCGGCAAGCTGGTCGAACAAGCCCGCCGCCTGTCGCGCGAGCGCATCGGCCGCATGCACGAAGCCATCTACCAAACCGACCGCAGCCTCAAGACCTCGAAGCTCGAAGACCTGCGGGTGATGGAGGGGCTGATTCTGCGGCTGTGTGGGGGGTGAGGGG
>CAZVMD010000498.1:0-3816 GCA_964628555.1 uncultured Myxococcales bacterium | reverse complement strand
GCCGAGTGAGCATCCAAACACTGCTCCGGCGCCATGTACTTTAGGGTCCCCAGCACTGCCCCATCCGCTGTGGTGTTGTGGGAGGAGCTGGAGGCGCCGTCGGGGGAGTGGAGGCGGGCGAGGCCGAAGTCGAGGATTTTGATGGTGCAGTCGGGGCCGGCGGGCAGGCACATGAGGTTGGCGGGGGAGAGGTCACGGTGGATGACGCCGGCGGCGTGGGCGGCGGCCATGGCGGTGGCCGACTGGTAGAGGATGGAGAGGGCGAGTTCGAGCGGCAGGGCGCCGCCGGACTGCTGCAGCTTGTCGCGCAGCGGCTCGCCGGCCAGGTATTCCATGACCAGATAGCCGGTGCCATCGGGCAGCAGGTCCTGATCGAGCACGGCAACCACACCGGGATGGGTCAGGCGGGCCATGGCGCGGGCTTCGGCGTGCAGGCGCTTGCCGATGTCGGCGCGCTCTTTGCTCTCGGGGTGGAGGATCTTGATGGCCACCGGGCGGCCGAGGCGGACGTGCTCAGCGAGGAAGACGACGCCCATGCCACCGGCTCCGAGCACGCGCAGCAGGCGATAGGCGCCGATGGTGCGGCCGATCCAGCCTGCCCCCCAGTCCGCGCGATTCTTGGCCAGCCTGCTTCCCATGTCGTCGTGCCCGCACTGAGGGTGGCGCGGGGGCCGCCGTGCAAGGCCTCTGCCCGTCGCCAGAACCCCCACCCCAGCGCTGGAAAAAACCCTGTCAGCATAGCACCGCTATCGGCTGCGTCAGCGCCATTGCATCGGTGCCGGGGCTTGTGGTTACTGTGCGCTCCGTGCTGACCCGATCCTTCCTTGATCTGACATGGCGGCGTCGACCTCGGTCGGCGCTCGCTGCGCTGAGCTTCACCACACTGACCAGCCTGGCCTGCGGCCCGGGCGAGCCGAGTCCGACGATGGACGAGCCGGCGCTGCCGGCCTGCGGTCCAGCGATCGCGGGCTTGTCGCAGCCGCCGGTGATCGTCGAAAACCGCGAGCAGCCAGCCCAGATCGCGCGGCTGTGCCTGCCGCACAACGTCGGTGAAGCGGCGGCGCCGCGCGGTGGGCTGGTTGTGCCGGCGGCGCTGGCGCTGGGGCCAAGCTCGCCGGTGACGGCGCTGGGGCCGGCGGTGACGCTGCGGCTGGCGCAGCCGATCGGCGCGCGCGGCATCGATGTGACGCTGCCCCTCTCGGCGGCGAGCGGTGCGGCGGATCCGAAAAAGCGCAGCGCGCTTTTGCGCAAGCTGGTGGTCTTTGGACGCTTTGGGCAGGCGCCAGGGACGGTGGTTGCCGTCGAGAACCTGACGATCGGCACGCTGCCGGGCCAGGGCGCGTCGGGGACGGTGGTGCGCTTTCATCTGCCGGGCCATGGCATCGCGCCGGCCGCCGTGCCCGGCGAGCTTGGCGATGTCGCGACGCTGATGCTGGCGGTCCCGACCTGGGTCGAGAGCCCGAGCCCGACGCAGCACTTTAGCTATCGCGCGATCGGCGGCGTGTCGATGGGCGGTATCGGCGCCTCGATGCAGTTCTTCCGGCGGCCGGACTGGTTTGACTCGGTGGGCGTGATGGGCGCTGATCCCGGACCGGATCTGACCTACGCGCAGAACTTCATCCACGAGTTCTTCTTTGGCGGCTTCTGCGCCGAAAACGATCCCGCCTGCCCGACCTCGCGCCCGCCTTTGGCTGGGCAGGGCGAGATCACCGGCACCTTTGATGCGATGCCGATTCAGCGCGGCGAGGGCATTGGCCTGACGCTGCGCCGCAGCCTGTACCTGCGCGCCAACCGCGACCTGGTGCGCGCTCTAGGGAACTGGGCGTACTACAATCCGGCCGATCCGTATTTACCCCCGGGTGTGCCGGCGAGCACCCTCGACAAGACGCCGGAGCAGGCCTGCCAGAGTCCGATCGTCCTGCCCGGCCGCGATCGCGACCCGATGGCCAAGCCGTTCTTCGACGGCCGCTTCAACCGCGACGGCAAGCTTGACGTCATCACCTTCTGCGATGGCGGCGAGCTAGACAGCCAGCCGGGCGTCTATGACCCGGCCAAGACGCAGCGCGATCCGACGCAGATCCTTTTGGCCGTCGATGAAAACGGCAACGGCCGGCGCGACTTTGGCGAAGCGGTGCTGGTGCAGTCGAGCGAGCCGTTCCGCGACGTCGGTCTGGACGGCCTGCCCTCGGCGATGGAGCCAGGCTATGACCCGGTGAAGAACCCCGATCCGGCCGGCGACGACTATCACTACCTGAAGAACCCCGGCGGCACCGAGGGCAACTTCCGCTACGACCGCGGCGAGCCGTACAGCGACAGTGGGCTCGACGGCGTGGTCGGCGAGGGCTGCGAGATCGACTCCGGTCTGCCCGGCTGCTTCGATCACGGCGAGGGCAACGGCAAGTACGATCTGTCGCCGGGCCTGGCTCGCTGGCTGGCGCACGATCCGCACACGCTGATGACGCCGGATGCGCTGTCGCCGCAGCGCGGCAAGTACGCTGGCAAGGCGATTTACTACGATGCCGGCATCCGCGACTTCTTCAACGCTCACGTCGCGACGAGCGCGCTGTTCGGCGAGCTTGCCAACCTGGGTCATCCGGTGCGGCTGTACGGCGGCTTCCCGGCGCTGTCGGGGCGGGCGCCAGCCGATGAAGGGCGCTTCGATGCGGCGAGCGTGGCCTGGCGCGACACCAGCCCCTATGTCTTTGTGCGCTATGGCAACCCCGAGATCTCAGACGCCGAGGCGGCGATGAGCGGCGATGGTCGCCACGCCGGCTCGGTGACGCAGGTGGTGCAGCGAGCGGTCAGTCTGTTTGGCTTCCTGCTGTCGCGCTGGCCGGATGGCGATGTCAGCCTGCAGTCGGCCGACGATCCGCGGCTTTTGCCCAAGCCGCAGAAGTTCACGCAGAAAAATGGCCGCAGCACGCCGTACAGCATCGTGTTGCCGCCCGGCTACTTCGAGCCGCAGAACGCCGAGGTGCGCTATCCCGTGATCTACTTCGGCCACGGCTACGGCATGGCACCCGAGGATCTGGGGCGGCAGATCGGCAGCCTGATCCACAGCTTCATGTCAAACTCGGACCCGGCTCGTCGGCTGCCCAAGGCGGTGCTGGTCTTCCTCGACGGGGTCTGTCGGCCGGGGGGCGAGGTGCCGCGCGCGCCGCTGGATCCGCAGGGGGATGGCTGCGAAGAGGGCGGCTTCTACACCGATCACGCCCGCGGCAGCTATCAGGGCGAGCAGATGCTGACCGAGCTGGATGCGCTGCTGCGCAGCCAGTATCGCCTGAAGGCCGCGGCCGACGTGGTGAGCCCGCTTTAGAAGTTGTGGCTGCCCATCGGGCTGTGCAGGCCGCCGATCTCGACGCGGTTCGTGCCGACGGTGGCCGCTTCGTTGGCGGGCAGGCGGGGGGCCTTGCCGCTGCACAGCTCAGTGCCGATGCACAGGAGCGGGCGCAGGTTAAGCTCGACGCGGACGCGCGGCTCGCCGCTACGACCGGGCTGAGGGGTGCGCGCGGGCAGGGCCGGGGGCGCCGGGACCTGGGCTTGGCTGCCGCGGGCCGCGGCGATGGCTTGCAGCGACTCGCCTTCGAGGCGCCGCCGCACATACAGGCTGGCCCCGGTGGTGCCGCTGGCCAGTCGTCGCTCATCGTCGGCCCGCCCGTGATCGCCGCGCCGTCCGTAAAGCTCGGCCAGATCGGCGTGGGCCATGGCCCGCACCTTCCAGTCGCCTGGCTGGCTGGCGGCGGCCACCGCCTTGTGGAAGGCGCGCTCGGCGCGGTCTAGGTCGGGCGGCTGGCGCTTGAAGTAGGCATAGCCGAG
>CAZVMD010000497.1:0-3830 GCA_964628555.1 uncultured Myxococcales bacterium | reverse complement strand
GCCTTGCACAGCTTGCGGGCCAGGTACATCGCGATCTGCCGCGGCCGCGCCAGCTTGGCCTGCCGACTCGCGCTGCACAGGTCCGGCACCGAGATGCCAAAGTAGTTCGCCACTTCCTTCTGCACCGACTCGATCGAAAGGTGCGGGCTGATCTGCCCCAGGAAGCTCTTGAGCGTCTCTTGCGCGAACTCGACCGTGATCGCCTGCTGCCGCAGCGACGCCATCGCCGCGACCCGGATCAAAAGGCCCTCTAGCTCGCGCACGTTCGACTTGATGTTCGCGGCCAGAAAGTGCGCCACTTCCGACGGCAGCTCGATGCCATCGACCTGCGCCTTCTTCTCTAAAATCGCGATCCGCGTCTCTAGCTCCGGCGGCTGGATGTCGGCGATCAGGCCCCACTGAAAGCGCGACCGGATGCGCTCTTCCAGGTCCGGGATCTCGTGCGGGTACTTGTCCGCCGTAACGACGATCTGGCGATGCGACTCGAACAGCGCGTTGAAGGTATGAAAGAACTCGTCCTGCGTCCGCTCTTTGCCGCCCAGGTACTGGATGTCGTCGACCAGGAGGACATCGACCTGATCGCGATACTTGGCGCGAAACTCGTCGATGCGACCGTTTCTGACCTGCTGCACGTACTCGTTTAGAAAGGTCTCGGCCTTCAGGTAGACGATGCGCCAGGTCGGGTGATGGCTGCGGATCTGGCGGCCGATGGCGTGCAGGAGGTGCGTCTTGCCCAGCCCCACCCCGCCATAGATAAACAGCGGGTTGTACTTGCCGGCCGGGCTCTCGGCAACGGCGCGACTGGCAGCCTCGGCCAGCTGATTCGAGGGACCGACGATAAACGACGAGAAGCTGTACTTCTCAAGCAGCCCAGAGGGCACTGCAGCGGGGGCGACCTTCGAATCGGCGGGCGCCGCAGCGGGCGCTCCGGCGCGACCAGAGGTCGGACGGCTGTCGGGACTGGGGGCCGGGGCGGCAGCGACCTCGCTGGTCGGCGCGCGCTTGCGTCCACGCGCCGCGGCTCGCATGGCCAGAGCTGAGGTCTGTCCCCGCCCAGACTGACGGGCGCTGCCGTCGCTGCCTGCGCCATCATGGGCCTGCCAGATCACGGCATAGTCGTGCTCGGCCGCTGACACCCGCCGCACTTCTTGCAGGACGATGTGCAGATAGTGATTGCCAAACCACTCTTGGATAAAAGTGTTGGGCGCCTGCAGATGGATGGTGTGGCCGTCGATCGCGGTGCAGACAATGGGGCGGAACCACAGCTCGAAGTTCTGCGCCGACACCCGTCCCGAGACCGCGGCCAGGGCCTGCGCCCACAGCTCGCTCTGCGGGCTCGCGCTAGGCGGCCTAGCGTCGACAGCAGCGCCACCTGTGTGCCACGAGGATTCAAGGCCGGTAGTGGGTTCCATGGCTGCCAAAAGGGCGGCCAAGATAGCCCAAGCGGCGAAAAGAACGGCGAAAAGAACGGCGAAAACGCGGCGATTCGTGATAGCCCTCGGGTGTGCGTTCGCAAACTGCCTACTTGGTGGTGCTGATGGCCATGATGGCCTGCTTTGCGCTCTATCGCTTAGACGAGCGGGCCTTCGTGCTGCTCCCCGGCAACCTCGCAGTGTTCATCGGGCTGGCGGGAGGCGCGCTCTCCCTTGCGCTCAAGCGTCGGGGGTGGCTGCCGGTCTCGCTGGCGGGTGCCGCGCTGACGGCGGTGCTCGGGCTGTACTCGCTGAGCCTAGCGGGGCGGCCCCTGTCGTGGATGCGCCTGCCCGGCTCGCCGGTGATCTGGCTGGTCATCGGTCTTTACTGCGCCTTCCGGCTGGGCCTGATCTATCAGAACGAGGTGCGGAAGCAGACCGCGCAGCGGCAGGACAAGCTGCGCGAACGGCTCGATCAGGAAGGGGAGCAGGCCGAGCCCGCGACCCCAGCCAGCGGCCGACAAGCCCAGGCCAGCGGACAGGCGCATGAGCAGTCCGGTGAGCAGGCGAGCTAGTCGGGCTGGCCAGGCCGGACTGCTGTTCCTCGCAGTGCTGGGGACGGCCGGCTGTCCACCCAGTGGCTCGCCCGAGCGGGTCTGCCAGAGCTTCCTGCGCGCCGTCAGCGAAGGCGATGCGACGCTGATCTTCGAGCGGCTCAGCCAGCCGACGCAGTGGGCGATGTACACGGTGCAGAAGCACCACGCCCGCATGCGGCAGCTGGTGCAGACCAGCTATCCCGCTGCCGAGCAGTCGCCGGCCCTGTCGCGCCTGTACGCCGCCGATGCCGAGAACGGCCGTGAGCTGTTTGCTCGCCTGTATGCCGAGCGCTATGCCCCCAGCTTTCAGGCCCGGCTGGGCAGCGGCGCGGCCCGGGGCGAGCTGAAGGCGTCCGGCGCCGAGCTGTACTGCCGACGGGAAAACGGCAGCGGCGCGCCGTTCCGCTTGGTGCGCGAGGCCAACGGCCGCTATGGCCTGGTCGAGCTTGCGGAGGAGTGGGAGAGCGCGCAGCTCCGCGCCACGCACGACCTGGCCACCGTCGAAAAAAACGCCGAGATCTATCGCCAGGCCGGCGGCAGCGCTGGGATCCCGCCGGGCCCGCCCCCGGGCACCACGCCAAGCCCCCCACGCGAGCCTAAGTAGTCTGCGCAGCCCAGCGCGCCCTATCCCGTACATCCTCTTAACCCTCTGAGAACGACAGAAGAGCAATGCAGAACACGCAGGGACGAACCTACCCGTTTGGACTTCCGCCGGCCGCCCAGCGTCGGCCGCGCATCGCGGTGATTCCCGGCGACGGCATCGGGGTTGAGGTCACGGCCCAGGCGCTGCGGGCCCTACCGGCCTTGGGCATCGACGCCGAGCTGACCCACTTTCCCTGGTCGGCCGAGCACTACCTGGCGACCGGCGAGACGCTGCCCAAGGGGGCGCTGCCGCTGCTCGCCGAAAACTTCGACGCCATCCTGTTTGGCGCGCTGGGCGATCCGCGCATTCCCGAGCAGATCGTCGCCCGCGATGTCCTTTTGGGCCTGCGCTTTGGCCTCGACCTGTACATCAACCTGCGCCCGGTCGAGCTCTTCGATGCGCGGCTGTGCCCGATCAAAAACAAGGGGCCCGAGCACATCGACTTCGTCGTCCTGCGCGAGAACACCGAGGGGCCGTACGTGCAGATGGGCGGCTCGTTTAAGCGCGACACGGCCGATGAGGTGGCGATCTCAGAGGACTTAAACACCCGCCGCGGCGTCGAGCGCATCATCCGCGCCGCCTTCGCCATGGCCGCCCTGCCGCGAGGAGGACAGCGCTCGCAGCGGCCGCGCGTCTGCATGGTCGATAAGGCCAACGCCTTGCCGCACGCCCATGGCCTGTGGCAGCGCGTCTTTAAGCAGGTCGCTGCCGAGCCCGCGGCGGCCGGCATCGCCACCAGTCACCTGTACGTCGATGTTGCGGCGATGGAGTTCGTGCGCGCCCCCGAGCGCTTCGACGTGGTGGTGACCAGCAACCTGTTCGGCGACATCCTGACCGATCTGGGGGCTGCGCTGTGCGGTGGCCTGGGCCTGGCTGCGTCGGGCAACATCCACCCGGGGCGGGTCTCGCTGTTCGAGCCGGTGCACGGCTCGGCCCCCGACATCGCCGGGCGCGGCATCGCCAATCCGCTGGCTGCCTTCCTGACCCTGGCCTTGCTCTTGGACCACGTCGGCCACAGCGGTGGAGCCGAGCGGCTGCGGGCCGCGGTGCGCCAGGTCACCCTGGCCGGCCAGACCACGGTCGACCTCGGCGGCTCGCTGTCCACCACGCAGTGTGGCGATGCCGTGCTGCGGGCGCTGGCGACGCTGCCAAGCCCCGCCGTGGGCGGCTAGAGCGCGC
>CAZVMD010000496.1:0-3845 GCA_964628555.1 uncultured Myxococcales bacterium | reverse complement strand
AAGAGAGCCAGGTCCTCGAAGAGCAGCGCAAGATCGGCAAGGAAGCGATGGCGGCGGGTGGACCAGGTGCCGCCAAGAGTGGGGCTCCGCCGTCCGCCCGCTTGCGGCCGCCGACGCTGGCGCCAGGCTCGGGACCGGTCGCCGCTCCCAGCGCGTCCTCGCTGCCGCAGAAGCCAGTCAGCCAGCCGCCGGCCCCGGCCCCAGAGGAAAACGAAGGTCATACGCTGATCGAAGAGCCGGCGGAAGAGATCGCCGAGCCCGATGCGCTTGAGGGGCCGCTCTCGAACGAGAAGACCTCGATCGTCCAGCCGGATCAGGAACCGGGCGCAGAGCTGCGCGGCGAAGCCACGCGGGTCCTAGATCCCAGCTCCGATCCCCAGCCCGGCGGCGGCGAGATGCCGGGGGCGGCCACGGTGGTCTTTGACACCAATGCCCACCCACCTGCCGCGGCGGCGCCAGCTCCGGCTCCCGCGCCGATGCCGGTGATGCAGCCGCAGATGCCGATGGCGATGCCCATGGCGGATCCGTATGCGGCGGCCGCTGCGGCGCATGCGGCTGCGGCTGCGGCTGCCGGTTTCCCGCCTGGCCAGATGCCGATGCCTGGCCAGATGCCGATGCCTGGCCAGATGCCGATGCCCGGCATGCCCCCCGGTATGCAGGGCGGCTATGCCTCAGCGGTCATGTCGGCGATGCAGATGCCTGGGCCCTATGGCACAAGCCAGTTTGGGGCCATGCCTGGGCCTGGCAACACCGGCATGATGATGCTGCCAGCCGGCGGCTTGATGCCGGGTCAGGGCATGGGCATGTTCCCCGGCCAGGTGGCGCAGCCGGCCAAGAACGCGCTGCTAAAGGACATCCTGATTGGCGTCGGGGTGGCAATTGCCGTCGTGGCTCTGGTGCTGGGGATCAAGTTCGCCCTCGCCCCGGGTAAAGGCACGGTCATCGTCAACATCGTGCCGCCGCGGGCCGCCACGATCTATGTCGATGGCGCCGAGCACGGGCGCGCGGACGCCAATGCAGCCTACGTGATTCGTGATCTCCCGCGGGGCAAGCACCTGATGCTGGTGCGCGCTGAGGACGGAGAGGCGCAGCAGCCCTTTGACTTGGCCGCTGAGCTGCTCCAGCTAGCCGTGCCGCTGAGCGCCAGTGGCAGCAGTCAAGCGAGCGGCACATCAACAACGGCTGGTGCCGCGCAAGGCAGCGGCACACTGCGCCTGCGGCTGCCGCCTGAGGGGGCTCTCGTTTCGATCAACAACAAGCTGGTCTCGGACAAGGAAGTGAAGGCGGGTATCCTTGTGCCGGCCGGCGTTCCGAACGACGTCAAGGTCAGCAAGGCCGGCAAGCGCGAGGAGCGCTTCACGGTCACGCTATCGCCAGGGCAAGAGTTTGAGCGCACCATCGAGCTCAAGGATGGTCGCGGTCGCCTCTCGGTCGTGACGCGGCCGAGCGGTGCCGAGGTACAGATCAACGGCCGCGTCTACGGGCGCTCGCCGCTGACCATCGATGATCTCGATCCGTCCAAGCCGGCCAAGGTCACGATCAAGAAGAAGGGCGGGGCCTTAAGCCGCGTGATCTCCTTTGATGCGTCGCTGGAGCAGACCCTCGACATCGATCTGAGCAGCGGTAAAGAGCGCAGCGATGAGCGCAGCAGCGGCAGTAGCAGTAGCAGCGGCAGCAGCAGTGGCAGCAGCAGCTCACAGTCAGCCGGTACAAGCAGCAGCGGCGGCTCGGGCAGCAGCGGCTCGGGTGGCGGCGGCGATGGCTTCCTGATTGCCAACACTCATCCCTGGGCCAAGGTCTTTATCGACAATAAGGACAGTGGCAAGACCACACCGATCGGCCCGCGCGACCGCATTTCACTCAAGGCCGGGCGCCACGTCGTGACCTTCGTCACCAATGACAAGCGCGTAAGTGTTGAGGTCAACATCAAGTCCGGTGAAGAGACCAAGCTGGTCAAGGACTTGAACGACAGCAACTAGCTAGCTTGGGTCCCGCTGGTCGGCTCCAGTCGTCTGATTTTCCCTCCGTTCCTACTTCATTCCCACATCGCTGCTTGCTGATTTCCGGGCTGCTCGGCGCCAGGAGAGAGCCGCGCCTCGCCGGCTAAGTCAGACGCGTGTCAGTCGAGACACAGTGCGCGATTCCATCGACGAGCGCTCCGGTATATCCTGTGAGAGATCGGCGCTTTGATAGCGTCGATGGGGGGATGCTGCAGGATGAAGCGCGTCGATCTATCAAGCGCATCGACGGTGCTGTTGACGTCGCTGGTGCTGTTGCTGACTGGGTCGGCGATGGCGCAGACAAGCGCACCGCCAGGGGCAGCGCTGCAGGTCCCGGAGCCGCACGCCGCAGCCGGAGCGGAGCCGCCCCCGGCTGGCTATGCCGCCGATGGCTCCGTCGAGCTGCCCGAGCCACCCCCGGCGGGGGAGACACTGCCCGGCGCTGATCCGGTGAGCTCGGCTGAGCACCTGCGCCGCAGTGTGGAAGCCTTCCAGGCAAAGGACTTTCTGCGTGCCGTGACTGAGCTGCGCGCCGCCTATCGCCAAGATCCCAAGCCGCTACTGTTGTTCAACATCGGCCAGGCCTACCGTCGGGCTGGGCGCGCGGCCGAGGCTCTAGAGGCCTACGAGCAGTTTCTGCGCGCTGAGCCCAAGAGCCCGCTGCGCCCCGAGACCGAGGGCTACTGCAACGACATGCGCACGCTGCTTGAGGAGCAAGCGCGCAAGGCGCAGGTCGAGACAGCATTGGCTAGCGAGAAGCAAGCCGCGCAAGAGAAAGAGAAGGCGCTGCGGGCCGAGCAAGAGCGGTCGGCGCAGGCGCAAAAGAACCTTGTGGCCGAGCGACAGCGGTCGGATGCCGAGCTCTCGCGGCAGAAGGCGCGTCGGCGACTGATCATTGGCGTCAGCGTCGCAGCCGTGACCCTGGCGGTGCTCGGCGGCGCGGCCATCACCGTGGGCGTAGTTCTGCGTCCCAAAGATCCCACCACCGATGGTGGCTTCGTCAACGTCAGCTTTGCCCTCACGCATTGAAGCCGCCGCACCGCGGCTGCCCGGACATCCCAACCAGGAGGAGGTCATGCCGTTTCCCCGAGCACTCCCACTGCGCGCTGCGCCGCTTTGGCTGGCTGCGCTGACCTTGGTCGCGCAGCTTGCCGGCTGTTCGTGGCCACCCTCCATCGTGGTCGTGGTGCCGGTCGTTCCCCCCGGCGCTGCGACGATCTCGGTCCTGGTCAGCAGCGGCGACCGGCCGGCCCAAGAGTATCCGTCGCTCGACGTGTCGGCCTTTGTTGGTCAGCCGTACCGCTTTGGCGTGCATCCACCGCTTGGCGCCACCGGCGTGTTTGCCGTGGCCGCTGCCGCCTTCGATCGCAGCGGCTGCCTGATCAACAGCGCGGCCGGCGAGATCGAGCTGGGGCCCGCCGACAATGACGGCTTCGTCTATGGCCGACCCGAGAGGACGCTGCAGCTTACCCTCGACCCCGGGCCAGCCGACTACGCCAGCAACTGCCTGAGCCAGCGGCCGGCGGTGCGATCCTTCCTCCAGAACGAGGACGACCCGACGCTTTCGATCATCAGCGGCTGGGGCTTTGCTCCTGGCGTCAGCGTATCGCTCGACGGTGTCCCGGCCAGCAGCGTCATGCGCCGAGACGCCACGTACATCGAGGCGCGCTTCACCATCCCTCCCAGCCCAAGCGGGCTGCGCCAGTCTGTCTTGAAGGTCAAGAATCCAGATGGCAGCAGCACCGAAAAGACTGTCTCGGTCTACAGCGTCACCTTCGCCTCGCGCAGCCGCAACACCTACACCCTAGACGCAACGCTGGAGCCTACGGCGATTGCGGTGGGGGA
>CAZVMD010000495.1:608-3862 GCA_964628555.1 uncultured Myxococcales bacterium | reverse complement strand
CCGCAGTTCCACGGGGTGTTTGCCCACTACGGGGAACTTGGCCTCCGGCGTCTGAACCACGACGGGGGCCGCTTGCTTTCTGGGCTACAATCAGCGACGTCTACAGTGCAGACGAAGACCGCACGCTGTAGTAGTGGTCGAATCGACCTTCCAGAAGCTGCTGCACCTGACCCGGCCACCAGTGCCCACGTCCTCGCGGCGTCGCATAGCCCGCTTCGGTCAGCACCTTGGCCAGCCGCGGATAGCCAGGCCGCATGAAAGGCTCGTCGTGCCCCGCGGCTTCATGCTCCTGCCGCATGCGTTCGAGCATCGCTTCCAAGAAACGGCGCGGTGTCAGCAGCTTTGTCTCGCTGCAACGAACCAAGAGCTTGCGCACGCTGCTCTCTGTAAAGCGACGACCCTTCAGCGGCAGAAAGCCCAGCTCATTTAGAATCGCGGCGATCTGCGCTTGGGTGTGACCGCGCTTGCGCAGATCGACCATGCGTTCCTTCAGCTCTTCGTCAGTGTGGTGGCGTTCGTTGATCGGGCGCGGTTGGATATGACTGAGCCGCAGGCGCAGGTTGTAGATGAGGCTCTTGGTCCAGCGTTCGCCCTGCGGTGGTGGCGTCCCCGCAGCGTTCAGACGATGCGCCATCTCTGTGATGCCAACATCCTGCGCCGCCCATGCCTTGAGCTGAGCGATCACGGCCAGCTCCGCTTCATCATCAACCAGGACCTTCATGCGCGGGTTGTCAGGAGCGGGAATTGTCTTCTTCCCATACGGCGCCTTGCCGAAGTGGTAGCCACTCTGCCGAATATGGTGGATCGCTTCGCGAGTGCGTTCGCCCGTCGCCTCCCTCTCCATTTGCGCGAAGACCAGCAGGATGTTGATCAGCGCGCGGCCCAGCGCGGAGTCGAGCCGGATCGACTCGCGAATCGCGACCAGCTCCTTCGCGCCATCCTTGAAATAGGTCTCGTACAGCTCGCAGAAATGGCGAATCGATCTGCTCAAGCGATCAAACTTGAGCACGACGAGCACGTCCCCCGATTTCTCCAGCGTCCGCAGCGCATCCTGAAGTCCAGGTCGCTGATCCTTGCCGCCCGACAGCACGTCTTGGCAAATCGTGACCAGCTTCAGCCCATGCAGCGAGCAGTACTGCTGGATCGCCGCCTGCTGCGCCTCCAGCGAAATCCCCTCCTGTGCCTGCATGTCTGTCGAGACGCGCACATACCCGATTGCCCGCCTAACCGAGACATTACCTTCGTAAGTGGCACCGATCGGCCGCGCGGAACGCTTTGCCCTCGTGTTCATGACTTCCCTCCGTGTGTGAATGTGGGCGCTTCACGGAGGGGTTTAATTGGGTCAGGCGTCTGCCAGCACGAGGGTCGGGCTGGTGGCGGTGGTGGTGGGCAGGTCGGGCTGGGCGATGAACTGGGCGCTGCCTTGGTTGAGCAGCGAGCGCAGGGCGGTGTCACAGCGCAGCAGCAGATCCGGCTGGCCGTCACGGTTGAGATCGCCCACGGCGACGCTGCCAGCCGAGCAGCCGGCGCTGGGCAGATCGAAGCGGGTGCGGGCCTGGCCGCCGTCGTTGCGCCACAGGCTCACGCGGGTGTCTTCCATGCCGACCAGCACGTCGCTGCGGCCGTCTGCGGTCAGGTCGACGATGGCCAAGGAACGCGCTGGCTTGCCGCTGTCGATCAGGCTGGTCGCGGCATAGCTGTCGTCGCCGCCGTTTACGATCAGCACGACATCACCGCTGCTGTTGTCGGACAGGGCATCGGTGAGGACGATGTCGGGACGGCCGTCTGCGTCGTAGTCTCCGACGGCGAGGGCGCGCAGCCGATTGCTGCCGGTGGCGGTGTACAGCACGCGGCGGCTGGGAAAACCACCCTGCCCATCGCCCAAAAACAGCGTCAGCGAGCCGCCGGCTGCGACCAACAGATCGCGGCTGCCATCGCGGTTGCTGTCGAGGCTGAGGATGTGCTGCGTCGTCATCGTCGCGCTGCCCACCGCCAGGCTGCCAGCCGCAGAGAAGCCGCCGCTGCCATCGCCCTGCAAGAGCTGTCCGCCCGCCGAAGGGATCGTGATCACCGCCAGGTCGAGCTTCTGGTCGCCGTACCCGACGCCGCTGGCGACGCCGATGGGCAGGCCGCCGACGGCGATGGCGTGGCTCTCGAAGCTGAGCGTCTCGGCAAAATAGGCAAACAGGTCGCGACGCTCGCTGCGGTGCTGTGACGGGTTCTGCACCGCGATGGGTACGTGCCACAGGCCACGGGTGCTGGCGGGCAGCGTGAAGCGCAGCTCTTCCGGCGAGACCACGACGACATCGCTGGCCGGCTGATCGTCGACCAAGACCGTGGCGCCGGCGACAAAGCGTTGGCCGCGCAGGGTCATCGCGGTGCCGCCGCGACTGCTGGCCAGGGCTGGCGAGACGCTGTCGATGCGCAGCGCCGAGACGCAGATCTGTCTGGGCAGATCACAGACCTCGTCGGCGGCACAGCCGGCCGCTGACGTGACGCAGTTTTCGGGGTTGTCGCGGGCGAACGAACTCCACAGGGCATCGCAGCTCTGCGACAGCAGGGCACAGCCGAGCAGGACGAGCCGACTCGATGACGACACGCCAAGGCCGAGAGAGAAGCGCACGATTACTCTCCTTTGCCGACGGCAGGTGACGGCTTGGCGCCGGGCCAGGCCACCAGCAGGGCTCCCGCCACACCGAGTGCAGCCCCGCTGCCGATCAGCACGCCGCCAATCGCCGAGGTGTCAAAGAAGCGAGGACAGGCCGCCACCGGCGGCTCGACGGCATCAATGCAGCGACCTGAGACCGACAGCGCCGAGGCTCCAAGTGCCACCAGGCCAATGCCAGCGGCCAGGGCGCCGATGCCAAGCCCGATGCGCCAGGCCGGACGCGGCCGACGCGACGGCTGGGGCGGCACGACCAGAGCCTGGGGCGGCGCCGACAGCGTCACCGACAGCTCGGCAGCGTGCTCGCTGCGGATCTCGACCTGACGACGCGCTGGGACAAAGCCGGGCAGCGACAGCTCAAGCTCGACGGGACCGATAAAGTGGGTGCGGCGCAGCGGCGTCGTTCCCAGGACGCGCGCGCCAATGCGAACCTCGGCACCGACGGGAGAGCTGCTGACGCGAAGCTCGCCATGGCCACGCCCGCGCGCCTTTTGCAGCAAGCCCGGCAGCAGGGCTGAAAGCTCGGCCTCGTCGGCATCGGCGCTGGCTGGGGCTGGGGCAAAGCCGGCCTGCGCCGCGACATCCTGCA
>CAZVMD010000495.1:0-598 GCA_964628555.1 uncultured Myxococcales bacterium | reverse complement strand
CACCGGGCTGACGACCCGCACCGCGACCGTCAACGTCACCGACATCGATCACCTGAACCTGTCCGGGGCGGTGCTTGCCGTCGACAGACTCGGGAAGCTGAATGGCCAGAGCCCACTCGGCGGCTTGCTCTTTAGCCAGCCGCAGCAGGCAGGCCAGGTCGCAGCCCGACGGCGGACTCTGATGGCTGACAGCGGTTGGCACCGCGAGATCCTGCGCCAAGAGCAGCGCCGCCAGCCGACGCGGCCGGGGGTCGGGGCTGCCTGCATCGGCTGAGCGGGCGGCGACGTGCAGCACCACGCGCACCAGCGGCGCCGTCGTCAGCCCGGCATCGCTGGCACGCACCGCGACAAGCTGTCCTGATGTCAGCGTTAGCTCGGCCGTGCGGCGCGCGCCCGGCGTGGCTTCCAGGCTCAGCCGATGCGCACCGGGCGACAGCAGAAGCGGCAGCGGCAGCGGTAGCTGTCCCAGCAGGCGATCGTCGACGAACACCCAGTCGCCGGCAGCCCCCAGGACCCAGACCTCGCCGCAGTCCGGCAGGGCCTGCGCGACGATGCGCTGCGCCTCGCTGACTTTTTCCAAACTAAACTACACCCCAAA
>CAZVMD010000494.1:0-3874 GCA_964628555.1 uncultured Myxococcales bacterium | reverse complement strand
AACAAGGTGACGAAGACCGCTTCAAACTGCATGACCTGACATTCTCGCAGAGGATAGAGGAGCTTGGCGGCCCAGTCGGCAGCCGCGACGCGGTCAGATCAAGCATGGGGCGTGCCGGTCCTGGTTAGTCCGAAGCGAGCATCGCGTACTGTGCCCGGAGCTGCTCTGCGATTACAGGAGTGCTCAGCTGCTCTCGCTGCTCTTGGCCGCCCAGGAGTACATATTGAGAGAACCAGCATATTTATGAGTTAGATCCAGCGAGTCAATATGTTGCCCGCGGGCTCGACGTATCGGTCATCAGCTTGCGACACGCAAGCGGCACCTTCCTTGCAAACAACCCCAGCCAGGAGGTGACTCTGTGACGGATTTCTATCCCCGAGGGAGCGCGAGGTGCCCCGGGCTCCGATCACTGCGCCCGACGGGGCTTGCGCTCTGTCTGGCGACCGCTGCGCTTGCGGCGGGCCTGCATGCTTCAGCACCGGCGCTGGCAGCCGAGTCTGCCGAGGTGGCGCCGCTCAGCCTGAGCTTGGCCGATGCGCTGTCGCGCGCGATGGCCGCCGGGCCGGATCTGGTGCGTGCCGAAAACGAGGGCCGCAGCATCGATGCGCGTCGCGCCGGTGCCGCGCTGTGGTTTCCCAGCAACCCCTACGCGACCTTTCTGTTTGGCCCGCGCAACGAGCGACAGCCCGACGGATCGACGCTGTCGGCGCTGCAGTGGCAGCTTCACGTCGAGCAGACCTTCGAGATCGCCGGTCAGCGCTGGGCTCGCCTGGATGCCGTGGCCGCCGCGGGTGCCGCGCAGCGCGACCAGATCGCCTATGCCCGCCGCAGCGTCGAGGCGCAGATCAAGGGCCTGTATGTGCAGTGCTTGCTGTCGGCGCAGCGTGTGCAAGTTGCCGTCGAGCGCGAGGCGATCTCGCGTCAACTCTTAGAGTCGGCGCAGACTCGCGTCAAGCTGGGCGCCGCCGGCGAGATCGAAGGCAACCTGGCTCAGATCGAGGTCGGCCGGGTCGTCGGTGAGCGTCGCGAGACCGAGGTCGAGCGCGAGTCGCGCCTGGCCGAGCTACGCATGCTGACCGCCATCCCGCCGACCACGGCGCTGGCGCTAAGCAGCCTGGAGCTTGCGCGCCTGCCGGCGGGGCTGCCCGACAGCCTGCGGCTGGCCGACCTCGTCGAGCGCGCCTATGCCGCCCGCGGCGATCTGCGCGCGATCTACAAGCAGAAAGAGGTGCTGAGCGCCGAGAATCGCCGCCTGCTGCGCGAGATCGTGCCCAACCCGGTGCTGTCGTTCGACTGGCAGAAGGATCTGGATGGGCAGGTGTTCATCGGCGGCACCGTCGGTCTGTCACTGCCGCTGTGGAACCGCAGCCAGGGCGGGCTGGCGCAGGTGCGCGCGGCGGAAAAGAACCGCGTCGCCGAGCAGCAGCTCTTGCTAAACCGCATCGCTGCCGAGGTCGGTCAGGCGGTCGCGACGCTGAGCCTGCGTCGCAGCCAGGTCGATGCCTTTCTGCGCGATGCGGTACCGCCGGCCGAGCGCAACGTCGACCTTTTGCGTCGTGGCTGGCAGGCCGGCAAGTTCGATCTGTTTCGCGTCATCACCGCCCTGCGCGAGCAGGCCGAGGTGCGCACGCGCTATCTGCTGATGCTAGAGCAGCTGTGGCTGTCAGCCATCAGCCTAGAGCGCGCCGTCGGTGAGTCGCTGTTCACTCAAGCCCAAGCGGCCCCTTTGGGGTCGGCCGCTTCGCGAGGTACGCCATGAGCACGGTCCCAAGCAAGCTCGCCCGCATCCTGCCGTTTGTCGTCGTCGCAGCAGCTGGAATTGGCCTGGGCCTTTTGTTTCCGCGCGCTGGCAGCGCACCGGATGGCACGCCCAAGCCGCCTGCCGACAGCGCCAAGCCGGCGACGAACAGCGACGGAAAAAGCACGCTCGTCCTGCCCGCCGATGCCCTGCGCAAGAACCAGATCGAGGTGGTCGAGGTGCAGCGCCAGCGCCTGGCCCGCGATGTCGAGGTCGTTGGCTCGGTGGATCTGGCCCCCAACTATCACGCGCAGATCGGGCCGCTGATCGCCGGGCGCATCGTGTCGATCAAGTCGCAGGTCGGCGATCGCGTGCGCGCTGGGCAGGTGCTGGCCGAGCTAGAGAGCTCTGAGGTGGGGCAGGCGCAGGCCGCGTATCTGACGGCGCGCGCTACCTCGCTGGCGGCGCAGGCCAACCTGCGACGCGAGCGCGAGCTAGCCGAGCGCAGAGTGTCGTCTGAGCGCGAGCGCGAGTTGGCCGAGGCCGCCGCGATCACCGAGCAGGCGCAGCTTGCCGCCGCCACCCAGCGCCTGCGCGCCTTGGGCCTGCGCCAGGTCGACATCAAGCAGATCAATGAGGAGCGCGCCGGCATCGTGCCTTTGTACAGCCCGATCGACGGCACGATCATCGCGCGCAGCATCTCGCTGGGGCAGTCGGTCCAGCCTGCCACCGACGCATTTTCCGTCGCCAACTTGAGCCAGCTCTGGGTGCAGCTCGATCTGTTTGAAAAAGATCTGCCGTACGTCCACGCCGATCAGCGCGCCGAGATCCGCACCGAGGTCTATCCCGGCAAGAGCTTCCCCGCCCGCGTCGCCTATGTCGGCCAGATCATCGCTGAAAAGACGCGCACCGCGCCCGTACGCATCGAGTTCGATAACCAAGAAGGCCTGTTCCGCCCCGGCCAGTTCGTCACCGCGACGCTGCATGGCGACCCCAGCCGCGTGCGCAGCGAGGTCTTGGCCGTACCGCGCAAGGCCGTGCTGACCGTCGAGGGCAAGCCCCTGGTCTTCGTGCAAGAAGGCGCTGGCTTCGTCAAGCGGCCGGTCGAGCTTGGCGCCTCGGGCGGTTCGCTGGTCGAGGTACGCAGCGGACTTTCCGTTGGTGAAAAGGTCGCAGTCGATGGCGGCTTTCTGCTCAAAAGCGAGCTTCTGAGGTGAGCGATGAGCGAGAACATCCATACCCAACCAGTCCAGCCAGCAAATTTGAGCCTGCTTGAGCGCCTGGTCGCGTTTTCTGTGCGACGGCGCGGTGTGGTCTTGGTGCTGGCCGCCTGCGTCGCTGTGATCGGCGGCATGGCTCTGCGTCGCCTGTCGATCGATGCCGTGCCCGACGTCACCAACGTCCAGGTATCCATCATCACCAGCGCCCCCGGTCTGTCTCCCGCCGAGGTTGAGCAGTACCTGACCCATCCCATCGAGATGGCGATGAACGGCCTGCCCGGCGTCACCGAGATCCGCAGCGTCAGCCGCACCGCGGTGTCGGCCGTCACCGTCATCTTCGACGACGATCGCGATGTCTGGTTCTGCCGTCAGCTGGTCAACGAACGCCTGAAGAACGCCGAAGCCGACATCAACCCGATGTACGGCCGGCCCGAGCTTGCCCCGGTGTCGACCGGCCTGGGCGAGATCTATGAGTTCTATCTGGAATCCACCGACGGCAAACACAGCCCGATGGAGCTGCGCACGCTGCTGGACTGGGAAGTCGCGCGCCGCCTGCGATCGGTGCCCGGCGTCATCGAAGTCAACGCCATGGGCGGCGAGGCCAAGGAATACCAAGTGGTCATCGAGCCCAAGCGCCTGGCCGAATACCGCCTGACCCTGGGCACCATCTACAACGTCCTGCGATCGAGCAGCGCCAACATCGGCGGCGGCTACATCGAAAAAAATCGCGAGTCCTACGTGATCCGCGGCGAGGCCCAGTACCGCGATCTGCGCGACATCGGCAACACCGTGGTCACCACCGACACCAACGGCACGCCGGTGCTGCTGCGCCAGCTTGGCACGGTCAAGCTGGGGCCGGCCCTGCGCTTTGGCATCGTCACCAAGCACGGCAAGGGCGAGATCGTCGCCGGCACCG
>CAZVMD010000493.1:0-3925 GCA_964628555.1 uncultured Myxococcales bacterium | reverse complement strand
ATACCACGAGCGGCTGTTTTGGTTCGCCGAGGCGCATGCGCTGAATCAGGCCTGGCTGGCTCGCCACCCCAACGACCGCGCGGTCTGGGCCAACCTGGTGGAGTCGAGCTTGACGACGGGGCGGCTGGCCGAGGTGGGGACGCTCTTGGCCGAGGGGCTGACCGGGCTGTCACCGGGGGACCAGGTCGCGCTTCTGGCGCTGGGGGTGGCGGCGCTGCAAGGGCAGGGCAAGGCGGCGGAAGCCGCGAGCCAGCGCAGCGCGCTGCGTGCCCTGGTGGCAGCCCAGCCAGCGGACTTCCGCGTGACCTGGACCTTCGCCGGCACGCGCCACTTCTTACAGACCGCCCCCCACTTCGCCCCCCACCGCACCCCCCTCCTCGCCCTGCTCGCCGCCCTAGAGCAGCCCAACCGCACCACAATCCTGACCGCCCTCGACGCCTGCTGCCGCGCCACGCACCCAGCAAAATAGCCACTCCCCCCAACCCATCCCCCCAAAAAGCGCGAACGCCTGCCACGCATAGCCGCGCTACTGAAACCCCCCTCTTCCGGCCGCGGAAGAGGGGGCTGGGGGGAGAAGGGCGCAAAGTTGCGCCCAAAGGCAGCCAAAGGGAAAGGAGTGCGCGAGAGGGACAACCGCCAGGTTTCCCTCTCGCAAAACCAGCAGCAACCGGACGAGAGCAAAGAAAAAAGGAATCCACCAACCCCCCAAACCCCCCTACCTCCCACACCCCCCCGTCACCAAACTAAGCCCCCCCCTCCCCAAGTTGACCCAGTAGTCATGCGCCTCTCCCCCCTCTTTGACCTGCAGCCGCAAAAGCACCGCCTCATCCGGGCTCCCCGGCACCTGCAGCGCAAACTGACCCTCCCCATCGCTGCGGCCCTCGACCTGCCGGCCCAGGACCACCAGCCGTACCCCGGGGGCTGGGCGGCCGCGACAGTCGCGCAGACCACCGGCCAGCGGCTGCAGTCCAGGTGCCAGATCGGCCACGTGGCTCGGCCGCGGCGCAGCCAGGTCGTGGCCAGCCGGCAGCGATGAGGCCGGCAGCGACGGCGGCAGCGCGGCCGGCGACCACAGCGACCGCATGAGCCCAAGCAGCCACAGCCCCGCCACCAAGCCCGCTCCCAGCAGGAACATCCTGCCTTGTGTCCGCCGCCAGGCGCCTGAGTGCGCAAAGCGCAGCCGGTCGAGAAAGTCCGCGGCCGCGATCGCGCCGTGCTCGGCCTCAAACTCGGCGACGGCCTGCGGGAAGGCCTGCCGAAGCTCCTGCAGGATCACCTGCCCGGCGACGTGCCACAGGAGGAGGTTGGTCTTCTGGACGCGGTCTTGTCCGCTGGCAAAGCGCTGCGCGACATCGCCGTGGTGATCCATCACGAAGGCGACAAAGTCCGCCTCACTGCGCAGCACGGCCAAAAGGAGAGCGCGCAGGCGGTGAGTGGCGGGAGTCGCAGGCATGGGCCGCACCGTAGTTTACAGCCCGGTCCGCGGCCCGTACTCGACCGCGATCAGGGTCAGGCCGTGCGCTGGGGCGGTGGGGCCGGCTAGGGTGCGGTCGCCTTGCTGCAGGGCGAGGGCCACCTGCTCGACGGTCATGCGGGCCTTGCCGACCTGCACCAGGGTGCCGACCAGGATGCGCACCATGTGCTTGAGGAAGGCGGTGGCCGAGACCTCGATGTGGATGACCGACTGCTCGGGCAGGGCGTGGGCCGGCGGCCGGCGGGTGATGTCGATGCGGCGCATCAGGCGGACGGTGGTGCGGCGCTCGCAGTCGGCGGCGCGGAAGGCGCGGAAGTCATGGCGGCCGATCAGCAGCGCGGCGGCCTGCTGCATCGCGGCCAGATCAAGCGGCTGAATCACGTGCCAGTGATCGACGCGATACTGCGGCGCGCGGACCGGCGCATTCCAGATCTGATAGCGATACAGCTTGCCAGAGGCCGAGAAGCGGGCGTCGAAGTCATCGGGCACCGTCGCGGCAGCGAGCACGGCGACCGACTTGGGCAGGTAGTGGTTGCTGCCGTGGATCAGGGCTCGCTCGGGCACCACGCGGTCGCTGCGAAAGCTGACCACCTGGGCCTGGGCGTGGACGCCAGCATCGGTCCGACCGGCGGCGCGACAGCTAATGGGCTGACCGAACAGGCGCGTGAGCGCATCCTGCAGCACCGACTGCACACTGGTTCCATTCTGCTGGGCCTGCCAGCCGCAGAAGTCGGTGCCGTCGTAGGCGAGCGTCAGACGATAGGTAGGCACGGCGGCAACCTACCATAGCGAGCCCAGCCCAGCCTGCCGCACAGCCTGCGACTGGGCAGTGCTTCTATTCCCGAGGGGCGCGTGGTATCGTCGGTGAGCCATGTCGGTTCAAGCGTCTAGCGCAGCGTCCTCGGCAGCCGCGCCGCTCACCATCGCGATCGATGCGATGGGCGGTGATCACGGCCCGGAAGAAGTCGTCAAGGCGGCCGCCGCGCTGTCGGTAGAGCGGCGGGCCGGCGAGCGGCCGCTGCATCTGCTCTTGGTCGGGGATGCGCCGCGGCTGTCGGCGCTGCTGTACGAGCTTCGCCATGATGCCGAGCGCATCGCCATCCATCACGCCAAAGAGGCGGTGGGGATGGACGAGTCGCCGCGCGTTGCTCTCGACAGCAAGCCCGACGCCAGCATCGCGGTGGCAGCTCGCCTCTGTGCCGAGGGACTGGCCGATGCCCTGGTCTCGGCGGGCAACACCGGCGCCTCGGTCCTGGCCTGTCAGCGCTACTTCCGGCGCCTGCCGGGGGTGCGGCGCTGCGCGCTGGCCGCGGTCTATCCCACCGAGATGCGGCGCGGCGAAAAAGACGATCCGTTCTCGATGCTGCTCGACGTCGGCGCGACGCTGGACGTGACCGCCGATGACCTGTGTACGTTTGCCGTGATGGGGGCCGGCTATGCCTCGCGCATCTCGAAAAACGCCCGCCCGAAGGTCGCGCTGCTGTCGAACGGCGCCGAGGCCGGCAAGGGTCCCAAAGAGGTCGTCGAGGCCTACGCTCGGCTGTCGCAGATGTCGGGCATCAACTTCATCGGCAACGTCGAAGGCGTCGATATTCCGCGCGGCAGCGCCGATGTCATCGTCTGCAGCGGCTTCGTCGGCAACGTCGTGCTCAAGATGCTCGAAGGCGTCTCTGAAACGGTCGTGCGGCTGGCCAGCTACGCCTACAAAGAGAAGCTGATGTGGCGAGCCGGCCTGGCCATGCTGTCGGGCGGCATCGGTCGCCTAAAAGAGCTCACCGACTGGAAGCAGTACGGCGGCGCGCCGCTTTTGGGCTTTGACCGCGTGATGATCAAGGCCCATGGTCGCAGCCAATCGCACGCGCTGCAGAACGCCGTCAAGGTCGCGGCCAAGACCGTCGCCACCGGCATGGTGCAAGAGATCGAGCGCGCCCTGCGCGAGATCCCCCCGGGTGAAGCGGCCACGCCATCGCCGGTCCAGAGCAGCTAGGCTCGCCCCGCCATGTCGCCCGTGCCGCCACCCGAGTCGCCCGCCCCGCCCGTGCCCGCCGCCTCGCCTGCTTCGCCCGTCGCTGCCTCGGGCGAGCGGCACACCATCACCTATATCTATCGCTGGGATCTCGATAAGACCTATCTGCAGACTGACTTCGACAGCGTGCGGGCGCTGTTGCGCACCGCCATCGAGCGGGCCAGCGACAAGCGCAATGTCCCCGGTGCGGCGACGCTGCTGCGCGAGCTACGGCGGGCCACGCGGGCCGGCGAGACCACGCGCGTCTGCTTTGTCTCCGGCAGTCCCAAGCAGATGCGACGGGTGCTGACGGAAAAGCTGCGGCTCGACGGCATCGAGTTCGATGAGTTCATCCTCAAGCCGAACCTGCGCAACCTGCTGACCGGTCGCTTCCGCGCGCTGCGCGAGCAGGTCGGCTACAAGCTGCCGGCGCTTTTGACCGGTCG
>CAZVMD010000492.1:0-3936 GCA_964628555.1 uncultured Myxococcales bacterium | reverse complement strand
GCCGCGGCCTCGCCCAACCGGCCCCCGCTCTCGCTCGAACACAGCCCAGCTCGTCTTCTCGATCCCCGCTAGCGATCCCCGCTAGCGATCGGCAGGACCCGCGATGGCCCTCCTGATCGTGGCTGTGAAGTTTGATACACTTTGGCACTACCATGCAGACGCTCTTACCTTGTGCTCCCTCCTCTGCCCCTGCGACCCCCTCCCTCCCTGCGCCGCGACGTACGCTGGCCCGGCTGTTTCGCTTTACGGCTGAGCACTCAGCGGTAGCTTTCGCCGTGCTCTCGTCTTCGGCTCTGGGTCTGTCGCTGCTCCTGGCGGGCTGCAGCGGTGGCTCCTCGGCCATGGGGGCTTGTCGCACGGTGCTCAACTGCAAGGACGATGCGGCGCCGATCTGCGATGCGACGTCGCTGTCCTGCCGCGCCTGTCAGCCGGGCAGCGATGACACCGCCTGCCGCAATCGCAACCCGGCGACGCCCATCTGCGGCTCCCAGGGGCGCTGCATCGGCTGCAGCGCAAACAGCGACTGCACGGATCTGCGCAACCCGGTCTGCGGCAGCAACAAGGCCTGCGGTCCCTGCCAGCGCTCGTCCGACTGCGTGAGCGGCATCTGCAGCGCCGATGGTAGCTGCGCGCCATCGAACGATGTGCTGTACGTCAACAACAAGGCTAGCTGCTCGGCGACGCCGCGCGGCAGCAAGGACGATCCGTTCTGCACCATCAAAGACGCCATCGATGCCGCCAACGCGATGAACAAGAGCTTCATCAGCGTCGAAGCGAGCGGCACTGCGTATCCGCCTCTTTTGGTGACCAGCGTCGGCAGTAACGGCCTGCGCATCGTCGGGGCCGGCAGCGGCACCGGCACCGGAGTGGCCTTGCACAGCACGACGACCGAGGCGGCGCTGCGGGTCGAAGCAACAGGCGGGAGCAGCCTCAAGCTAACGGTGTCGGGGCTCGATCTCGACTCGGCGAACGGCAACGCCGTCGAGTGCCTGGGCAACGCCGCGCTGACCATTGAGAGCAGCCGCCTGCACAACAGCAGCGAGGGGCTGCTGGCCACCGGCTGCAAGGTCACCGTCGATGGGGCGCGGATCTATCTGAACCGCCGCAACGGCATCAGCTTGACCAACGTCAGCGAGTACAACATCCAGAACACGATGATCTGGCGCAACGATGTCTCGGGCATTGCGCTCGCCAACAGCCAGGGTGTGCTGCGCTTCCTGACCATCTATTCCAATGGCACCGCCTCGGGCGATCGCTCGCCTGGCGTCGACTGCGGGGCCGGCAATAACCCAGTCGAGCACAGCCTGGTGTTCAGCAACATCTCGAACCTGACGCCCGAGCTGATCAACCAGCAGATGGTTGGCTGCATGACCACCAACGTGCTGACCAACGACAATCGCAACGGCACCTATCGTCAGACGGTGCCGGACTTCATCAGCGCCTCGGGCTCGGACGCCAGCCGCTTTGACCTGCGTCTGAAGTCAGACAGCGCCACCAACGCCGACTGCTGCATCGATAAGGTGCCGTCTGGGACCTACATCAACCACGACATCGACGGCAACAAGCGCCCGCTCGGCACCGCCCACGACATCGGCGCGCACGAAGCCCGCTAAGCCGGGCCGCTGTCGACAGCGCCGGCGGCCCAGCCGGGCCGGGCGGCTTAGAACTTGTGCAGGATGAGGCCGCTCGGTCCGACGATGTAGACGTCGTTGCTGCCGGCCACGGCGATCGACGAGAAGGGCTGGACGGTCAGGCTGACTTCGCTCTGCCAGTCGCTGCCGGACTGGCGCAGGATGGTGCCGCGGCTGCCCGCGATCCAGATCTCGCTGTTCTGCGGGTTCAAGCTGCCGGCCACCCCGGCTGCCCCGCCAGTGAACTGGCGAATCGGGGCCGAGGTCCAGGTACCGCCGCTGCGACGCAGGACAGCCCCCTTGTTGCCCAGGGCATAGAGGTTGTCTTCGCCGCTGCCGAACAGCGCGACTAGCGTCTGCGTCGTCAGGCCGGTCGCCTCTTTCGTCCAGCCAGCGCTGCTGCGCCGCAGGAGCAGACCGTTGGCGCCGGCGACGTAGGTCACCTGGCCGCTGCCCTGGCCAAAGCCATAGACCGAGTACAGATCGTCGGTGATGGGCATGCCGCCCGGGCCGGTCTCGAGCATCCAGGAGCCGCCGGCCAGCTTCTTGCCGACCCGGCCATTGCGACCGACGACCCAGACGCTGTCGGCGCCAGCCCAGACACTGGTCAGCTCTTGCGAGGTGAGGAGCACGCCTTCGACGGCCCAGCTACCGGCCTGGTTCTTGTGCAGGATGGTGCCGTCGCCGCCGACGGCGTAGACATCGGCCTCGACACCGGCGCTGGGTGCATAGCCGGTGACAAAGTTCAGCGGTGCGGTGACCATGCCCTGCGCCACCTGAGCCCAGGTGCCACTGTCGGGAGCGCCGCTGCGCCGCAGCACAATGCCATCGCTACCGACGGCATAGATCTCCTGCGGGCTGCGCGCCCAGACGCTCGACAGGGTGTTGCCGGTGACGCGGGTGGACAGCGACTCCCAGGTGCCGGCCGTGCGGCGCAGGATGGTGCCGCTGTTGCCGACGGCGTACACGGTAGTCTGGCCGCCGCGATTGCTGCCCCAGACCGCAGAGAGAAGCTCGCTGGTCAGCCCGATCGCCTCTTGCTTCCAGGTGCCGGCCTTGCGAGACAGCACGGTGCCGGCCGCGCCGACGGCGTAGAGCTCATCGCCGACCCCCCACAGGCCGGTCAGCTGGGTGGTCACCGGCGTGGTCTCGGGGCTCCAGCTACCGCCCTTGCGCACCAGAAAGACACCGCTGTCGCCGGCGGCGTAGACCTGCCCGCTGGCCGCGCCGTCGCCACACCAGACGGCATTGAGCGTCTGCGCTACCAGGGTGTCGGCTTCGACGGCCCAGGTCCCGCCCTGGCGATGGACGATGCGGCCGTTGGCGCCGACGGCATAGACCTCGGTGGCAGCTCCCGTTCCAGACGCGGCGACGCCCGAGACAGCAAACAGCGTATCGGGGGTCACGCCCATGCCTTCGCGGGTGAACATCGAGCCGTTGCTGCGCACGTAGTAGATGCGGCCGGTGGTGCCGACCGCGAAGTACTCACCGGGGGCAGAGGTGGCCCAGATGGCGTTGAGGTTGCCGTCCCCCGCCCCGAGGATGGGGTTGAGATCGCTCCAGATGTTGTTCTGCCGGCGCAGGGCAAGGTCGTACAGCCCCACCGCCACCACCACGGCCGCCGAGCCGCTGCCCTGCCCCGAGACGCCGAGGATGGTGCGGGCATCGAAGCTGGAGCTGCGCTGGATCTGCCAGTCGGTGCTGCCGCCGACCACGACCGTGCCGCTCTCGCCGGCCGCGTATAGCTCGTCCCCGGCGGCGGTGGTGCCGGGGATGCCCCACAGGGCCCGCAGGTTGTTGCCCTGGGGCCGCGGACTCTCCCAGCGCCAGCCAATCGGCGTCGGAATCACCCCGCCGTCGCGCATATCGGCACCGGCGTCTCGCCCGCCATCTGGCTTGCCCGTAAGATCGCCGACCACGACTTCAGTGCAGCTACTCTGCAGGCCCAGCAGGGGCAAGGCGAGACCAAGGCCTCCGAGGCTCAGCGAGCCAAGGAGCCCTAGCCGCTGCTTGCATAGAATTGTGCGCATAGTGCTCATCGTTTGCGATGCCATCTATGAAGTCAAGGTAGAGGGCTTACAGTAGCCATTCTTTATGGCCAAAGCACCCGACGATTGGGACCTGCCGAGCGCCTCTTTTCACCGCGCAGACGTCGGGCCCAGATCCAAGCAAAGCGGCGGGCTCGGCCCACCGAAGCTGACTTTCAGGGTTGACGCCGGCCCGTCGGTCGCAGTATTCGTACAAGGCCGCTGCGGGAGTAATTCAGTGGTAGAATGCCAGCTTCCCAAGCTGGACGTCGCGGGTT
>CAZVMD010000491.1:0-3937 GCA_964628555.1 uncultured Myxococcales bacterium | reverse complement strand
CACGAGGGGCAGACGCAGATGGACTGGATGCCCGAGGAGCGCAAGCGCGGCATCACCATCACCGCGGCGGCGACCTCGTTTACCTGGCGCAACTATGAGATGCACCTCATCGACACGCCGGGCCACGTCGATTTCACCATCGAGGTCGAGCGCTCGCTGCGTGTCCTCGACGGCGCGGTGGTGGTGCTGTCGGCAGTCGATGGCGTCGAGCCGCAGACCGAGACGGTGTGGCATCAGGCCGACAAGTTCCAGGTGCCGCGCATCGCGTTCGTCAACAAGATGGATCGCGTCGGCAGTAACTTCGAGTCGGTGGTCGACAGCATCCAGCGGATTCTGTCGGCCAACCCAGTGCCGCTGCAGGAGCCAATCGGAGCCGAAGATACGTTCGTCGGCATGTACGATCTGGTGGCGCAGAAGCGCATCGAGTTCACCGGCGAAGAGGACGAGGCGCCGACGATCAGCGACATCAGCGAGGCCGACCGCGAGGCCTTTACCCCGGCCCGCGAGCGGCTGATCGAGCGCATCGCCAACGTCGATGACGAGCTGGCCGAGAAGTATCTGTCCGGCGAGGCGATCGATGAGCCAGCTCTGCGCGCGGCGATTCGGCGCGCCACGTTGGCTAACAAGGCGGTGCCGGTGATGTGCGGGGCGGCGCTGCGCAACCGCGGCATCCAGCCGCTGCTCGACGCGGTGATCGACTTTCTGCCCGCCCCGACGGAGGTCCCGCCGGTCACCGGCCATCACCCGCGCACCGGCGAGCCAGAGCAGCGCGCCGCCGATGACAAGGCGCCGCTGTGTGCGCTGGCCTTCAAGGTCGCGATGGTCGAAGGTCGCAAGGCGGTCTACCTGCGCATCTACTCGGGCACGCTCAAGGCCGGCGACGATGTCTGGAATCCGCGCCTCGGTCCGCCCAACAAAGACCGCGGCAAAGATCGCGGCGGCGTCGCGGCCAGCGAGAAGCCGCTGGGGCGGACGGAAAAAGTCGCGCGCCTGTTCTCGGTCCACGCCGACAGCCGCGACCGCATCGACGAGGCCAAGGCGGGCTCGATCGTGCTGGCGGTCGGGCTCAAGGACACCGCGACCGGCGACACGCTGTGCGATCCGCGCGCCCCGATTGCCCTTGAGCGCATCGATACCTATCAGCCCGTCATCACCCAGGCGGTCGAAGCGGCGACCAGCGCCGATGCCGAAAAGATGATGGCGGCGCTAGAGAAAATGGCCGACGAAGATCCCACCTTCCAGGTGCGCGAAGACGCCGAGACCGGGCAGACCGTGGTGTCGGGCATGGGCGAGCTACACCTGGAGATCAAGCGCGACGTGCTCGATCGCGAGTACGGCGTGCAGGCGCGCATGGGCCGGCCGCAGGTCGTGTATCGCGAGACCATCCTTGGCTCGGGCGAGGCCGAGCACGTCTTCGAGCGCACCATGGAGGACGGCCTGCTGTTCGGCAAAGCGACGGTGCGCGTCAACCCGCGGGAGCGCGGCGCCGGCTCGCTGGTCAAAAACGCCGTGCCGCCGCCACCGGCTGATATGCCGCAGCCGCTGCAGCGCGCCCTGCCACCGCTCATCGAAGCGGCGCTGGCCGGTGTGCGCGAGGCCATGGGCTCGGGTCCCAAGGGCAACCGTCTTGAAGATGTCGAAGCCACGCTGCTCGCCGTCGAGCCGAAGCTGTCGTCTGAGGTGGCGAGCGATGTCGGCTGGCGCATCGCTGGCTCGCGCGCCCTGCTCAAGGCCTGCGAGGCGGCGGGCGGCGCGCTGCTCGAGCCGATCATGCACCTCGACGTGCTGGTGCCCGATGACTTCGTGGGCGAGGTGCTGGGTGACCTCAACCAGCGACGAGCCCAGATCCTCGATGTCGGCATGCGCGGCAACCGTCGCTGCGTGGTGGCAGAGCTGCCGCTGCGCTCGCTGTTTGGCTACTCGACGGCGGTGCGCTCGGCGACCGAGGGCCGCGCCGACTTCGTCATGACCTTTTCGCGCTACGACACGTGGTAGACGTGGCTGCCGCCGCTGCCATCGCGCCCTCCGACTTGCCGCGCAGGAGCCTGCATGCCGACTGATCTGACGCCGCACCGCGTAGTGCTGCAGCTGGGTCGCACATCGCTTTCGCTGTGGGGACGACGACGGGATGGCAGCTTGCACTCCTTTAGTGGGCCACTTTCCGCTGCTGCAGCCATCGCGCCGACGCTGCAAGCGCTGCTGCCGGCCGCGCTGGCCGAGCTTGGCTCACCCTCGCAAAGCGGCAGCCTAGAGCTGGTCGTGGTCAATGAGCGTCCGGTCGCGCGCTTTTTGCGACGCGAGCTGCCGCAGGTCACGCTCCTCGCTACGGCCGGCGTCCACGAAGCGCTGCACGACGCGCTGCGTCCGCGGCCACAGCCTGGACTGCCGACCTGCGGCGGCCGCTCGCTGCTCGATCCGAGCTTTGCCTGGGTCGGCGATGCGGCAGAGCTCTTTCCGGCGTACACCGACCTGACCGCGCTGTGTCCCGCGACCCAGCTGCTGTCGGTTGACGAGCGGCTGACCGCCGAAGGCGCAGTGTACTTGCCGCTTTCGCCGAACACCCAGGCCGAGCTCGTCGAGCGAGCGGTCGCGCTGGCGGCCCCCGCGGCCGTGGTCTTGCTGCACAGCCCCCGCAGCTCCGCGCACGAGCAGGCCCTCGTCGCGGCGCTGGCTCAGGCGGGGCTACCAGCCACTTCCTCAGCAGCCCAGCTCCCAGCGCATCGCGGCGGACTCGATGAGCGGCTGCGCGTCCGCGCTGCGGTGCTGTCTGCGGCCCTCTCCCCCGGCTGGGAGGCGGATCTAGCGGCGCTGCGCAGCGGGCTCGGGGCCGCTCTCGCACCGGGACGACGGGCTCGCCTGCTGACGCCGCGGCCGGATGGGGCCCTCGTGCCCATCGAGCGCCTGCCGCTCTGGCAGAGCCTCCTTGGCCCACTGGCTGCGGCCCTGCGTGGTGCCACGCTGGCCAGCGCTGCCGAAGTCGGGGGACGATTCTTCCTGGTAAGCGAGCCCGCCGCGGACTGGGCGCAAGAGCTCCCAGCCACGCCGGGCGCCGCCGCTGATGCAGGGGGTGCGGACGACCTGGCCGCGTCCAGCCAAGCGACTCGACCGGGCCTGGCCGCAGTCGGCCAAACTGGGACCGCGGTCTGGCAGCCGGGCTATGCCGCGCTCTGTCTGGGCATCCCCTGCGAGCTAGCCGGCTCCTGCGTGGTCTTGGCCGCGCGAGCGGATATGGCGCTAGAGCAAGTCCGCGCCCTGGCCCAGGCGTATGGCTGGCTGCCGCTCGACGAGACCAGCCCACCACCAGCAGCGCCCCAGGCCGCCCTGCCTTCCCACACTACGCCATCCCAGACCGCGACCTGGGTCGAAGATCTGGGCGGCACCGCGCTGCCACTGCGCCGGCTGGAGTTCGCAGCTACGCTAGCCCAGGGCGCACTGGCTGCACCGATTCGCGATGAGCGGGTACAGCCGCTATGGGCCGAGGCATCCGGCGCGCAGGAAAGTGGCCTACTGTCGGCTGCGCTGCGACGGCTGTCTTCTCTAGCCGGCCCAGACGAGGGGCTGGCCAGCCCGGGGACTTCGCCGCCCGGGGCAGATAGCTTGGCCAGCAGCCCGGGCGACTGGACCGCCGATCTGCGCTACCCAGGTCAGGTCGGCATGCTCTCGCTGCGCGGGGTCGGCACCGGTGGACCCGCCGCCAGCGCCGCTACCGATCTCGTTGTGCGCTTCGTGGCCGAGCACGAGCGGGTCTATGGTTTCTCGCTGCCACAGTGCCCGGTAGAGCTCGTCCAGGTCCGCTTTACCGCCCGCCGCTAAGCCGCGCGACACCGCGCCCACCGCCCGGTCAGCACTCGCTGGCCTGTCCCACTGCTTCGCGCCGCCTTCGGTCATCGTGCGGGGAAATTCTCCACGTCCCCCCGCACTTTTGATATCCTGACCA
>CAZVMD010000490.1:0-3944 GCA_964628555.1 uncultured Myxococcales bacterium | reverse complement strand
GGCGGCGGCGCGGGTCTGGGCGGTGACATGACGCTGGCGATCGGCGGCGGTGGCGGCGGCTTCGGTGGTGGTGGCGGCGGCGGCGGGGCCCGGGGCGGCAACGGCGGCTTTGGCGGCGGCGGTGGGGCGGGCGAAGAGGAGCCGGGCCTGCCTGGCTTTGGCGGTGGCGCCGGTACGCGCAGCACAGACTGCGTCGTAGGGGGGCAGCCAGGCACGGGAGGAGGCGGTGGCGGCCTTGGGGCTGGCGGCGCCATCTTTGTGCACGGCGGCAGCCTGAGCGCGGCCAACAGCACCTTCGCCAACAACCGGGCCCGTGGCGGCGCAGCCTCGGGCGGCAAGGGCACATGCGCTGAGTCCGGCCATGGCTTTGGCGGTGCGCTGTTCAGCCTCAACGGCATGGTCACGCTGGTCAATGTCAGTGCCGTGGCCAACGAGGTCGGCGGTGTCGTCGCCAATTCAGGCGGTGGGGAGGTTGGCCCTGGCGTCATCAGCTTCGATGATGGGCGGGCTTTCGTCAGCGTCTCGCTGGGCAGCAACGATGCCGCCGCAAGCCTGACGCTGCAGAACACGCTCATCAGCAGCAATGCCGGGGCACCGAGCACCGCCGGCGACGTCGTTCTGCTGGCCAAGTCGGGGACTAGCACGCTCCTTTCGACCGCGCCCAACCTGATGGAACAGCAGCCAAAGAGCATGCGCGATACCGGCGGAGTGCCGACGCCGGCCAAGCTCGTGGCAGAGACGAGCGGGGTCCGGCTGGGCACGGTGCAGCTGCAAGTGAGCGGCGGACTGTATGCGCCACAAGACGCGGCCAGCGGTCTTCTGATCGGCGATGCAGCGACGTGTCAGCAGGCCCCGGTCGGCGGTGTCGATCAGCGCGGCGTTGCCCGCTCGCCAAGTGCTTGCACGCTGGGTGCCGTCGAGGCGATCCCCTATACGCGGCCCGAATCCCCCCCCTGCGTACCGACCAGTCCTGGCTGCGCCATGACGCCAGTGGGGCCAGCAAATGCCTCGCGGTGGCGGCTGCTGGTCGCAGCTAGCTTTGCTCTGTCCACGCTGCTTTTGCGACGTAGGCGGCGCAGCCGGGGGGCATACGATGCGGCGTAGCGGCGCGCTCCCGCGCTGGCTCGGCCGGGGCGCGCTCTGCCTGGGGCTCGCGCTGGCCTGGCCGGTGTCGTCGGCCCTGGCCCGCGAGACCACGCGGGGCAGCGCCTCCGCGAGCGATAGCGCTCAGAGCCTCAAGCTGCTGGGCGAGGCTCGGGCTGCGCTCGACAGCGGCGACGCGGCCACCGCCTACCGCTTGGCAGCCCAGGCCTATCGAGGGGGGCAGCCGCCCGAGGCCCTGTATCTGCTGGGCCAAGTGGCCCTGGCCAGCAAGAATGTGCTCGCTGCGCAGGATCTCTTTCGTCGCTATCTCGCCGATCCCAACCTGGAGGCCGCTGCCGACGCGCCGGAGATCGTGGCCGCCCAGAGCATTCTGCAGCGTCCGCGGCCACCTTCGGCTCAGCTCAACATCTCGGGCGATCGCGGCATGCTGATCTCGATCGACGATCGGCTGGTTGGGGCGCTGCCGCTCGTCCGTCCCCTGCTGCTGACGCCGGGCGAGCATAAGGTCGTGCTGGAGCGTCGCGGCACGCGCTTGGAAGATCTGGTGCGAGTCGCGGTGGGCCGACTGGGTGAGCTGCGGGTCAACGCCGCCACCAAGGCCTTGGTGCTCACGGTGCTGCCGGGGGTGCTGCTGCGAGCGGCGCTGCCCGGCCTGCCGACCGCCGAGCAGCTCGGCTTCGAGCAGACCTTGGAAGCGGGGCTGGCGGCGCGCCGTCTCTCGGCGCTCACCGAGCGCGACTCAGCCGAGTGTGGCGAGCCTGCTCCTGGATCCTGCTCGGATCCGCTGCGCTGTGAGGTAGACCAAGCCCGCCACTGCGAGGCTGACTACGTGCTGCGGTCCCGGCTAGCGGTGCGCCCCGGCCCGGTGCCGCAGCTGGAGCTGTCGCTAGAGCTGCTCGATGTTGGCCTGAGCGCAGTAGCCGCAACCGCGGTCGTGCGCTGCAGTGGCTGTGTCGCGACGGCTCTGCGTGAGCAGCTGCGTGCTCAGCTGCCGGGTCTGCTCGAGCGCGGCATTGGGCGCGGACGCGGCACGATCGATGTCGCTTCGGATCCCGCTACGGCGATGGTGTTTGTCGATGGACAGGCCGTTGGTGTGACGCCGTATCGCGGCCAGCTCTTTGCCGGTCCACACCAAGTCAGCCTGCGCAAGCAAGGTCACCGCGAGTTCTCTCAGCCGATCGAAGTCCGCGATGGCGAGACGGCGCAAGTCCTCGCCGCTTTGCCGGCTGAGGCGACCGTGGCCAGCGCCCCGTCCTCTCCGATCTTTGTGCGGCTATCCGGCCGGCCGCTCTGGCGCCTGCTGGTGGGAGGCGTGGCGATTGGCAGCGGCGCGGTCCTGCTGGGCTTCGGCGCCTCCGCCCTCTCGATCGATGGGCGCTGCGTTGGCGCCTACCCCAGCCTGGCGAACTGCCCGACTGTCTACAACACCGATATTGCCGGCGGAGCGCTCTTGGGCCTCGCTGGCGCCTTGATGATCGGCGGCAGTGTGGCCATTGCCCTGCCCCCGGCGCAGCCAAAGCCTGCGGCTACAGCGACGGGAACGCTGACACCCTAACGCACTGATTACGGAGGTCTTGATGCGTCGATATCCACTGCTGCTCTGCGCGCTCTTCATGGCGTCCTGCGACGGTGTCTGGGGAAACCTCACGGAGTCGAATCGCCTGTTTGACTGCACCGCCCCCGGGTCCAGCTGCCTCGACGGCGAATTCTGCAATCCCGTGACGCTGGCCTGCATGCCCTCATGCGCCAGCGGGGGGAACTGCATTCCTTGCGCGACGGCCGACGCGGTTGCGGCACTGCAGCGCGCCATCGAGTCGCAGTCGGATCTGCAGCCGACGGTGATTCAGCTGACGCCGAAGTGTACGTACCCAGTGCTGGAGCCAGTTGACTACACGATGGGGGCCAACGGCCTGCCGCCGATCCGTACCGACGTAGTCATTGAAGGCAACGGCGCGACGCTGCTGCGGAGCAAAGATGTCGCGCCCTTCCGGTTCTTCTACGTCGCGCCTTCGCGAGCTGCGGGGCAGGTCAGTCGCCTGACCCTACACAACCTGACCCTGCAGGGCGGACTTGCGCAGGGTGGCGATGCCGGTCTGGGCGCGCCAGCCTCACCCGCTGGGCCCGGTGGTGGCGGCGGCGGCGCTGGCTTGGGCGGCGCCATCTTTTCGCAGGGCCAGGTCGTGCTGAACCAGGTATCGCTGATCAGCAACGAGGCGCGCGGTGGCAATGCTCGGGTCGACCCTACGCCAGGGACTCAGCTTGGACCGATGGTCTACGTCAAAGGCGGCGGCGGCGGCGGTGGCATTCGCGGCAATGGCGTCGATGGCTCGGCGAACCATGCCGGCGGCGGCGGTGGGGCATTTCGGCCCGATACGGCTGCGGTACCTCAAGGCGGGTACGGCACCAGCGCCACCGAGGGCGGCAAGCTCAACGGCGGCGGTGGGACCTACGCCGGCCTGCCGAGCGAGCTCCTGGGCAGTGAGCCTGGCCGCAGCGCCACCGCTGCTGAGCCCGGGGCAGGCGGCGCGGCCGGCAATCAGAGCGGCTGGCTAGGCGGCGCTGGGGGGGGCTGTATCACTGGCGGCAGCGGCGCGGCCGGTGGCAACGGCGGTGGCGGTGGCGGCGGGCTGTCCAAGCAGGGCAGCGAGTCGCGCTACGGCGGTGGTGGCGGCGGCTTCTTCAGCAACGGCGGGGCCGGCCAGGCCGTCGATACCAACGCGCATGGCGGCGGCGGTGGCGCCTACGGCGGCGGCGGCTCGGGTGGTGTGACCGGCGCGGCGGGCGGCGGCCGCGGCGGAGGCGGCGCCGTCGGCGCCCGCGACCCGAACAGCGACGGCGCC
>CAZVMD010000489.1:0-3962 GCA_964628555.1 uncultured Myxococcales bacterium | reverse complement strand
AAGCCCGATAACGTCCTGTTAGGCGAAGACGGGCGGGTGCGGGTGGTGGATTTTGGCTTGGCTCGGCCGCTTGATCGGGCGGCGGCGGCTCCGGCGGTGGCCACGGGGCTCGACTCGGCGGGGGGAAGCGGGGAGCGGCTGACGCTGGCCGGCAGCATCCTGGGCACACCGGGATATATGGCTCCTGAGCAGGTGCGCGGTGAAGAAGCCGATGCCCGCAGCGATCAGTTCAGCTTCTGCGTATCGCTTTATGAAGCCTTAAATGCACGACTGCCGTTTACCGCCGGCTCCTTTGTCGAATACTGCGAGAGCCTGCGGGCTGGCCGCATCCAGCCGCCGCCTGCAGCCTCGGCCGCTGGCTCTGGCCGCCCCTCCGAGCTTCCCTGGGTGGTGGAGCAGGCGCTGCAGCGCGGCCTCTCTATCGCTCCCGGGGAGCGCTTTGCGTCGATGGCGGCGCTCTGCGAGGCCCTAGGGCAGGGGCTGCGGCCCGACGCCGAGTCAGCGCGGGCGCGTCGGGCGAGGCGCCAGATCTTGCTAGCCTTGCTATCGCTGATGAGCCTGGTCCTGCTGCTGCGCGGCCTGTTGCAGTGGCTGGTGCCCACGCCGTCTTCTCGCTGGGGGCTGTATCTGCCGCTGCTGCTGCTGAGCGTGGCCGGGCTGGGCGCAGCCCTCTATCGCCGGCGCATCGCTCGCCATCCCGAGTCCCGCCGCCTGGTCTACTTCTGCGTCGTCGCCCTGCTCGGCGAGAGCGCGGCCCGCGTGACCGCGACGCGCATCGGTATTCCGGTAGAGCATGCGCTGCGGCTGGAAACCATCTGGCTCGCCGCCCTCTTTGCGCTGGAGCTGCCGTCGGTGGGCCGGCGATATCTGGGGCCGATTCTGCTCTGCGGCCTGCTGTCTGTGCTGCTTAGCTATTACCCCGCCCAAGGACGCTATTATCTAAACCCCATAATAGCGTTAATCTTTGTCTTAGGAACGTATGGAAGACTGGCTAAGTCTGGCAACGCAAATGAAATGATAATTAATTTAGATAATAAATTGGAAAATAATAAATAAACATAAGAGCAGCCCCGATGTCTTGCCTGGGCGCTGCGCTGCCGGGCCTGGGCGCCCTCTCCTGGGCTTCGTCCGAAGGGCTCGTCTGCGGTGTGCGCTGCAGCGGTCCGCCGCCGAGTTTGCCTGCAAGTCTGCGGCCTTGGCGCAGCCGCTGCGCCTCGGCATTCCCCTTGCTTTGCTGCCCCGCGTGTCAGGGACAGATGAAGCAACCAAGAACCCATGGGGGAACGATGCGCAACAACACACGGAGTATGAGCTGGGCAGGGATCTGTCGCGGTGGGCTGGCCGCCTGCGGGCTGGCGCTGCTTTCGGCGCTGGGCTGTGGCGCCCAGGTCAGCTCGCTGGATGAGCTACGAGCGACGGAGGTCAGCGCCGATCCAAGCGCCGATCCAAACAACCAGAGCTGCAGCGGCAGCAGCACGCGCTGTCGCGATGGCGTCTATGAGGTCTGCGACCAGGGCCGCTTCCGCACCGAGCAGAGCTGCAGCAGCGGCGAGATCTGCGATCCGATCCTGGCTTGTGTGGCCGCCAACGGCTGCGGCAGCGGCGCCGATCTGATCTATGTCGTCGATGGCGAGGGCGTGCTGCGCAGCTTCAACCCGCGCGATGGCAAAAACGAGTTTCGCCAGCTGGGCACGCCAAGCTGCGGCAGCAGCTTTACCGGCGTCAACTCGATGTCGGTGGATCGTCACGCCCAGGCCTGGATCTCGACGAAGGCCGGCCAGATCTTTCAGGTCCGCCTGTCCAGCCTGAGCTGCAGTGCGGCGCCCATCAACCTGGCGCCGATCGGACTTAGCAGCTTCGGCATGGGCTTTGTGTCGGATGGCCTCGGCTCGACGAGCGAGAAGCTGTTTATTGCCGGCAGCGGCAGCGAAAACGACAAGTCCTCGGGCTTCCTGGTCCGCATCGATCCCAGCCCGTTTTCGGTCGCCAAGGTGGCCAGCTTGCCCGAGCTCTTCGTCGGCCCCGAGCTGACCGGCACCGGGGCGGGCGAGCTCTTTGGCTACTATCCCGTGCTCAGCGGACCGACGGTGGCCCGCATCGACAAGGCCACCGCCAAGCACCTGCAGCAGTGGAAGCTAGCGCCGCTGTCCGGCACCGTGCGGGCCTGGGCCTTTGCCCACTGGGGCGGCCAGCTTTACATCTTCATCTCGACGGGGGACGTCAATCAGGTGCAGGTCTTTGACCCCAAGACCGGGCGGGCCAAGGTGCTGATCGAAAACTCCCCCCACCGCATCGTCGGAGCCGGCGTCTCGACCTGCGCTCCCGTCGAGATCGGCTAGCCCGCCCGCTGCCCCCCAAGCCGCGATATCCTAGGACCCGAGATCGGAGGAGATCGCCATGGGGAGCAAGCAGAAGCAGGTCCTAGCGCTGGTGCTCGGCGGCGTACTCGGCATGGCCGCCGGGGCCTGGGCCGGAGCCCGCGTGATCACCACAGCCACTGGCTGCCAGTCGACCTTCCAGCACAACAGCCTCTACAGCGCCTGCATGAACTGCGTCAAAGCCCACCACAAGTTCAAGCTCGACACCAACAACGCCTGGGGCTGCAAGTAACCCGCCGCTGCTCCTCCCCCTCCGAGGCTCGTCCCCACCTATACCCTTCGCCGCACAGCCGCCTGCTCGTCCAGCGCGCCGGTCCTGCGCGATGGGGGTCACAGGCCGGTGACTTTGTCGGCCTTGATGGAGAGGGCGCCGTCTTGGCGCTGCAGCAGGCCTTCGACGAGGAGGAGGGAGGCGGAGCGGAGCAGGGGGGCGTGGGACTCGTAGACGGCGGGGGGCAGGATGACGTTGAGCAGGCCGGACTCGTCTTCGAGGGTCAGGAAGCAGAAGCCTTTGGCGGTCGGGGGGCGCTGGCGCACGATGCACAGGCCGGCGGCGCGCAGGCGCTGGCCGTGGCGGCTGGCGGCGGCTTCCTGGGCGGTGACGATGCCCTGCGCGGCAAGCTGCGCTCGCAAGAGCGCCACCGGATGCGGACCGACGCTGAGCGAGGCGCCGTGATAGTCGGCAGCCACCCGCTCGGCCAGGCTCATCTCGGGCAGCGGCGAGGCTTCGTCGGTCACTTGGCCGGAGAGCAGGCCGGTCTTTTCGCTCATCGCGCTGACCTGCCACAGGGCGCTGCGCCGGCTCGGCTGACCGTCGAGACGGGCGAAGGCGCCAAGCTCGGCCAGCGTCGCCAGGTCGCGCGGCGACAGGAGCGGTACGCGGCGGCGCACATCGCTGATTGACTGGAAGGGCTCGGCCTGTCGCGCCTCGACGATGGCCTCGCCGGCTGCCTGGGACAGGCCGCGCACGTAGCGCAGGCCGATGCGCAGCGCCAGCCCGGCTCTGGGCGCTGCCGCCGCCGCCGACGAGACCGACGACAACGACGGAGCGGAGCTGGGATTTTCGAGCAGCGTGCAGCGCACCGCGGACTCGTTGATGGCGATGGGCAGCACCCGCACGCCGTGCCGCTGCGCGTCCTTGACCAGCGTCGCCGGGTGATAAAACCCCATCGGCCAGGCGTTGAGCAGCGAGGCAAAAAACGCCGCCGGATGATGCGCTTTCAGGTAGGCGCTGGCGTAGGTCAGATAGGCGAAGCTGATGGCGTGCGACTCGGGAAAGCCATAGGCGGCAAAGGCGGTGATCGACTGCACGATCTCGTCGGCGGCACGGCCCAAGATGCCGCGCTCGGCCATGCCCTGGCGCAGCGTGGTCACCATGCGCTGCATCTTTTCGACGCCGTGCTTGCCGCCCATGGCGCGCCGTAGCTCGTCGGCCTGACCGCCGGTGAAGCCGCCGGCGATCATCGCCACCCGCATGATCTGTTCCTGAAACAGCGGGATGCCAAGCGTGCGCGCCAGCACCGGCTCCAGCGACGGATGCACGTAAGTTACCGGATCCCGTCCAGACCGCCTACGTAGATAGGG
>CAZVMD010000488.1:0-3970 GCA_964628555.1 uncultured Myxococcales bacterium | reverse complement strand
CGACGAGATGTGCGTCAGCCTGCTCGGCGTGCAGCTTGCCCGCAAGTAGCGCTTGTGGCCGCGGCTAGCCGCTGGTGCAAGCGACGATGCCGTCGGTTCCCCTCTGCGACCGCTCCCGCTCGCCGGTTCGCTGACCTGGTGCCTCGGCTGCACGGGGCCCGCGGAATGTGGCGCCTGGCGCGGCCAAGCTGGCGCCTGGCGCCATCGGCGGGCTGGCCTGGCCTGGCTATCGTCAGGGCATGTCGCAAACACTGCTAATTTCCGTCGCTGCGCTGAGCTCTCTTATGACTTCCATGGCCCGTGCCGAGACCGCAGCCATGCCCCCCGATCCGGCGGTCGCCCCAGCGCCTCCTTTCGCGGCCGGGCCCACGAACTTCCTTGGCGCCAGTGTCATGGGCTTTGCTGGCTTTCTGCGCCTAAACGTCGGCAGCTTCGAGGTCTACTACGAGCGCCTGCTGTCCGGACATCACGGACTGCGCCTGGCCTTCGACTTCGTGCACGTCCACCACAGCGCCGACTACGTGCAGACGCACCAGTGGACGGTGGGCGGCAACCTCGGCTATCGCTACTACTTCGGCCTTGGGCAGGGGCCGTTCCTCGGCGGCAAGTTCGCCTATCGCCGCGGCCCCGGGCATCACATCGGCAGCGACGGCACGCATACCCACCTGCAGAACGAGCAGATCCTGGGGCTTTTGCAGGGCGGCTATCGCTTCGTGCTGCCGCGTGTCCACCTGAGCCTGGTCCCGGCGCTGGCCCTCGGCTATGGCCAGACCTCGGTCTTCCCGAGCGAGCGCTACGACGACGCGACGATCGCCATCGCGCGGACGGCGCGCGACAACCTGGCCACCACCCCGGTCGCCCTCGACCTCGAGCTCTCGCTCGCCTACGCATTTTAGGAAGCGCGCTCCGCCCTCATAGGGACTCCTCCGCTCTCCGCCGCTGAGCCTCGTCCGCCGTCGTCGGCCGCGTCGGTAGGCCGCCCGCCTTGGCTCCCCTCCCGCCAGCCCAACAAGGCGCTAGGCAAGTGCGGGAGATTTCACTACATTGCCCCCCTCTTCTGAATCGTCGTCGATTCGTTCCCCCTGTCCCGTTTGCCCGTGGAGGTTTTGCCGATGTCTCGTTGTGAAGCGCGCCCGTCTGTCCTCGCCACCCGAACCCGCCGCCGCGCCGAGCTGGCTGGCCTGGTCGGCTTGAGCGGCCTGCTCTGCACCGCGGTGGCGCCGGCCGTTGCTCACGCAGACTTGCAGCTGGCGGTCGGCTCGCGCGTCGAGCCCTTCCGTTACACGCCGGCCTACTTTCCCAACTCTGGCTTTGCCGACAGGCCGCCGAGTCAGTTCCAGGGCAAGACCGGACCCTATCAGGCCACCTCGCTCAGCCCCTACCTCGGGCTGTTCTTCGCCCAGCGCTACGGCGTCATGGCCTCGTTCGACGTCGCCTACGCCAAGTCGGCCGGTGAGCTGCAGGCGCCGATGATGACGCCGCCGGCCACCGACAACAACACGTTCTTCCAGCTCGGCATTGCCCTGGGCCTCAAGATCTACATCACGCCGCCCAAGGCCTCGAAGGTGGCGCCCTACGTCTACGCCGACTTCTACAAGTACTTTGCCAGCCTGACCACCGACAACACCGCGATCACCGGCGAGCAGGCCGGGGCGCAGGCGGCGCTGCTGTCGCCGCTCGGAGGGACCTTCGCGTTCGGGGCTGAGTACTTCTTTTCGCCGGGCTTCTCGATCGGCTCAGAGATCTTTGGCATGCGGGTGGGCCACGTCAACGGCGACTATCGCGAGCCCAACCAGACCCGCCACTCCAGCGCCTACACGACGCTGTCGTTCTATACCGGCATCACGCTAAACTTCCGCTTCCAGGTCCAGGCCTCGGTCAAGGCCACCGACGAAGAGAAGGACGAGGAGCGCTCGCGTCGCCGTCCCGACTATGCGCCGCCGCCGCCGGTCAACAACAACCCGCCGCCGGTGCCGACGCCGGAAGCCGTCGACTAGCCGAGGCGACTCGACGACCCGAGCCTGACCGCGTCTGGCTCGGGGGCAGGCGAGCCTTAGCCCGGTGGGGCGCCGGGTCGGGGGGCAGGGCGAGCCGCCGGGGTGGCAGGCAAGGGGGTTGCCGCTCCCGTCTGGGGATAGGCTGGGCGTGGCATGGGCGGGCCCCCGCCAGCGTTGTTGCTCGCCGCGTTGTTGCCAGCCGGGTTATTGCCGCCGACCACGCCGCCAGCGACGCCGCGCAGGGTATCGACGGCGCGCTGCTGCAGCGAGGGACTGCCGCCGGCCGCTGGCTGCTGTCCGGCTGGGGCTGGCCCGGCTGGGGCCTGTCCGGCTGGAGCTTGTCGACCGGTGGCGGGTGCGCTGCCCTTGCCGCGCACGGCCTGCACGGCCTTGCCGGCCAGCGGCGCGACCTTGCCCGCGACGGGCGCGACCTTGCCCGCCAGGTTCTTGACGGTATCGAGGGTGCCGCCGCCCTGGCCAGCCGCCGGCTGCCCCTGGGCGGGTGCAGTCTGGGCGACGGCAGGCGAGGCCGCACCACCACCATACAGGGCCCCGACCAAGAGCCAGCCGAGGACGCTGTGGCCCACTCGCTTGCGACGTGCTGCTGCGTTCATGGAACCTCCCACCTTCATCTTACCGTCTCTTGCGAACTGGACGCAGCGCCTGCGCTAGGAACTGGACGCAACGCAGGGGAGGGGTCTTAGGCTGCGAAGCAGCTAGCAGGCGATGGCTTATGAGCGGTTCCCCAAGCCGCGAATCAAACCGACATAGTCGCCTGGGTCGATGCCTATGATATGTTCTTATATGCGAATTTAATGACCATAAAATTGATTAATAGATAGTCGAATATGAACGAACCACAGGCGGACAGCCGCAACGGTCCCAGAAGGGACGGCGGGGGCGATATGATTGCTACTGGCCCGCACCAGGGGAAATCGTGGTGCCAGCCGCCCGAGAGAACATCTATCCCGAGAAAGGCGTTTCGCGAATCAAATCGGCTTGCGCCTAGCTTGTATTCAACGCACCAGGCAGCACTGCCAGTCCCGATTGGTCATTCATGTGCTCTTGTAGCCTTCGATGGATTTGCTGGCAGTCGGCGTTTTCCAGCAGTAAGTTGGTCCGTTCGATTCGGTCCATGCCACTGGAAAACAGCCCCTTTACTGTAGGAAAATAGTCTAAGCAGAAGGCATCGAAGGCACCAATGCTCGGCAGCAGCTGCTGCAGCAGGCGCCGAACCAGTGGTCGCGTCAGCCGCTGGCAGTAGCCCAGCTCTTGCGGCTTGATGAGCATCGAGCCGTCACCAAGATAGGAGATCTCAACATTGGTACGCAAACGCAGGACAAGCCTCTCTGGGCCTGCGCTCTCTAGTAATGCAACCCATTCCATTGCAGCACCTCACCGGTGTGAAGCCCAGCCTCACGCAGATGCTGCAACCATCCAAACTCCGCCGTTAGGATAGAATGAGAATCATGCTAGGACAGGCATCAGTGTCGCGATCGCTTCATGTCTGGAACCTACATCGCCAATGCATGGCAACCTCCAATCATATGTCTGGTCAGTTGTAGCCGCGAACGTTTTGTGAGCGATGTAAAAGCCACAAGAAGGATATCAAGTCAAGGCATTTGCGAAGAATTTGCATAGTCCACTCGCGCGTATCAGGCGGGCGCCCTCGAGGGTGCTTCTTGTAAATATGAATCTGTAATTCGAGATACAGTTGACCACGTCCATGGCTATTGGGCTAGGCTCGGCCCAGAGCTGAATATCGACAGAGTGGCGTAGGTGGCTGGGAGTGTAAAAAGGGGCGGGCTGGCCCCCTTGGCGCGATGCTGTGCGCCTAGCCGGGGCGAGACGGGTCGCGGTCGGGGTGAGTCGGGTTGTGAGGCCGGGGCGGCCGGTAGGTCTGGCCGGGGGGCGCAGACGGAGACGCGAGGAGGCGGCCGGCGGCGGTGTCTAGTGGCTGGCCTGGAGTGTGA
>CAZVMD010000487.1:0-3993 GCA_964628555.1 uncultured Myxococcales bacterium | reverse complement strand
AAACCCCGCACCGCCGCCGCTCGTGCCGCCCCCGCCTCCCCCGTCGCCGCCCAGCGAGCCCGTCCCGTTGCCACCAAAGCCTCGCGATCCCCCTCCGGTTCCACCGGCCATCGCGTCCTTGCCCGGCTCAGCGCCGGTTCCCGTGCCCCCGGCGCTTGCCGCGGCGTTGCCTCCCTGCCCGCCCTCGGTACCGCCAGCCCCGCCGCCGTTTCCGCCACTTGCCGCGGTCGAACTGCCCCCGGCGTCTTTCATGCCGCCGCCGCCGCCGCTCGTTGTGGTGGCCATGTCCCAGGCCCCGCCGTTGCCGCCCATGCCGCCGCCGCCGCCGCCGTATGCGTTGCCGTTGCCCGCTCCGCCGCTGCCACCCGCCGCCGTATTGCCGGTGAGGGCAACGCGCACGAGGTTGACATTCCCCTGCGCGAAGATCGCGCCACCGGCTCCCAGACCGCCGCCGCCGCCGCCGCCGCCAGCGGCACTTGGGGCATCCCCGCCCCGGCCGCCCTGGGGCAACCCCCCCCTGTAGCGTCAACTTCTGCAGCGTCAGCGTGCCGACGCCGGCCAGCACATTGGTCGTCGGCGCGCCGTTCACGTAGAACAGCCGGAAGTTCGGGGTCCCGCCGGCGCTCGAGCGCTCGATGACCGACTGGCCCTGGCCGACAATCGTGATGTCGCTGGTTATCGGCGGCAGGCCGTTGGGGCCGTACCAGTAGTTGTTTGGGGCGGTCAGCGTATAGGTGCAGTTGTTCACTAGCGTGATCGTGTGTGGACCCGCCCCAGCGGCATTCGCTGCCGTGATGGCGTTGACTAGCTCCATCGCCGCGCTCGCCGGTGTCGAGCAGTCCGTGAGGGTCTGGCTGAGCCCCTGCTGTCGGCCTGCAGTCGGCGGCCCGGCCGCCTGGTTGGCGCTGTCCGGGCCGTAGCCGCAGTAGAGGCCGACTGAGCCCCCGATAGCCAAGAAAGCGACCATGGAACCGGATGTATTGGATTTTGCTCGGGATAAAGAGGAGCGACGACGATAGGAATATTTCAAGGGAGGCCTCCTTTGTTGATATATTCTCACTGCGCGACGCATGGCTGGAAGATTGATATTTTCACATATAGGCATAGAGCCCACAGTTCCATCCAGAATCTTATTATGTTAAGACCTTGATTAAACTGACAGTTCAGGTAAATGAAATCATCACAATGTGTTCAAACTGGCAAACTTGACTTGATGCCCGGCCGTCGCAGGCCGGCCCGCAAGCGGCTCGACCTGAGCTGCTGCATATGCGTATAATACCCTGGATGGTCCCGTGGGTTGGGCAGCGCGACAGCGTACGAGGTACTCCCCCCTGGGCGATGTCGCTCTTTGCGGCCTTCCTGCCTACTGCAGGGGCAAGATGGGGCGAAAAGTAAAATAAAGGTATTTACCGCAATATGATTATTGATTCATAGACTGCTTAATTCAGTAATTTTTTAGCCGGATTGTGTGTGCGTCGCCGCCGTATTTCCGGTGTAGGTTGGAGCGCCGATCGCCGCGTCGCTACACTCTAGCGGGCAAGGTCTTGCTCAGCCGACGCCCGTCAGTATGGTTTCTGCGTCGAGGAGCTATCGTCTTCGGGCCCGTAGACGCAGACAAAAATAGATTGCGGAAGGCTCGCGCCGCACCATGTGAAGCCGCAGCCGATCGGCTGCGTGGTTCTCCACCCGACTTGCGTATAGGGCCCGGGTGGAGCTTGGACCACGGGCATGGACCAATCCAGTCCGCTGGCGAGCGTTCCCGTTTACTTGCAGAAAATGCGGTAGCCACCAAGCGAGCGGCTCCCTCTTTCTGTGCTCGTCGTGGAGGCACTGCGCGTCCCGATGCTGGGACGGAGGATGGACCTGCTGGCGACCCCAGGCGACGCAGGAGACCGTCCTCCACAGGAGCCACTGGCGACTACGCCATCAGGCCATCGCCAAGGCTTGCCACGACCGCAAGCATGGGGCTCTCAGGCGGGGTTACTGTGCGCCGCGAAGCTCAGCGGTCACACGGTCCAGCGCTGCCTTCAACAGCAATAGGCGCTGCGGCTTCTGCTCTTTCGCAATCAACGAACGGAGCGCCATTGCGTGCGCAGTCGCGAGGGCACGCTCCGGCACGACCTCGACGTCCGGCTTGACACCCACGCCTTCCCAGTTCGAATGGGTAATCGGATTGATCGCGCGGCCAATCGGCACCCAAACCGTGAAGTGAGCGTCGATGCGAACCGGCCCCGCCGGGTTGGCGGCGCCGGCCGTGACTGCGCCGATGACCGTGGCGCGTCGCAGCGCTTGCAAGTCATAAGCAAACTCCTCGGCTGCCGACGGCGTGCTGGCGCTGGTTAGCACGTAGACCGGCTTGCCGACGAAACGTCTCCCCGGCAGCTCCGCCAAAGTGAAATACTGCTCGGTTCGGTTCTCCGGTCGGAGGTAGATGTCATTCAGGTGAACCGGCTTCGAGTCGAATAAATAACTGCACAGGAGCTGCACCATCTCGGGCATTCCACCCATGCTCCCGCGCAAATCGATGATCAGCGCCCGCATGTCGGCGACGAAGGTCATCGCCGCGGCGACGGTCTCGCGGGCTTCTTTTGTGGGATTGAAGAACGCGTCGATCACAAGGAGCCCGATGTCGCCGTCGAGCCGCTCGACCTTACGCAACCCGTGGTTTGCCCCCTCGGGATCGAGCCCGCGACTCATCAATACATCGGCGAAGCCGTCCCTGCCGGCGGGAACCGCTTCGGCGGTGTAGGTCACGCGCAGATGTTTGTCGTGCGAGACCGCCTGCAGATCAGAGGTCAGCTTCTTGGCGAGCGCGCTACCGCTGTTGAGTGCAGCATATTCGCCGGCCTGCTCTCGCTTGCGGATCACCTGCTGCAGTGGCTGCACCAGATCCGGGAATACATACCCCTTCAGCGCGGCGACGGTATCTGCGATCACCTTCGAGCGAGTAGGTGCATCGATTTTCGTCGCCGAGGGATCATCCTGCACATGCACGTCCGCCTGGGCAGTCGAGGATCCTTTGGGCTGCGCCGCCGCTGTACCCTGTTGCTGGAAGAGGAGCAGCGCCGCAGCAAAGATTGCAGATCTTGGTAGTCCGTTCATCGCCCGCTTCTGCCTTTCCGTTTGTGTTTGCTCAGCGTAAACACGACCCTGGATGGTCAAAACAAAGCATGACGGGCTCCCCAGCTGGGCACCTTGGGAAAGTCGACGCGCAGGCCATCGTCAAGCGATGCTAGCGATCCGCTCCGTCGCACGCGAGGACCTAGGTACCGCGGTCCCATTCCAGCGTCAAGGTAGCGGCCTCCCAGAGCTGCAGTTACAGGGGCAGACCTTCGCTGCAATGTCGGGAGATCGCTAGGACCAAGCGGCGCGGCGGGCGGGGTGCGGAGTCTGGCCGGAGGGCTGGCCGAGGCCACCCCAAGATCTTGTCGCTTCGTCGATGCCTGGGGCTACATCGCCGGCTGGCTTCTTCGTGGGCTAAGCCCCACTCCACCGCTTGTGGAAATGGGTCGCCGTGCCACCTCAATCGTCCCCTAGAGCTGGCAATCGGCGTGCGGAGCTACTCGCTAGCGCTCTCCTGCTCCAGCTTGGCCTTGTAGCGCACGCCGGGTTGTCCCCCATTTGTGAACTCAACGCCGCGGTCACGCGGGCGGAGCTGATTGCGTCCGTCTAGCGGATGCAGGAGGAGCTGGCGGGCCTGCGGGCCCTGGTTGTCCAGCCAACTGCGCCGCTATCCATGGGCGATCGCATGCAGGCGACGGAGACGATCCGGACGGCGGCGGCGTCGCTCGGGAAGCTGGGGCGGACGTTGCGCCGGGGCATCGACCCCGACAGAGGGCTACAGTGATTCGCCCGCACGATCCGGAGTGCTACTGCGACACATGCAGCGCGCTGGGCCTGGGAGCGCTGCTGTATCGCGAGATCGCCGAGGAGCTCGCCAGCGACGATCCCGAGGTCATCGAACCGATCTGGCGGGCTCGTAGCGAGGAGCGG
>CAZVMD010000486.1:0-3995 GCA_964628555.1 uncultured Myxococcales bacterium | reverse complement strand
CCGATCTGCGCATCGGCACCGAGATGAAGTCGGTCGGCGAGGTCATGGCCATCGGTCGCAGCTTTGGCGAGGCGCTGCAGAAGGCGCTGCGCATGCTGGAGGTCGGGGCCGATGGCTTTGACCCACAGCTGCTGCCGCTGGCCAGCCGAGCCGAGGTGCTGGCCGAGATCGCGCCGCCCTCGTCGCGCCGCATCTTTGCCCTGGCGCGCGCCTTGGCCCTCGGCTTTTCCGTGAAGGAGCTGGCGGAGGCGACGGCCATCGATCGCTTCTTCCTGCACGAGCTGCACGAGCTGCATGCGCTGCGCGGCGAGCTGTCCGGTCAGAGCCTGGCGACGCTCTCGCCGGCCCTGCTGCGACGGAGCAAGCAGGCAGGCTTTGCCGATCAGGCGATCGCCAGCGCCTGTGGCGCAACGGCTGAGCAGGTGCGGCAGCGCCGGCTAGAGCTGGGCATCCGTCCCTGCCTGCGTCAGATCGATACGCTGGCCGCCGAGTATCCGGCCAAGACCAACTACCTGTATCTGACCTATCACGCCGATGCGCACGACGTCGGGCCGGCAGCGGGACCGAAGCTGCTCTTGCTGGGCTCGGGCTGCTATCGCATCGGCTCGTCGGTTGAGTTCGACTGGAGCTGCGTCGGGGCGGCGCGAGCGGCGCGGCAGCAGGGCTACAGCGTGGCCCTTCTGAACTGCAATCCCGAGACGGTCAGCACCGACTACGACCTCTGCGATCGCCTGATCTTCGACGAGGTCTCGCTAGAGACGGTGCGCGAGCTCTGCGACTTCGAAGGCGGCAGCGACGGCGGCTTTGCCGGGGTGCTGCTGGCGATGGGCGGGCAGACGCCCAACCGCCTGGCGCTGCCGCTGCATCGGGCCGGCATCCGACTCTTGGGAACGCCGCCTGAGGCGATTGACTGCGCCGAAGATCGCGCCAAGTTTTCCGCGCTGTGCGATCGGCTGACCATCGATCAGCCGCGCTGGACCGCGGCCGCGCAGAGCGCCGACCTGGACGCGGCGGTGACGGCGATTGGCGGCTATCCCGTGCTGGTGCGGCCGTCCTACGTGCTTTCGGGAGCGGCGATGCGGGTGGCGCATAGCGCACCTGAGCTGCGCCAGTACCTCGATGGCGCGACGCGAGTCACCCCAGAGCATCCGGTGGTGGTCAGCAAGTACGAACGCCACGCCCGCGAGATCGAATTCGATGCCGTGGCGCGCGACGGCAAGCTCTTGCTGTGGGCGATCTGTGAGCACATCGAAGACGCCGGCGTGCACTCTGGCGATGCGACGATGATGCTGCCGCCGCAGGATCTGACCCTCGCCACCGTGCGACAGGTGCGACGGATCGGCGCGGCGCTCTTGCGGGCGCTGCAGGTGACGGGGCCGGTGAACATCCAGCTCCTTTCGCGCGGCGACGAGGTCAAGGTCATCGAGTGCAACCTGCGGGCCTCGCGCAGCTTTCCGCTGGTCAGCAAAGCGCTCGGCGTCGACTTCATCGCCACCGCGACGCAGGCCATGCTGGGGGTCGAGGTCGCGCTGCCAGCACTGCGCGATCCGCTGGATCTGGACTATGTGGTGGTCAAGGCGCCGATGTTTTCCTTCCGGCGGCTGTCGGGGGCGGACCCGCTGCTCGGCGTCGAGATGGCGGCCACCGGCGAGGTCGGCTGCTTTGGCGACACGGTCGAAGAGGCGCTGGCCAAGGCGCTGCTGTCGACCGGCTTTCGCTGGCCGCGGCGCGGGGTGCTGCTATCGCTGGGCACGATGGGCGACAAGTACCTGCTGATCGACGAAGCGCGGGTGCTGGCCAGCCTGGGACTTACGCTGTATGCCACGCCGGGGACGGCCGAGACGCTGCACCGGGAAGGCATCGACTGTCAGGTGGTCGACAAAGGCGAGCGCGGTCGCGAGTCGCTGGCCCTGACCCGGCTGGCGGAAGGCGCGATCGATCTGGTTATCAACATCCCGCGCAGCTTCGACGAACAAGGTCGTCCCGACGGCGTGCTGCTGCGGCGGGCGGCGATCGATCTTGAGATCCCGCTGCTCACCGATCTGCAGCTGGCGCGGGCCGTGGTGCGGATGCTGGCGCGGGTGCAGCCACCTGCGGCCGGCAGCCCTGGCTCGCTGCGCGTGCTGCCCTGGCGCGACTACCTGAGCCGTACCTAAGACCTGCGCCAGCCCGGCCCGGCCGGTCGGCGCTGGGCGGCGGTGCGCAGGATGCCAGAGTAGCTGGCGGACCAGCGAGCGGACCGGCGAGCGCTGACCGGAAAAATCGGCGCGGCCGGGCGCGGGCGACAGAATTTTTGCGTTGCTTTTGCGTTCCAAGTCAGCTGATGTGAGGTGGGCTCTCTGCGTCGCTAGCCGTGGCTCTACCCTTGGCCTGCCGCCGCTTCCCAACCCCATCGCGAATCGGCCCGCAATACAGGAGTTATCGACGTGCAAAACGGACTTTATCGACTGACCCGCCTGCTCTCTGCCCCGGTCCTTGCCTTGTCGCTGTGCGCGCTGCTGGGACAGAGCCACGACGCCCAGGCGGCGGCGGTTGGCGAAGAGCTGAAGAACAGCGAGGTGCGGGACGGCAACGACAAGCCGGCCACGCTGCCCGACTTTGGCGAGCGCGTGCTTTTGATCCTCTACACCGATCCGGACGTGGCCGATCAGAACGACGCCTTCGCCGACCTGGTCAAGTCAGCCGGCCTGCCGCAGAGCCACTTTCGGTCGATGGGCATCGCCAACATGAAAGATGCGCCGATGAAGCCGAACTGGATCATCCGCAGCATCGTGCGCGGCAAGATCAAGAAGTACAACGTCACCATCCTGACCGATCCCAAGCACCTGCTGATCGATGACTGGGGGCTGGGCGACTGCAACAACAAGTCGGTGGTGCTGATCGTCGGCAAGGACAAGAAGCTGCACTTCTTCGAGAAGGGCGCGCTGTCCCCCGAAAAAGCGCAGGCCGCAGTGGCCAAGCTCTGTCAGCTGATCGCCGCGGATGGCGGTCCCGAGGCGCCGGGTTGCAAGAGCGCGGCGAAGCCTGCTAACTAAGCCCTGCTTGTTCTCCTCTTCCCTGCGACGCATTCCGCGAAAAGATCAGACCTGGCTGCGCGGCTGGCCCTGGCCCAGCGCTGCGGCGCTGCTGCTGTGTTTAAGCGCTGCCTGCGTCAGTGGTCAGAGCGAGCTGGGTACGCCGGCTGAGCTGGCTCGCGAGCGGCTGCGGGCCAGCGACTGCACGCTGGGTCTGTCGGCGTATCAGCAGCGCTTGCAGCTCCCGCCGCATGCCTCGGTGGTGGTCAGCAACCGCAGCAGCGAGGCCTTGCCAGCCGCCGAGCAAGAGCGCCTGGCTAGCGAGTTTGCGCTGCGCTGCCAGGGCCTGATCGGCGTCGCTCGCCGCGCCATCGTGCGCTGCTGGATCGACTCGGCCGATGCCACGGCGTTTGCCGCCTGCAACGAGCGCTTCTGAGGGTGTTTACTTCAGAAGCTCGATGACGATGTGGATGCCCGACAGCAGAGTCAGGGCGATGGCGAAGGGGATGTGGACGATCTTCCACTCGCGGAACATCGGCTCGATCTTGGGGTACAGCACGCGGCGCCGCTCGAACAGCGCTAGCTCGGTGGCGACAAAGGCGACCTTGGTACGCGCCTTGGGATCTTTGATGCCGGACAGGCGATAGCGCAGGATCGAGGGCTGGAACGGTCGCGCGATGGCGTCCCAGATCATCATGCGCAGCGCCATCCAGCCCGCCCCAACGCCCGACAGCTTGGGATCGGTGACGCGGGCAAAGTCCTTCTTGCGCGAGGCGTAGTAGCGATCGGCGATGTTGACGCCGGCGTGGCGGTTGCGCAGATCGGCGAGCTTGCGCTCGTACTCCATGACCAGCAGCGAGGCCTGCGACGCCAAGTCGGGAAGTTCCGTCGATAGATAGCGACCGATGACGCCCGAGATGACGGTAGCGAGCATGGCGTAGATGGCCAGCGACACCCAGTTGTCGAGCTTGGCGGCGGTGT
>CAZVMD010000485.1:0-4000 GCA_964628555.1 uncultured Myxococcales bacterium | reverse complement strand
CCTCGGCGCTGAGCTACGTCCACGGCCAGATGATGTGCCACGGCGACCTGCGGCTGGAGTCGGTCATCCTGCGTCCCGACGGAGCCAAGCTGTGCGACATCGGCCTCGGCGCTGCCCTGCCGCGCGGGCCGTACCTCGACGCGGTCAAGCGAGCCGGCGAGAGCGAGCTTCTGGCCCCCGAGGTGCGGGCCGGCAAGCAGCCCGATCCGCGCTCCGATGTCTTTGGGCTGGCGTCGCTGTACAAGCACCTGATCTCGCTGGGGCAGCCGGCGAGCTGGGAAGCCTTCCTAAACGAAAAGCCGGCCATGGGCATGGTGCTGATGCGCGGTATGGCCGACGAGCCCGCCCAGCGCTACTCATCGATCGAGGCGCTGATCGCCGACGTCGAGGCCGTGGCCCTAACTGGCGCGCCGATCCGCAAGCGCTTGGCGCAGACGCCGCTGGCCATGGCGGTCGCCGCCGGTCGCCTGCCGGCCGAGGAGCTAAACCGTCCGGTCGAGGAGATTGTCGACGGCCAGCGACAGCGACGGGCTAGCGGGGCCTTCGATGTGGTCAACGCGGTGCTGGCACCGATGTCCGGCGGACCGGCGGCCAAGATGTCGATCGGCACCATTCCGCCCAACCTGGCCAGCCAGGCCTCGAGCCGCAGTGGCCGCTTGGTGGCGGCGGAGTCCGGCGAGTTCAAGGCCGCGTCTTCGTCGTCATCCTCGGGCAAGAGCGGTCCCTTTGCTGCCTCGTCGGGCTCGTCGTCCAACGCCTCTTCGACCTCGGCTGGCAGCTCGCGCAGCGATGTCCTGGCCTCGTCGGTGTCGGTCAACACCCGCATCACCATGCCGGGCCGCGTTCGCTTCCAGGTAACCGGCGAGGGCGAAAAGACCGCCGAGGGGGCCGAGCCCAAGGAGGCCGCTGCGGCGGCGCTGCCGGCGACCTCAACCGGCTCGGGTGGCTCGCGGACCTCGACGGGAGCAGGCGGCGAAGAGGCCAGCCCCAAGGCGGCGCTAGGGCCCGACACCACGGTGCCCTACCGCACCGGGGCCAAGGCCGCCGCTGCCGAGCCCAGTCGCGGCAGTGGTGGCGCTGCCAGCGAGGCCGCACCGCGGGAAAAGGCCGCGCCAGCCGCCGAGGAAAAGGCCGCACCGGCCAGCCCCCCTCCTGCCAGTGCCGAAGAGACGCCAGGAGCCGCGCGCAGCCCGGCCCCGGCCGCGCGCACCCCCTCGGCGGTGCCGCGCGATGACAGCGGCTCGCACAAGACGCCACGCGCCGGTCGCAGCGACTCGTCGGGGCCGCGCGGCAGCGATAGCTCACGGCCGCCGCGTATCTCGCGGAGCTCGCCGGCCCCGTCGGAGGTATCGGCCCGGCCCGAGCGAGCCAGCGGTAGCCAGGCCTCGCTGCCGCCGCTGCCGGCCGGCATGGTGGTGACCAGTCGGCGCGCGCTGCTCGGCTCGCTGGTCTTGGCGGCGGTGGTTGGGGCCCTGGTGGCGGTCGTCGTGACGCTCCTGCTGCGTCCGCTGGCGGCGCCGCCGGCCCCATATCCCGTCGTGCCGATCTCGGGCCCGGCTCCGACCTATGTCCCGAGTGCTCAACCCGCTGCCCCCTTGCCGGCCCAGCCCGCGCCGCAGCTACCGCGCATCCAGCCGATGCAGGAAGTGGAGCCCCCTCCGGCGCCGCTGGCCAAGCCGGACGGCTAGGCGGACGCCAGGCACTGTGCCGACGCCCGCGCCTCTTCCCCGACCTCGGCCCCTCGGGCTGCGGTCCTTGAACCCAGACCTCGCGGCATCAAAAAGAGTAGACATGCACGCTGCCCTGACTCGTGCGATTCCTTTCATCTGCTGGTTGGCTGTGCTGGCTGGCTCGGCGCGGGCGGCTCCTGCCCCGGGCGCGACCAGCGCGACGACCTCGGCCTATGACCTGGAGCTGCAGAAGCTGCGGGCTCGCTTTGCCGAAGAGGCAGCCAAGCCTGGCTCCCCCGCCGCCGTCGTGCCGCTTTTGACCCTGGCCGGGCTGTGGGAGTGGGTCGATGACCGCGCCGCGCTGCTCGAGATCTTGCGCGATGCGGCCCGGCCACGAGCGACGGTGCTGCCGACCGTGCAGGCCCAGGCCAAGGCCCTCCTGCGCGATCTGCTGGTCGCTGGCGGCGATCGCCCGGCCGCGACGGCGCTCAACCGCGAGCTGGGCCTGGTGTCGACCTTCGCCATCCTTGGCACCTTCGACAACGACGGCCGTCGTGGCCACGCCGCGGTCTATGCTCCAGAACAGGAAGAGCGGGCCGCGACCGCCGAGCAGACCTACGAGGGCCGGCACGCCCGGCTGCCGCTGCACTGGCGCGTGGTGCCGCCCGAGGCGCTGGCCCGCGATGGCTCGCTGCACATCGAGAGCTGGGTCAGCCCCGATACCCAGGGCACGGTCTACGCCGTCTGCTACGTCAAGAGCGCGCAGGCCCAGCGAGTGGCGGTGCGCCTGGGTGCGAGCGGCGCGGTCAAGCTGTGGGTCAACCGCGGCGCGCCGGTCGTCAGCAGCGAGGCCTACCACCCGCTGTCGTTCGAGCAGCAGGTGGCCGGGGCGCAGCTTCTGGCGGGCTGGAATCGCATCCTGATCAAGCTGTCGGCCGCTGAGCGCCCCTTTGCGCTGTCGCTGCGCCTGACCGCCCCGGATGGCTCGCCGCTGCCGGGACCGCCGCTGGTCACCAGCGCCACGCCGCCCAGCCCCGACTGGCCGCTGCCGAGAGCGCTGCCCTACGCCGGTCCGCCGCCGGCGCAGCTAGAGCGCGCCCTGCGCGAGCGCCTGGCCCGGCTTGGCCCCAAAGACGCCGCGGCGCGGGCCCAGGCCCTGTTCGAGCTGGGTAGCTATCTGCACTCGCTGCAGCCCGGCGATGTCGAGAAGCACGAAGACGCGACGCTCCTTGCCGAGTCGATGGCGCTGCGCCCCAGCCGCTACACCGCCTACCTGCTGTCGGCCGCCCAGAGCGATCACAACGACAAGCGGCAGGCCCTCGAAGCCGGCCTGGCGCTGCCCGTCACCGCCGTCGCTCCCGGTCCGGCTGGGCGCAGCGAGCGCGAGGCCGATCTGTCGCCTGCCTTCCTGCGCTTTGAGCTCGGTCGCATCTACGAAGAAGGTCAGCGGCAGCTGCAGGCCGAGGAGGCCTACCGCGAGGCGCTCCGCCTGGCGCCGCCGCTTTATGGCGCGACGCTGAGCCTGGCGCAGATCCAGGCCGGGCGCGGCCTGCTGGGGCTGGGCGAGCAGCTGGTGGCGGATACGGCCGAGCGCCATGCAGCGATCCGCGTGCTGCGGCAGCAGGCCGAGCTCCTGGAGCGCGGCGCCCACTATCCCGAAGCCGAGGCGGTGTATACCCGCCTACTCTCGCTCTGTCCCGACGACACCGAGGCGCTGCGGGCCCTGCTGGGGCGAGCCAAGGCCCGCGGCGAGACCGAAAAGGCACTGGAGCTGATCGCTCGCCTGGCGACCGCCCGCCCGGAGCTGCTGACGCCGCTGCGCGAGCGCGCCGACGTGCTGGAGGGAGCGGGGCGGATCGAGCCAGCGCTGTCGGTGGTCAACGCCGCCATGCCGCAGCTCCAGGGCGATCCCGACTGGCACGAGCGGCGCGGCCGGCTGCTGCTGCGGCTGGGGCGGACCGATCTGGCGGTGCAGGCCTATCGCCGCTCGCTTGAGCTTAAGCCGCAGAATCCGACGCTGCGCAAGTACCTGGCGATGCTCGATCCGCAGGCTCGCTCCAGCGAAGATCTGGCCCGCGCTTTTCGCCTAGAGGTCCCGCGCGTCCTTAGCCGACCGCGGCCGCCGATTCAAAAAGGTGATGCCGCCCGCGTGCTCCTCGATCAGCAGGTGACGCGGGTCCACGAAAACGGCCTGTCCGAGGTCTTCGCCCAGCGCCTGGTCGAGATCCTCGACGAGCGCGGGGCGCAAGAGTACGCCGAGCACGACATCCGCTTTACCCCCGAGACGCAGTCGGTCGAGGTCAAAGCGGCCAAGGTCTATCGCAGCTCGG
>CAZVMD010000484.1:0-4018 GCA_964628555.1 uncultured Myxococcales bacterium | reverse complement strand
CGCGCTTCTGCCACAGCCAGCGCGAGGCACGGCGATCCTCGCGATAGCGATCGATGGCCACATCGAGCCGGGCGAGAAACTGCACCTGCTCGAGATCGTTTTTCAGCCAAGTGCTGAGCATGCCCCAGGTCTTGGCGATGACGTCGTGCGACAGCGTGACCTCATCGTCTTCCGAGATCTGCAACAGCCCAGCCGGCTGCAGCTTCTCGAAGGCGCGGCTGAAGTGCAGCACCAAGCGGCGGGTGTGACCTTCGTCGTGACCGGCGGGGACCAGCTCGGCCAGTGGCCGCTTGCGGCGGGCGACACCGTGTCCGCCCTCAGCCGGGCGCAGCAGGCGCAGAAACAGGCGCTGGGCGCGAACTCGCTCGCTGTCGTCTTCCAGCGCCTTGTACAGCGAGTTGGCCCAGTCCGACAGCGCGCCTTCGATGCCGCCTACCTGACGCAGTGCCACCAGGCCATCGCGGCCGCTAACCAGATCGACCCACAGGCGGTGCAGTGTGAACTGCAAGAGCGGCAGCCCGTGTGGCAGGCCGGCCGTCTTTTGCACCAGCTCCTCGACAAACTCGGGAGGCAGGCGCTGACCGGCGCGCTGGGCCGGGGCAGAAATGGCTTCCGAGAGCTGCGCCCGGTCGAGCATCGGCAGGGTATAGCTCTCGGCTGCGCACAGGCGCTGCAGCTCGGGAAACTGGCTCAGGCTCTCGACGAAGTCGCTGCGCACGACGACGATGACAAAGATCGGCGCCTTAGCACTCGCCGCTTCCAGGAGCCGCGCCGAGAGCTGCGACGCTTCCTTCGGCGAGCGGCACATGGTGAACAGCTCTTCGAGCTGATCGATGGCGATGAGGGTCAGCGGAGCGGTCTCGTTGGCGCTGCCGCTGAGCCGCTGGCAGGCGGTGATCAGCCCTTGCGGCTGCCGCAGCAGATCATAGACAGCGTCGCTGCTCAGCGCGCCGCTCATGTTGCGCGACAGCGCCGCGGCCAGGCTGACTAGCGGCCGCTCACCGGGGGTGCAGACCACCAGCTGACGGCGTGGCAGCTGTGGCAGATCATCGAGCTTGTCGCTGCCTGACTCGCCCGACGGAGTCGCTGGCTTGTCCGCCGCCTTGTCGCTGCCCTTGTCTGCCGCGTGGGCCGTGGCGGTTGCAGACAGGAATGAGCCGAGCAGCCCAGCCCGCAAGAACGAGGTCTTGCCACAGCCCAGCGCCCCAACCAGGGTCAGCAGTCGCCGGCTCGGCTCCGCCCGCAAAAGCTCGTGCATGCGCAGGCGCACCTCGCTGACCACGGCTCGCCGGCCGAGAAACTGCTCGGCGTGTTCGAGCTCGAAGGGCAGCAGGCCGCGGTACGGGTTCTTGGCGTTGAGCGCGTGCTGCTGGTTGGTGTTGCCGCGCAGAGCTCGCCACACCGCGTCGGCCCCTGCCTCTTGCAACAGCAGGCTGACGCGCTGTTCGCGGTTCATGGCCGCCGTAAAGCGCCCATGGATGGCGGCGAATCGCTCGCTGCAGAAGGCATCGAATTCGTCCGCCGAGCGCAGCTGGCTCAGCAAGGCCAGACGGACTTCAGAAAGCGGTATGCCGGACAGTGTCTGTGCCACGGCTAGGTGTCCCCCCGATCGAAACTAGTGGCCGGCTTCGGCGCCCGTCGGAGCCTCCTCAGCCGGTAAGTTGCCCGTATAGATCGGCGCATCGGCCGGCAGCACGCGCTCCCACTTGGCCACCACCACCGAGGCCATGCAGTTGCCCAGCACGTTCACCGTCGTGCGCGCCATGTCCATCACCGCATCGACGCTGAGGATGGTGGCGATCCACTCGACCTTGAGGCCGAACTGAGCGCAGGTCGAGGCCAGCACGACCAGGCTAGCCCGCGGCACCGCTGCCACCCCTTTGCTAGCGACGAGCAGCGTCAGCATCATCACCACCTGCGTCGACAGTGGCAGCGTCATCTGCGTCGCCTGCGCGATAAACATCGCCGCCAGCGCCATGTACAGCGTCGAGCCAGTCAGGTTGAAGCTATAGCCAGCCGGCAGCACGAAGCCGACGATGTGCGAGGGGACGCCCAGGCGCTCCATGGCCTTGATCGCCTTGGGCAGCGCTGACTCGGACGATGAGGTCGAAAAGGCCAGCAGCAGCGACTCGCGCAGGGCCGACAGCGTCGTGCCCAGGCGAATGCCGGTGGTCAGCTTCATCTGCACAAGGTGCAGGCTGACAAACAGCACCAGCGCCAGATACAGCGCCCCGACGAGCTTGGCGAGCTGCATGATCACGCCCAGGCCCTGCTCGCCAACCGCCGCTGCCATCGCCGCAGCGACGCCGACCGGCGCCATCTTCATGACGTAGTCGGTCATCTTGAACATCGCATCGGCGACGCCGCGCAGCGACTCGATGACTGGCTTGCCGCGGTCGCCGATGGCTGACAGCGACACCGCGAACATCACCGAGAAGAACACGATCTGCAGCACCGCGTTTTCGGCCAGCGCCATAAAGATGCTGTCGGGCACCACCTGCTCGAAGAACGACTTGGCGGCGGCAGGTGGGGTGAAGGACACGCCAGCCCGCTGCACCGCGCCGAGGCCCGGCTTGACGAAGTTGGCGATCGAAAGCCCGATGGTCAGCGCCACCGCCGTCGCCACCCAAAACCAGGTCAGGGCTTTGACCAGAAGTCGGCCGATGTGCTGATGCCCGGCCCCAGCCAAGCCGACGACCAGCGTCGAGAAAATGATCGGCGCGACCAGCATCTTGATCAGCCGGATGAACAGCTTGGCCACCGACTTCATCGCCACCGCGTGACCGGGGAAGAAGTAGCCGTAGGCGATGCCGAATACCAAGCCGACGATGATCCAAAACGTAAGGCCGGGCTTCTTCATGGCGGTCCTCGTCGTGGGCCGCGGTGTGAGTTCAACATCAGACGAATGTGCGACCCGGCCAGCATAGCTACAAGCACCATTTTGCATCCGATGTCCCTGCGATGGGCGGGGATTTGCAGGGAATTGGCCCGGCCTAGCTTGCCGCCGCTTCAGTCGGCGCGCTGGCGGCCCCGGCGGCTGCCGCGCTCAGCGACGCTGCCCAGCCCTGCGTGGTGAAGTGATATGCTGCCGCGATGAGCGAGCATTCCCCGTCTTCGTCGGCGGCCGACCCAGCCTCCGCGGCCCCCCCGGCGACGGCATCAGCGACGGCTTCAGCGACGCGCGGCGAGGCCCACGGCGACGCCCCGAGCAGCAAGGCCAAGATGCCGCGCTGGCTGCGCCGCCTCAGCGACGGCCTGCTTTCCCACTGGCTGGGCCGTGGGTTCTTGTGCGCACTTTCGGGCACGCTGCTGTTTCTCGCCTGTGCCGACTTCGACATCTGGCCGCTGGCCTGGCTGGGCATGGTGCCGCTGCTCTGGGTGCTGCTCGATCGGCAGGGCCAGCCGCGCACCAGCCGGCCCTTCCTGTACGGCTATGTGACGGGGCTGTTTGCCAACGGCGGCGGCTTCTACTGGATCGTCGGGCTGCTGATGCGCTTTGGCCATCTGCCGTTCCTCGCCGCGCTGCCGCTGTTCCTGCTGCTCATCGCCTACCAGGCCCTGACCTTTGGTCTGTTCGCCGCCATCCTCTGTCGCCTGCGTCGTCACGTCGATGTGCCGGTGACCTGGCTGGTGCCGATCATCTGGGTGGCCTGCGAGCTCTGCGTCCCCTACGTCTTTCCTTGGTATCTGTCGATCACCCAGGCCTGGGTGCCGCCGGTGATCCAGATTGCCGATATCACCGGCCCGCTGGGCGTAAGCTTCGTCCTCGTCCTCTCGAACGCCGCGCTGTGGCAGCTTGGCCTGGCGCTTACCAGCCAGCGCATCCTGCCGCGCCGCGGCCTGCTGCTGGGTCCGTCGCTGCGTCCGCCGGCCCTGGCCGCGGTGACCATCCTGCTGGTGCTGGGCTACGGCATGATGCGCATCCATCAGGTGGAAAAGGCACGCGCCGCCGCCCCCAAGATTCGCGTCGGTGTGGTCCAGGCCAACATCGGCATCCACGAAAAGTTCGTGCCCGGCC
>CAZVMD010000483.1:0-4019 GCA_964628555.1 uncultured Myxococcales bacterium | reverse complement strand
CTCTCCGAAATCGACGCTGCCAATCCCGATCATCCCTATGTTGCTCTTCTGCGGCAGCATGGGGTTTCTTTGTAGGGGGCGGAGCTGGGGCGGGTGTTTTTGTATCCTTGGGTTTTGGCGGAGGCGCAGGCGTTTCCGTTTTGGGCGCCGGTGGCGGCGGAGCTGCGGCTTTTGGGGCTGGGGCGGCCGACGGTGGGGGTGCTCGATAGCGGGGGCGAGCGGCTGAGCGCGGCGCTGGAGGCGCATGTGCTGCCGCGGGCGCCGGGGCTTTCTTTGGATGGGCTGCGGCAGCTGCGCGACCAGGCTTGGTTTGCCCTGGGCTCTCGGCTGGCCGACGGCGGGGCGGCGGCAGAGGATCCGCTGGCCAGGCGCCAGCCGGTGCTGCGGCGCTCGCTGGCTGAGCACCTGGGGGACCTGGCGCGGCAGCTGCTGGAGCCGCGCGGTGGGCGGGTTGGGCTGCGCCACGGCGACGATCCGGCCGAGGTGGCGGCGCGCTTTCGCTGGCTGTCCCTGTGCATGCCGCCGGATCTGTTGGTGGCGGCGCTGAGCCACGACTGCGGCTGGCTGCCGAGCGAGGACGCGGTCGAGCTTTTGACACCGCAGCTGGCGCAGCTGCTGTCGCAGCCCTGTGCCGAGACCCATCTGCACGCCGGCTCGGCGACGCCGTTTGGCCTGCTGTGGAGTGGCCTGCTGCGCGGGCTCTCCGACCAGCCACCGCTGCCGTCCGAGCTGGGCGGTGTCCTGCCGAGCGCGCCCGAGGGCGAAGCGGCGCGTCTGCTGCTGCTTTCGGCGGCCAGCACGCGCGTCCTTCTGGCGGCGTTTCTGCTCTGGCGAACCCGCGGCAGCCGGCCCGAAGTGCGCAAGTTTGCCCACTTTTCCGTGGGAAACGAGGCGCCGCTGTTCACCGACATCGCGCCGCGGCTTGGCTACTCTGGCAGTCGCATCGATGCCTATCGCAGCCTGCTGCAGCTCTTGCAGGCGCTTTACTTTGGCTCGCCGGCCGCAGCGCAGCGCCAGGGGCTGTGTCGCGAGCTGACCAGCCAGCGGGCCCAGGCGCTGTACCGCGCGCTTATCGGGCCGCCGCCGCGGCTTGCGGCGAAGCAGGCGCGCTCGGCGCGAGCGGCGTTTGCCCGCGACCCGCTGTCCTGCGAGCAGCCCGGCCTGTGGAGTGCGGCGCGGACCACCCCGCCAGAGCTGCTGTTCGCCTACCGCGGGCTTTCGTACCTGAGCCAGGAGGGGCGCGACGACAGCGACTTTGCGACGCTGTTCTGGCAGTACCAGCGGGTGCGCTGCCAGGTCTATCGCAGCCTGACCGAGGCGCCGGGGACGCCGGGCCTGGACTGGTTTGGGCGCTTCTTCGAGCGCATCCGGCCGCTGCGCCGGGCCATCGCCGATCAGCTGGTGGCGGTGGCGCTGTCGGGGCAGTCGCGCGATCTGCAGCTGGGGGCGCTGGAGGTGCGCACCGCGCCCGAGAAGAGCCGCGACAAGATCCGCGATCTTTTGCGCGGCGTGGCGCAGCAGGCCATCGACTTCGAGCCGACGCCGGGGCACCCGCGGCCCGAGCTGGGCGTGGTGCTGCACTTCAAGAAAGAGCGGCTGCGCAAGACGCCGCAGGGCGGACGCCCGCATGCCGATCCGCGCACCGGCGCCTATGGCGTGCGCTACGGCGCCTGGTTTCATGAGCGGCTGCAGGAGGCGACGGCGATTGGCGCCACCCTCAGCAACCAGCCCGAGCTGCTGCTGCTGCTGCGCGGCATCGACATCGCCAGTGCGGAGCTGTCGCAGCCGACCTGGGTGGCGCTGCCTCTGTTCTTCCAGGTGCGCAGGGACGCCAACCGGGCCGCCGCCAAGCTGGCAAGCAGTCGTCCAGGCTGGCGCGTGCCGCCGCTGCGCACGACGCTACACGCCGGGGAAGATTTCCGTCGCCTGGTCGAAGGCCTGCGTCGCATCGCCGAGCCGATCGAGTCGGGCCTGCTGCGGGCCGGCGATCGCCTGGGCCATGCCGTGGCACTCGGCACCGCCGTCGAGACCGAGGAGGATCGGCGGATCGCGCAGCCCTGCGAGGAGCGCCTGGACGATCTGCTGTGGGAGCTGGATCTGTATCGCCGCGCGGTGCTGCCCGACGATGTCTCGCGGCTGGAGTACGTGCGCTTTGCCGTTCGCGAGCTGGGTCGGCGCATCTACGAGGACGAGGTCACCGCCGAGAGCCTGCTGCTGGCGCGCCGCCTGCGCCATGACCCGCAGGTGCTGCAGCGCCTGGGCTTCCCCTTCGCTCGTGGCCCCCAGCCGGACCGGGCGAGCGGCTCGGCGACCGGCGGGCTGGCGCTGCTGCAGCGCTTTCTGCGCGACGCCGACGTGTACCTGCGCGGGCAAGAGCCGATCGAGGTGCGCTGCGATGGGCGCGAGAAAAAGGCCCTGCTGGGGATGCAGCGCTACCTGCGCCAGGAGCTCGGGCGGCTGGAGATCACCGTCGAAAGCAACCCATCGAGCAACCTGCTGATCGGCGACACCGGCACCTTCGAGCAGATCCCGGCGCTGCGCCTGCAGCCAGTGCGGCCGGCGCCGAGCAGCGACGCGGCGCGCGGCAGCCCGGCTGAGCCGCCGGTCTTGGTTTCCCTCAACACCGACAACCCGCTGACCTTTGCCAGCTGTCTTGCCGACGAGTTCGCCCACACCTACTTCGCGCTGATTCGCCTAGGCGTCGGGGCTGCAGAAGCGCTGGCCTGGCTGGACCGGGCCCGCGAGGTGGGCTGGCGCTCGCGCTTTACCCTGCGCCAGAGCACCGACCTGCCAGCCCTGGCCGCCCTGCTGCCCCCGCGTAGCTAGCCGCTCGCGGCGCCGTAGCTTCACCGGCTGCTGCGCGGGATCCGCCGGCCGCTGGCAGAAGCGCTCTTGTAGCCGTGGCTCAGCGACGTGCCGCACATTGTATTTGCAATCATTCGAATGGTGGAATATATGGTCTTTATGGTTGCTGCTCCCCTCCCTCCCCGCGCTGAGCTGTTTCGGCTCTTAAGCGACGAGGATCGTCTGCGCCTCTTGGCCCTGTGCGCCGAGGACGAGCTGACGGTGGGCGAGCTAGCGACGCTGCTGCACGAGGCGCAGCCGCAGGTGAGCAAGAAGTCGCAGCCGCTGCGCGATGCCGGGCTGCTGCGGGCCCGCAAAGATGGCACGCGCACGCTGCTGTCGACCTACGTTGCGGCGCCGGATCCGGTGCTCGCCGAGGGGCTGCGCGAGGGTCAGGCCCTGTGCACACGCGACGGCAGCTTGGCCCGGGTGGCGCAGGTGGTGCGGGCCCGCGAAGATCACGCGCGGCGCTTCTTTGAGCATGCCGATCACAGCGAGCCATCCAGCCACAGCCTCGACGGGCTGGCGCCGCTGCTGCAGGTGGTGGCGCCGCTGCTGCCCGGGCGGGGGCTGGCCATCGATATCGGCACCGGCGAGGGCCTGCTGCTGCCGCTGCTGTCACCGCTTTATGAGCGGGTGATCGCGGTCGATCGCAGCCCAGCTCGCCTGGCCCGCTGCGCCCAGCGGCTGAGCGTCCTTGGTCTGCCCAACGTGCGCCTGCGCGAGGGCGATATCGACGACGCCGGCCTGCTGCAAGACGTCAGCACGCGCGGCGGCGCCGATCTGGTGCTGCTGGCCCGGGTGCTGCACCACGCGGCTCGCCCGCGCGAGTCTCTGGCCGCGGCCACGGCGCTGCTGAAGGCCGGCGGGCACCTCATCGTCGTTGACTACCTGCCACACGAAGACGATCGCATGCGCGAGCAAGGCGACGTCTGGCTGGGCTTCGATCCGCTGCGCCTGCGCGAGCTTGTCGCCGCTGCCGGCCTGCGAGTAACCGCTGCACACGCGCTCCTGCGCGCCATCTCTGGGGAAAAAGAACCGCCGCTGCAGATCGTAGCGGCCAAAAAGGAGTAGCCCATGGACATCCGCACCGAGTTTCCCGCCTACAAAGTCAAAGACATCTCGCTCGCCGAGCTAGGCCGCAAAAAGATCCGCATGGCCGAAAAGGAAATGCC
>CAZVMD010000482.1:0-4024 GCA_964628555.1 uncultured Myxococcales bacterium | reverse complement strand
GAGCCGAACTTCGGCAACCGCCTGTACATCGGCGTCTAGGTCGGCCCTCCGCCCCGCCTCCCATCCAGCCAAGCCCGCGCTTCTCCTCGCTGCGTGACATTTCGCGCACGCCCTCTGCGCCGACTGCGTTTTTGCCAGGCCCACGGTATAATCCCCGTCGGATGACTGCGAAAACCTCGCCTGCTAAGCCTTCCGGAGAAGCGATCACCGATCTGTCCGATGCCGCCACGCTGCTGTATGGCGGCCGCTACGAGCTCCTCGATCTGGTCGGAGCCGGCGGAGCGGGCACGGTCTATCGCGCCCGCGATGTCGAGCTCGATGAAATCGTCGCCCTGAAGGTGCTGCGCAAAGAGCTCTTGGGCAGCGGATCGATCCTGGAGAACTTCCGCAGCGAAGTGAAGCTGGCCCGCCGCGTCACGCATCGCAATGTCGCGCGCATGTTCGACATCGGCGAGCAGGATGGCGAGCGCTTTTTGACCATGGAGTTCGTCGAGGGCGAGCTCCTGACCGGGCGCATCAACAGCGGCCCCGAAGGCAGCCCACGCCCGCTGCCACTGCCCCAGGTGCAGGACATCATCGACCAGGTCTGCGCCGGCCTGACTGCCGCCCACGCCGTCGGTATCATCCATCGCGATCTGAAGCCGGACAACATCATCATCGGCAAAGACAACCGCGTGGTGATCACTGACTTCGGCATCGCCCGCGCCCTCAAGAGCGACAAGGCCAATCAGGGCGAGGGCGAGTTCGTCGGCACGCCCGAGTACATGTCGCCGGAGCAGGCCGAGGGCAATCCGGTCGATGTCCGCACCGATATCTATTCGCTGGGTGTAGTGCTGTTCGAGATGCTCACCGGCGCGCTGCCCTTCGTCGGCACCAACCCGCTGGTGACCGCGGCGGCTCGCCTCCTGCGCCCGCCGCCCGATCCACGCAACAAGCGACCGGGGCTGCCCGAGGCGCTGGCGCAGGTCACGCTGCGCGCGATGTCGCGCCAAGCCCAGGACCGCTACGCAACGGCCGGTGAGCTAGCGCGCGCAGTGAGCGAGGCCGTGCAGGCGGTGACCGGCTCGTTCGACACCGTCGCTGCGCCGGCCAAAAGTGGCGGCACACCGATTGTGGTGGGCGGCACCGGCCTGACGCTGAATGGCCAGCTCGAGCGACGCGACAGCCCGCCGACGATCAGCAGCAGCCTAAACCCGGGAGCCGATGCCGCGGCGCAGCGCAGCCTCGTGGTCCTGCCCTTCCGCAACCAAGGTCCGGCCGAGGATGGCTACCTGGCCGAGGGCCTGACTGACGATCTGATCGATGCGCTGTCGATGGTGCCCAGCCTGCGCGTGCGCAGCCGTGGGGCCGTGGCTGCCCAGCTGCGCCAGCTCAACAAAGAGCTGCCCGATCCCTGCGAGGTCGGGCGGGCACTGGGCGCCGAGCTCTTGGTCGATGGCTCGGTGCGTAGGGCGGGCAATGCGCTGCGCATCGCCGCTCGCCTGCTCACCAGCAGCGACGGTACGCAGCTCTGGGCGCAGCGCTTCGATCGCCCAGCTGCCGATGCCCTTATGGTCAGCGATGAAGTGGCACAGGCCGTGGCCGGCGCCGTGCTCAGTGGTCAGAGCCTGCCTCAGCGATCGGTGCTCAAAGATGCCGAGGCCGTCGATCTGTACCTGCGGGCGCGGACCTTCTACCACCAAGGCGGCATGGACAATCAGCAGCAAGCGATCAAGCTGTTCGAGCAAGCGCTGACCCTGCGCCCCGACGATCCGATGCTGCTGTCGGCCTATGCCATGTCACGGGCCAAGCTGTGGTTCTTTGGCGTCAGCGGCCAGGGCGAGCTCGCCCGTCAAGCGGCAGAGCGAGCGGTGGCCGTCGCTCCCGATCGCGCTGATGCCCAGCTGGCGATGGCCATGGTCTGCTTCTATCACGGCGATGCGGTAGGTGCGCTGCGCCACGCTCGCGAAGCAGTCCAGCGAGCTCCCAACAACGCCGAGGCCTATGACCTGATCGGCCGCGTCCTCGCCGAGACCGGTCCCGCCGGGGCGGCGCTGCGCTATCTCGAGCGCGCCTACGAGCTCGACACCGCAGTCGGTCTGCGCACCGTGCTCGATCGCGTCCGCGTCAAAGCGCTGCAGGGAGAGTGGAGCGAGATCGAGCCGATGCTTGAGAGCGCCGAGCGCAGTGGCCTACCGCAGAACGCGACGTGGATCGTGCGCGCCCGCTTCGCCGGCTGGCAGCCCGATCGCGAGGCTGCCGCCAAGCGCCTGCTGCAGCATCCCTACGTGCAAGGCGGTCAGAATCCGCGGATCCGCAGCCTGCTCTTGGTGATCTCCGGTGACACCAAAGAAGACTTCGAGAAGCTGTTCTTCCCCAACCTGTCTTCCGATCAGTCGAGCCCACGCAGCCGCTCGTTTTTCTTTCAGCTCCTCACCGAGTCCTGCATGGTGCGCAAGCAGCACGACGCGGCGATCCGCGCTCTGGCGCGCTCGATCGATGCCGGGCTGTTCGACTGGCTGTGGCTCGATCGCTGTCCGCTGCTAAACGATCTGCGCCGCGATCTGCGCTTCCAAGCGCTGCGCAAGATCGTCATCGAGCGAGCGACCGGCATTCAGAACGTGCTGCGCCAGGCCAGCTAGGCGAAAAAGCAGGCTACCCGACGAGGGCGAGGGGGGGCTCAGGGGAGAGATGGCGGGGCGGAGACGGGAAGCAGGCCGGGGGCGCTAGAGGCAGCGCCCGACGCCATTGCAGGACTTCGTCGTGTCACACACGGTGCCAAACGGCGCAAACGAAGCCGGGCAGCTGGACCGGACGCCGTCGCAGTAGTCAGCCGGATCGCAGGTCGCATTGCTGCCCGGTGGCTTGCAGATCACCCCAGCTCCCTTCAGGCGGTCGACCGGGCAGGCATTGTTGCTGCCATCGCAGACCTCGGCCTGATCACAGGCGCCAATGGCCTGGCGACAGGTGAAGCCCGCGGTCTGCTTGCTGTCTCCGGGGCAGGTGGTCGCGGTCCCGTTGCAGCTGTCGGACTTGTCGCAGGGGCCAGCGGCAGGACGACAGACCACGCCGGTATTAGCCGCGGCGCACTTGCCACTGGCCATGCCGGTCTGCGCGCTGTTGCAGGCCTGGCAGTCGGTGCGGTCGCTGTTGCCGCAGGCTGACTCGCAGCACACGCCATCGGTGCAGAAGCCGCTGCCGCATTCGGCGGCAGTGCTGCAGGGGCTGCCGGTTGGCTTGTTTTCAAAGGCGCCGCTGTCGCAGGCGGCGTTGCCGCGGGCCATGCCGCGCTGATCCAGGCTGCCGACGCTGGCCCCGCTGCAGGTGGCGATGCTGCCGATGTCGTTGGCCGGGCTGCCGGGCTGCAAGGCCATGGTCGGCGTCGGGCCGCCGTTGTCAGCCAGCGCGGCCAGCTTGGGATCGGCCATGGTCGCGGTGCCGGTGAGCGTGGCGCCGCCGCCCATGCCAATGTTGGACTCGATGACGTCATCGGCCGAGACCGTGAGAGCCGCCATGCCCGACGCTTGATTGATAAACACATCGCCAACCGCAGCCGGCGTCGCCGCCAGATCCATGCTGTCGGCCAGGATGCTGTTGGTCAGCGTGATGCTAACCGTGGCATTGGCGGTGCCTGCGATATTCTTGCCAAACGACACCGCGTTGAGCGCCCCACCCGAGTTGGCCCCGCTGGTGGAGGTGCGGTTGCCGGCCAGGGTTGAGTTGAGGACGGTGGCCGAGCAGTTCAGGCAGAACACGCCGCCACCTACGCCCAGCGCACCCGTGGTGCCAACGGGCGCCTGGCCTTCCTGCGCAAAGTTGTTGGCCAGCGTCGAGTTAACGATCTGCAGCGTGCCATACATCTGGAAGATGGCCCCGCCCAGGCCGGCTCCAGCGCCGCCGTGGGTCGCGCTGCCGCCGCCGCCGCCTTTGCTGGCTGCCCCGAGGGCACCGGCTCCGGCGCCGAAGCCACCGAAGCCGCCAAAGGCGCCGCCGCCGCCAAAGCCGCCACCGCCGCCGGACTGGCCGACGATGCAGCCGCCGCCGC
>CAZVMD010000481.1:0-4026 GCA_964628555.1 uncultured Myxococcales bacterium | reverse complement strand
ACTCAGCCTCGGGCCTGAGACGGGCGGGACCCTGGAGTGAGGCGGCGCCGCTTGATCAGACTTGCCGCAGCCGGGCTGGCTCTGGGAACCTAGGGGAGCCCGACCTCGTCCGGCCGGTGGCAGGGCAGGGCTTGGTCACGGGGCGCGGGCAGGTCCTGCTCGGTTCGCTGGCCCACGTTGTTTGTCTTGGAGGCTCGCATGTTTCGTCGTGTTCGCTGTGTGACTGTGCTCGGAGTGCTGCTGTCTGGTTCGCTGGCCTGGGCGCAGGGGGCCCCGAGCGCGCCCGAGCCACGTCCCGCCGCAGCTTCGGCTGCCGCGCCACCGGCTGCACGTCCTGCTGCGCCACCGCCTGCTGCGCCACCGGCTGCACGTCCTGCTGCACCACCGCCTGCCGCGCCACCGGCTGCACGTCCTGCTGCACCACCGGCTGCCGCGCCACCTGCGGCCGCACCGGCCGCCGAGCGTCCCGCGGCTGCCGAGCCGCGTCCCGAGCGCAAAGAAGTCCGCGAGGAGCGCAAGGAGCTGCGGCAAGAGCGCAAGGAGGTGTCGGGCAGCACTCAGCGCGCCGAGCGCGAGGCGGTGAAGGCCGCCACCGCAGAGCTTCGTCGCGAACGCGCCGAGCTGCGCAAAGAGGTCCGTGAGGCGCGAGGCGACAAGCGCTAGCTCCGCGAGGAGATGCGCTCGCTGCGCGAGAAAACGCGCGAGCTGTGACAACAGGGCCAAGCTGGCAAGCGAGACCGGCGCCAAGACCGTCGCGCCGCCGCCCGCCCCGCCGCTGGCGCATCACCCAGGGGGCCTCGCCGCTCGCTGCTGCTCGCTATCGCCTGACTGGCTCGCCTGGCCTTGACCGTGGGTCCGGCTCGATCGTATTTAGGCCGCTCCTTTTTGGGTCAAGCCATGCTCAACAGCCAGATCGATCTGAAGGCGCCGGGAACGGCCGCGATGTTTGATGAGGTCTCGCTGTGGGCATCGCGCTTCGGGGCGCTGATGCTCGATGAGCTGGAGGTCCGCGCCGAGCCGGCAGGCCTGGACGTTCTCGACATCGGCTGCGGCACCGGCTTTCCGCTGATCGAGCTGGCCGCCTTGCATGGCGAGCGCTCGCGCTTTACCGGCGTCGATACCTGGCACGATGCTGTGCAGCGGGCCCGCGCCAAGCTCGCCTGGCTGGGCCTGCCGCACGCGCAGGTGATCGAGGCGGATGCGGCGCAGCTACCGTTTGCTGCGGCCAGCTTCGACCTCATCGTGTCCAACCTCGGCCTGAATAACTTCGCCCAGCCCGAGCGCGTGTTTGCCGAGTGTGCTCGCGTGGCGCGGCGCGGTGCTCGCCTGGTCATCACCACCAACACGCGGCAGCACATGCGCGAGGTCTATGACGTGTTCCGCCAGCAAATGCCGGCCCGCTACCTCGCCGCGATCGAAGCCCACGTCGAGCATCGCGCTACGGCCGAGCAGCTTGCGCAGCGCTATGCCGCCTTCGGCTTCGCCGTCACGCGCGTCGTCGAGCGGAGCTTCGCCATGACCTTTGCCGATGGCAGTGCGCTGCTGCACCATCCGCTGACCCGCTGGTTCGGCTGGCGTGAGCTGGTGAGCGAGCCTGACTTCGAGCCGACCTTCCGCGCCATTGCAGCTCGCATCGATCGGCCGCTGCGCACCACGGTGCCGATGCTGTACATCGAAGGGGTGTACTCGGGCGGGCCGCGCTAGCGTCGCGGTGTCTCCGCCCGGGCGACGCGACGCCGCTACTCGAAGACCGGCGGCTCGACGGGCGCGCCCATCATCTCGCCAAACATCTGTGGATAGTTGTCGAAGTGACCGGGGCCCGTGCGCTGGACGAAGAAGGCCTCGGCGATCTGGACGCGTCCGGCGAAGGGCTGCGCGATGCCGCGACCCATCTGTTCCAGGAACTTGCGTGCCCCGCCTTGCAGGGCGGCTCGCTGTGCTGCGCTGAGGTTGCGGGGATTGGCACCGGGCACAAACCAGCTGGCCAGGAGCTCGATCTGCGAGCCGTGCGACAGCGTCGCCGCGACCTTCTTATCGAGCGTGGCCTGGACATCGACGATGCGATTGGGCGCGTGCTCCAGCGGCCCCATGAACCACACCTCAGACGGCTGCACTGGCGTGATGTCAGCGGTCAGCTGCTCGCGATGCAGCAGGGGAAAGCCGGCGAACACCGCCGCTTCCGCCGCCATCCGTCCGGCCTCGATGTGATCGGGATGGATCTCGTAGCGCTTCCACGGATCGAAGGTCAGGACGCGATCGGCGCGCAGCCGGCGCAGGTGATAGATCAGCCGCTCGCGCAGCTTCTGCTGATGTTCCCGCAGGAAGCCATCGGGAAAGCCGAGCAGGATCGGCGGCTCGGCGCCAAGCGTTGCTAGCGCGGCGGCCAGCTCACGCCCGCGGCGACTGGCTACCTGCTTGGGGTCGCTATCGCCGTGCATGGCACCCAGCGCCCCATCGGTGGCACAGATGGCGACGATGCGGTGGCCCGCCGCGGCCCACTTGGCGAGCGTGCCGCCAGCGAAGAACTCGCCATCATCGGGATGGGCATAGACCGCGACAATGGTCAGGCGCTTGGCAGGTCCTTTGGTCGGTGCCGGCGGCGCCGCGGCTGGACTTGGGGCGGGGGCTGGCGTAGGTGGGGCCGGTGACGAGGGGCCTGCCGACTGGTCGGCCCAGGCGCTGGGCGGGCGGGGCAGCTGGCCGAGCCCAGGAGCGAGGAGCGCCAGCGAAACCGCCAGCGCAGCGACGGGGAACAGGGACTGTCGATGCATATCAGACCTCAGAGAGAGCGGTTGCTCCGCGATCATAGAGGCAAGCCGCCAGCTTTCGGCAAGCCCCAGGCGGCGTGAACTTTTCGGCGAGGTTCGGCGTGCTTAGGCACTCTCTCCCCACCGCCGCGTACGCCCGAGTAGCATGGAGCTATGTCGATGCCAGCCCGCCGAACCTTCGCTCTGTCCCTTGCCGCCGCACTGACGCTGTTTTTCTCTGCCCAGGTGCGCCCGGCCGACTCCGGTCCCTCGAACTGCTCGTCGGACTCGGACTGTGCCGGCTACGGTCGCTGCGCAAGCGGCAAGTGCGGCAGCTGCTCATCGGACTCGGACTGCAACGGCAACGGCCGCTGCTCGAACAGCCGCTGCGGCAGCTGCTCGTCCGATTCGGACTGCAACACCGGCCGCTGTTCGAGCGGCAAGTGCGGCAGCTGCTCATCGGACTCGGACTGCAGCGGCAACGGTCGCTGCTCAAGCGGTCGCTGCGGCAGCTGCTCGTCGGACTCTGACTGCAAGGTCGGTCGCTGCTCGAACAGCCGCTGCGGTAGCTGCAGCTCGGACTCCGACTGCAGCGGCGGTCGCTGCTCGGGCAGTCGCTGCAGCAACTACTCGCTGTAGGCACCCCAGCCGCGCTGCCGCCGAGCGGGCCGGGCCTAAAACAGGCTCCACAGGTACTGGTTGGTGACCTCGTGGTGGAACTGGATCTCGGCGGTCTTGATGGTCGTGCCCAGCGCCTTGGGGCAGCGCTCGGCGCTCGCCTGCTTCACATCGGCGAAGCGATCCTGGATGCTCTCGCCCAGCACTTCGCCGACGAAGCGGCTGGCCTTAAACAGGCGCAGCGCGTCGTAGATGTTGTCGGGCAGGAAGCGGGTGCGGCTGCGCTTGCCGTCGTCACCGGACTCGCTGCTGCTGGCCGGCTGCGGTCCTTCTAGGCCGGTGCGCAAGAGCGTGTAGATCGCCATGTAGGGGTTCGAGTCGGGCGCGATCGAGCGCACCTCGATGCGGGCCGAGCGCTCGTTGCCGAGCGGGATGCGGACCATGGCGCCGCGATCGATGGCCGAGGCCTTGATCTGGTTCGGCGCCTCGTAGTGCGGATCGAGCCGGCGATAGGCGTTGACGCTGGCGTTTAGGATCAGGCAGATGTCCGGCGCCGCGGCCAGGATGCGCTCGACGCAGCTCCAGCCGAGCGGCGACAGACCGTCCTTGCCCTTGGGATCGAAGAACAGGTTCTTGCCGCCGCGGGTCAAAGACAGGTTGG
>CAZVMD010000480.1:0-4080 GCA_964628555.1 uncultured Myxococcales bacterium | reverse complement strand
CCAGCTACGAGATCGACATCCCCGACGCCGGCCTGTCCTACGTCATCGGCAACCTCATCGAGCAGTCGAGCGCCACGCAGAACCCGGCCATGCTGTCCTACGCCGCCGAGAGCACTGGCGGCGGCCGCGACACCCACCTGTACGTCGTTCACAACACGTTCATCAACAGCCGCAAGTCGGGCAGCTTTGTGAACAATGCCAGCAGCACGCCGTCGCTGCTGCGCAACAACATCTTCATGTACGCCGGCACGATCACCGCCCAGAGCGGCGCGCAGCAGAGCGGCAACTTCGTCAACGCCACGCAAGGCGATCCGCTGTTCGAAAACCTCGCCGCCTACGACGTCCGCTTGAAGGCCGGCTCGCCCTGCATCGACACCGGCGTCGATCCGGGCAGCGCCGGCAGCCAGTCGCTGGCCCCGATCTGGCAGTACCTGCACCCCAGCAGCCGCCAGGGCCGCAGCATCGTCGGCAGCGCCATCGACGTCGGCGCTTATGAGTTCGGCAACGTCGGCACCAGCGACGGCGGCTCCGGCCCCAGCGACCCCGACGGCGGCAGCAGCGGTGGCCCGGGAGGCGGCCCCGGTGGCAGCGCGCCGACCGGCTGCGCTTGTCAGCTCGGCAGCGCCCAGCCCACAAGCTCCCTCAGCCTGGTGCCTCTGTCGGTGCTGCTCGGCTTGTCGCTACTCGGCCTGACCCGGCTGCGACGGCGCAGGACCGCCTAGGCTCTCTCCCCGCCTTCGCCCAGGCCGCCGGCGCAAGCGACCAGCTCGCGCCTCGGGCTGTCCCGGACGCCGTCTTCCCCACCTCGATCGAAGCAGCGCTGCCAGCCTGCGCGCCGCGGCAACATCCCCGCGCCGGGCAGGCCGTCTAGCCGTTGTCTTCGATGTTAGAGAGCGACTGGCTGAACGGGCCGCTGGTGACGTTGAGCATGACCGGGATCGGCTGCTTGAAGGTCTCGGTCACCTGCAGGTCCACCGAGGGGGTGGCGGTCGGGTTCGCCTTCCGCTGCTGAGCCAGCTGGACCAGCTGATCCAGCCCCAGCTTGATCGTGTATTTCGGGGTGCCCGGCTTTGAGATCTCAAAGGTTCCGGTCCCCTCTCCGTCCGTGACGACCCGGGCGATGGGCTCATCGTCGGGCTCTAGCTCGACGTAGATTTCGGCGCCGGGGATCGGCTCGCCGCTGGACTTGGCGGTGGTGGGCACCGTCAAGACGACGCGAAAGTGTCGGGTGGCCGTGAATGGACGAGCTCGACGCGCTAGCGACTGGCTGGGAAGAACGTTCGACGACATGGCTTGCTCCAAAATAACCGGACAGGCCGGCGGGAAAAGGAAAGCAACGCAAAGCCAAGGCAAGGCAAAGCACGGCTGGCTGCGAGGGAGGCGGCAGTGCCGCCGCGGGCCGAACGCTGGCCACCAGCCGGCCTTAGCGCCGCGCCGGCCGTCCTATTTGTTGGCTGATGCTGGCTCAACGCTGTCCCCCGCGACGATGGCGATGGCTCCGCCGAGCACTCCCACCGAGAGCCCGATCAGCGCCGTGACGCCCGCGCCGGTCCTTGACTTGTCGTCGCCAATTGAGCCCACGGTACCGATTGGCATGTACAGGACCAGCAGGCTCCCTGCGCCGTACAGGGCAACGCCTCCGCCGACGCTGGCCAGGACGGCGCCGACGATCCGGGCCGGACTGCGGACCCGCCGGGTGCCCGGGGTCCCGGTCAGGTGAGTCCAGCTGTAGCGCGCTGGCGCGGCGGTCCCCGAGTCAAAAGCGGCCGACTCACCCACGGCAGTCGATGCAGCGCTGGAGGCGGCGTACACCGCTTCGACGTGATCGATCTCGGCGATGGCCGCCGAGCTGGCTTGGCCCGCCTGACGAAAGTAGCAGCGAGCCGCATCGGCGCTGCAGCGAAAGTCCCAGACCAGCTGCGCTGCCGCCCCGCGCAGAAACAGGCGTCGTGCCGCAGGGCCGCTCACGCCGGTGCGCTCGACCCATGACGCATCCGCCGCGGTCACGCTCTGATCCGTAAACCGGCGAAAGTCCACCGCCTGGCGGCTCGGTCCGCTGGGCAGCAGCGGCAGCGCCAGGTTGTAGCGAGACACCCAGTGCGGCTTCTGCAGGATCAGCGTGCCCGCTTGCAGCTGCATGCGCTCGACCTCGATCGTGGGCTCCAGGACCCAGGCCACATAGGGATAGCGCGCCAGCGCCGTGTCGATCACGGCCACGCCCTGCTCCAAAAGGACATACGCCGCCGACCCGATCAGCAGCGCGCTGCTCCGCCCGGCGCTAGGCAGCGTCGTAGAGCCAAGCAGGACCCAGTCGCTGCCCGCCTGCCGCAGGACTTCAAAGCGGGTGCCACGCACGCGGTACAGAAGTGGCCCGACGGAGCCATCTACCAGCGCCGACCACAGCCGGCTGTCGTCGGGCTGCACACCCTCTGACAGCCGCAGCAGGGCCGAGGTCAGGCCGGGGTGTGGCCGCGGCGGCGGCGCGACATCCTGGGGAATCGGCTCGTCCAGATACACCGCGTCGAGGCGCGCGATGTCCGTGGCCAAGACGCTGCGTCCCTGGCAGGGTGTGGCGCTCGTGGCTGGCTCGGCGGTCGCACCCGTCCCGACGGCAGCCGGCTCGCCGGCGCTCCCCGGACAGAGCCACAGACGCCCGTCGCCCTGACGCTGCAGCCGGCCCTGCAGGATCTCGCCCGAGCGCAGGCGCAGCCGTCGTCCCGTCGGTGCCGAAGCGGCCAGCCGCGGCAGGCCATCGGCATCGTAGCCAGCGGGAGCCTCGGCATAGCAGCGCCGCGCTGCGCCGCGGCTGATCTCGCGGCCACGCGGCCGCAAGGGCTCAGACACGTCGTAAAGCAGCGACTGCTGGAGCGCTTCCAGCCGCAGCTGATCTTGCGACAGCGACAGCGTCGTGATGATGCGCTCCTGGGCGAGGTACCAGACGATGTAGGGATCTTCGGGCACGCCGATGTCGATGACCGCGACGCCCTGCCCTTCCAGCGTCAGGTAGGCGGCCCGCCCGATTAGAAGCGGCGCATCATGGGCCGGCGCCGGCAGGGTCAGCGTGCCGAGTGTGACCTCGCCGGTGTGCTCTTCGCGCAGGATGCGCAGGCGGCTGCCAGTCACCGCGACGCGCAGGGTGCTCGCGACAGCGCCGCCGGTGCCTCGCCCGACCTCAGCTGGCGGCAGCGGAGCCGCGGTGGACTCTGGCTCGCTGCTACGGCTCTGACGATGGCAGCAGAGCAACAGCAGGACACCCAACCAAAGCCGCAGAGCCAGTGGTGCGTGCATGGACCGATGCCTCAGCAAGAGGAAGTAAGGGGGCAGCCTGCTCCCCACTGCTGCAGCCCCCGGACGTGAACTGTTTGCAAGCCGTGCGCCAGCCTGCAGCCCGGCCCCTTTGTCCCCGCGCCCGCCGTCCCGGCCCCTGTGCTCCGCGCGCAGCGCTTGCGGCACGCAGAGGCACCACGCAGACCCTGCGCGCCGGCCGTGTGGCCGCCTCCCGCTCGCAGCCTCAGCCCGGGGCCAGCCCCGGCGACTGTTGCGCTCCACGCTCCGCAAATCGGGTAAAAATCCGCCGATGACCGTCTCGCGCTCTATCGGGGTAGCCACCCGCGATCCCGCCACGCTGGCCCAGCACGCCCACGCCATCCGCGTCGATGTCTTGCGCATGATCGCGCCCATCGGGCAGGGCTATGTGCAGCAGGGCCTCGCGGCCGCCGAGCTCTTCGCCACGCTGTACTTCGCTGAGCTGCGGCTCGATGCGGAAGATCCCAGCGCCGCCGATCGCGATCGCTGCCTGCTGTCGACGGCCCACAACTCGGCCGCCTTTCACGCCACGCTGGCCGCCCGCGGCCTGCTGCCGCGCGAGCGCCTGACCGAGTACTGCCAGGATGGCTCGCCCGTCGAGATCAACGTCTCGGAGCGCCTGGGACCGCTGGTCGAGGCGACCTGTGGCTCGCTGGGTCAGGGGCTGTCGGTCGGGCTGGGCATGGCGCTGGCCGGACGACGGCAGCGACGTGACTATCGCGTCTACGTCATCCTCGGCGACGGCGAGCTGCAGGAAGGCCAGGTGTGGGAAGC
>CAZVMD010000479.1:0-4091 GCA_964628555.1 uncultured Myxococcales bacterium | reverse complement strand
GAGACGGAAGGGAACCCCTTCTTCATCGTCGAAGCGGTGCGGATGTTGGCGGAGGAGGCGGGGGCGCTTTCGGCGGTGCGGACGCCGGCGTTGCTGCGGGAGTATGTGCCGGGGAGTGTGCGCAGTGTGTTGCGGCGGCGGCTGCAGCGCGTGCCGATGTGGGTCGAGCCGACGCTGTACATGCTGGCGGTGGCGGGGCGCGACATCGACCTGCGGCTGTTGCGGGCGCTGGAGGCCGAGCCGGAGGCTTGGCTGGAGGCGGGGGCGAATGCGTCGGTGCTGATCGTGCGCGAGGGGCACTGGCGCTTTGCCCATGACAAGCTGCGCGAGGAGCTGTTATCGCAGCTGGGGCCGGACGAGAAGCAGGCACTGCACCTGCAGGTCGCGATCACTATCGAGCGCACCATGCCGGATCCGCGCAGCATGGCGGCGGCGTTGGCCTATCACTATCGCGGCGCCAATCAGCCGCTGCGGGCAGCGCAGTACGCCGAGATCGCCGGCGAGCAGGCGCTGAGTGCGGGGGCGCTGACGGAGGCAGTGGGGCTGCTCTTGGAGGCGCTGGAGCATCAGGGCCAAGTGGCTGAGCCGACAGCGGTAAGCTCGCTGGCGCGGCTGCGCACGCTGCGACTGTTAGCGACAGCCTACGCTGGACTGGGCCGGCATGGCGACTGCGCGCGCACGATCCGGCTCGCCCTGCACGAGCTGGGACGTCCCTTCCCCGAGCAGCCAGCCGATCTGCGGCGGGCCACGCTGGCCGCGCTGTGGAGCGAGGCGCAGCGGCGGCTGCGTCGTCAGCCGCAGCAGGACGAGCAATCGCCGGAGATCCTGCGCGAATACCTGCGGCTGTGGCTGGCCGGTAGCGAAGCGTTCTTCGCCATGGGCGATACCGAACGCGGTCTGCTGGGGGCGCTGTGGGCGCTCGATGCTGCTGAGCGGCTGGGCGATGCGCCGATGCAGGCGCTGTACAGCGCGCTTATCGGCTTTGTCTTGGAGACGGCGGGTCTATCGCGTCTGAGTCGCGGCTACGAGCAGCGGGCCGAGTATCACCTCGACCGCAGTCCCAGCCCGCAGATCGAGCTGCGCATCCATCGCATGCGCGGCCTGGTGCAGGTGCAGCGCGGCAACTACGCGGTGGCGCTGCGCACGCACAGCGAGTGTGCTGAGCGCGCGCGTCAGATGGGGGACGACCACGCGTGGCTGGTGTGCCAGCAGGTGCAGAGCGCGATGTACTTCTGCTGGGGGGCGCACGCCCGCGCCGAGGATCTGCTGGCCGCCGCGCTGGTAGTCGCCGAGCAGAAGGGGATCCGTCGCTATGCGATGTCGGCGCGCCTGCTGCAGGTGGCGCTGTGGCTGCGACGCGGCCGTACTGACCTGGCCGAGAGCGGCCTGCAGACCGCGCGGCAGGAGGCTGGGCCAGAAGCCGAAGAGCCCTACCTGCGCGTCGCGGAGAAGGCCCTGTGGGCCCGCCTGAGCTTTGCGCAGGGGCACTACGCCGACGCCTATGCCCAGGTGGCCGCGCTGTGGCCCGAGCAGCAGGCCATCAAGGCCGGACTGCCGACCATGCTGGAGACGCGCTACACCCTGCTCGACATCGCGCTCAGCCTGCATGAGGAGCGTCAGCCTACCGCGCGACAGGCGGGGCAGAAGCTGGTCGCCGCGATGGTGCAGGATCTGCTGGGCCTGGTCCGCCGCTTCCCCTATTTCGCGCCGCGGGCTCAGCTCGGTCTGGCTCGGCTGCGCTGGCTTTCTGGGGCGCCGGCCGATGTGCGCGCGGCGCTCTCGGCGCTGCGCGAGTCGCTGCGGCTGGCGCAGCGCTTCGGCATGCTCTACGACGAGGGGCTGGCCCATGCCTACCTGGGCCTGCTCGCCGCCCATGCCGGCGCACCGTATCCTTCGGCGGTGCTTTTGGGGACGGCGGCGGCCCCGGCCTGGCGACCGCAGCTTCTTTTCGGCGAGCTGCGCTGGCCATCGGCGCTGCAGCACCTACGGCAAGCGCAGGACCTGCTGCACAACATCGCTTCGCCCCACGAGCTGGAGCGCATCCGCAGCGTGCTGACCCGGCTTCGCCCGCGCCCCAAGGCGTAGCGCGCGCTCGTCGAGCCTACAGAAAGGGGTCAGTGGCTGGTGTTGATCAGGCGAAACGGCTGCACGCCATTGCCGCCCCACAGCTCGATCGCTTGCTTGGGGAGAAACTGCGGCATTCGCTCGAAGTGGAGGGAGCCGCCGACGCTTGGGCCGCGCAGAAAGACGGTCTGAGCCATCGCGTTATATTGCATTGGCGCGCCGCGGCTGAGCAGGGCTTCGATGCTGTTCTGACCGTCGCTATTGAAACAGCTATACAGAAGGTCAGCATACCCATCTTCGTTGATATCGACTAGTCGGGCCGTCGCGACCTGCGCGCAGTCATGGGGGAGCGGGAATTCGGGGATCGACATATCGAACTGTGCGAGCTTCTTGGCTTGTACCGTGACTGATGGCAATCCACGGTAGATTTTGATGAAAGCCGCTGAGTTGTGCCGAATTAACATAGCAATATCTTGGATGGTATCCTGATTGATATCATCAACGATGACATGTGATATTGGACTAGTTTTCATGTCGCTAATCAAGACAGGGGTATGCAGATGGCGCGTAACTGCATTGACTCCCGCGCCGGTAATTGAAGTATCCGGCGAAGGCACCTGGAACAGGCCTGCCCCCCCGTTTGCGACGACCAGATAGTTCTCGTCTTTGGGGGAGAGCGAGAGCCTGAGTAGGCTCTGCAGCGAGGAAAAGACTCCCGTCGGCAGCATCTCGTGTAGGTCGCAGAGGTTGGGCTGTTGACTGGTAGGGCCCAGGAACAGGCCGCGCGGCGTGCCCTCTAGCTCGCCAATGACCCCATTGCTATACGCTAACAATAGATTCGCGACGGGTTTCATCGGGAGGTTTCGTGCCGCGATCGCATCAATCCGAGGGGTTATGCCGACTATGTTTGAACAATAATTATAGGAGACATCGCGCGCGATGCTGGCGCTGAATCCGACCTTATAGGCCGGTTGCGCGTCATTCTGACGATCATCCAAGACAAGGACATCATCCAGGGGCTCGACATCAAAATGGTCGACAATAATCTGTTTTGGCGAGCTGATTACGTTGGTTTGGAAAAGGGTATCGGAGCCTTGCATTTTATCCGATTTTCCTGAAGCCGGCATGCCGAAAATCCGAAACCCGATCAGCATATCCCAGCGGGCCGGCTTTTCACTCTCGGTTGCAAGCACACTAAATCTAGGTCCGCCTGAGTCGTAATTAATCAGAGCGGTTCCTGCCATACCGACCATCGATCCCGCCGAGATGCCAAGGTCAACCCACTGCGAATTGGCCATTGCGGTGTAGGTCACTTGGTTACTGTAATAACGCAGTAGACCCTCGGCGATCGTGCGTCCGCCCTGGTTTTGGGCGCTGATTGGCTGCAGGCCGGTCCGCTGGGCGGCGGCGGGCTGCAGGCGCACCTCGGTAGTCGAGACGAAGCTCAGGCGCGCGACGGGCCCGCCATCGATGCTGACCTGGGTGTCGGGCTGGAAACCCCAGCCCTTTACGACGAGCTCGCTGGTGGCCAGCTGCTCGGTGGACAAGAGGTTGGGCGCCACCGATTCGATGAACACATCCCCCTCGCTGCAGCGGTCGACGGAGGCGATGGTGTCGAGATGGACCGAAGCCGCCTCGCGCGGCTGGACCCGCGTGCCGCCGTGCGCCAGCAAGCAGCCCTCAGCTCCGGCCCGGCTGAAGGCCCCGACCTGGATCTCTATCGGCTGAGGGTCTGTTTCGGCGGCTGGCAGATCAAGGCGGAAGCTAAGGCCGGCTGTGCCGGTGTTGGGCAGGGCCAAAGCGGGCAGCGGCGTGCTGACCTGCGAGCCGCGCTGCACGAGGATCTTGACCGAGCGCGCCGCCTCGGGCACGCCGTCGAGCTGGACTAGGACGTAGGAGCTCGGCTGACAGGCGGACAACGACAGGCTGGTGACTAGCAAGGCCGACGCAAACCATAGACTGCGCATCGGAACTCCTAAACCAAGTTAGTTGCCGGCAAAGCCGACCGCGACATTGCCGAGGCTGCC
>CAZVMD010000478.1:0-4121 GCA_964628555.1 uncultured Myxococcales bacterium | reverse complement strand
CCCGCCCGGTGAACTCGATGCGGTGCGGGTAGACGCTGGTGAAGCGGATGAAGTCCCCCATGTAGTAGCCGTAGAGGCCCGAGCAGGTGGTCACCACCACCGAGTACTCGCGGCCTAGCTCGACCTCCCACAGCGCGCAGCGGCGGGCATCGGGGCGACCGTGTTCCTCGCGCGGGACAAACTCGAAGTACACGCCGCGGTCGGGAATCATCGCCATGCCGGGGTCATCCAAGCGATCGCTGACCGCAAAGACACCGCCTTCGGTGGCGTTGTAGTTGTCGATGATCGGGATGCGGCGGCCGAAGCGCTGGGCGATGATCTCGCGGTAGGGCTCGGCATGGACACCGCCGCCGAACAGCACGCGCAGGTTCGGCCAGATGTCGCTGACCACGCGAGCCGGCAGGCCCCGCCGCCGCGCCGCAGTTAGCAGACGGTCAAAGAGGTTCGAGAACCAGCAGGTGGTGCCCGACATGACGCGCACGTCGTGATCGAGGTAGGTATCGGCGATCGCATCCAGCTTGCGATCGTAGTTCTCGATGTCGCGCAGCGGCGGCTTGGGCAGGCTGAGCAGGCGCGAGACGCGCGGCAGGTGCAGCAGCATCAGGCCGGGATTGCTCGACACCCCGACCGGGCCTTCTTTCTTGATCACCGCCGGTGGGAACAGGTACAGCACAAAGCCGCCGGTAAAGGCGTTGTCGCCGGTCAGCTGCAGGTAGCGCGCGGCGATGTCAAAGCCGGCCTTCTGCTGCCAGCGAATCTGCTCGCGCGAGACCGGCAGGTACTTGTTCTTGGCCGCCGTATCCGAGGTGCCCGACGAGCAGCCGTAGTACTCGATGAAGTCTGGATGCAGCAGGTTGCGCTCGCCGCGGCGCATGCGCTCTAGCCAGGGCTCGAACTCGGCATAGGGTCGCAGCGGCAGCGCACTGCGGTAGTCCTCGACCGAGCGCACGCGCCCCAGGCTGTGCTGGCGACCGAACTCCGTCTCGGCGCCGCGCTGACAGTGCGCAAGCAGGGTCTGGGTCTGGACGGCCTGCAGCGCCTGCGCATCACGGCTCAGGCGGTCGAGGGCTCCCGTGCGCAGCGAGGCCGCCATACGCATCGCCGGCCCAGTGATGGCGCCGCCAGGCACCGATACCAGACGCCCACCACCCAGCTGCCGGTCGGCGACCGGCGGCGGCAGAAACGAGCTTGACTGAACAGGATCAGTGCTCATCGCACGGCATCCCGGAAGAAGGTGGTCAGGCGCTGCATGCGCTCGTGCAGGAGCAGCGGCAGCTTCCATGCCGAGGTAATCGCGCCACGCTGCACATCGCAGAGGATCTCGCCAAGCTCGATGAGACCGCGGTCATACGGCGGCCAGTACAGCTCTGGTTTCTCAGAGCGGTCGACCAGGGTGGTCTTCGGTCGGGCAAAGGTCAGCAGGGCGTGACGGCTGTTGGCGATGCCGGTGCCGGTCTCGCGCGTACCGCTCCAGGGCAGGGCTGGCATGGCGCCAGTCAGCGCGTGGTTGTTGATGACCACGACGCCGACGTCCAGCCGCTCGGCCAAGCGCTCGGCGCGATCGACATCGCGCGTCCACAGCGAGGCTCCCAGGCCATAGCGGCTGCGATTGACGCGAGCGATGGCATCGCTGACGCCCTCAACGCGCACCACGGCGAGCACCGGACCAAAAGTCTCGTCGCTGACCACCGCCATCTCTTCGGTGCAGTGATCGAGGAGGGTCGGCTCATAGAACAGGCCAACCCCCGTCGGGCGGCCGCCGCAGATCAGCTTGGCGCCGCGCTCTTGCGCGTCCTTGACGTGGCGCACCACCAGATCGAACTGCCGCTGGTTGGCGAGCGGTGCGACATCGGTCTCGCCGCGGGCGGCCGGCGCAACGCGCAGCTTTTTGAACACCTCAGCCAGGCGACTGACCAAGCGGTCGGCGATGCCGGGTGTGACATAGGCGATCTCGATGGCGCCGCAGGCCTGGCCGGCGTTGCCGAGGCTCCAGGCGGTCACACCAGCGACGGTTCGCTCTAGGTTGCAGTCATCGAGGATGATGGCGGCGTCCTTGCCCCCGGTCTCGATGCTGCTGACAATGCCGAGCTCGGCGCAGCGTTGCCGCACGATCCGCCCGGTAGCCGGTGAGCCAGTGAACACGCAGGCGTTGATGCCGGCGTTAAGGAGCGCCTGCCCCGTCGCCGCCCCGCCCTGCACCGTGGCCACCAAGCCCGGCGGCAGAGCTTCGCTCAGCACCGAGGACAGCACATCGATGATCCAGGCGCTTGAGCGCGGCGAGAATTCCGAGGGCTTGAGCACCACCGCGTTGCCCAGGAGCAGAGCCGGGAACAGCGAGCGATACAGCCCCGCCACCGGATAGTTCCAGGGCGCGATCACGCCCACGACCCCGCGCGGCACCAGATCGATCCACGCGCTCTTGCCGGGGAAGTTGATCGGGTTGAGCGAGATCCGCTCGCGGCTGCCGTGCTCGCGGATCACTCGCTCCCAGGCGTTGACTGCATCGAGCGGACCGAGCGACTCATTAAACATCGCCTCGGCATCGACTTTGCCGATCTCTTCCCGCAGCGTCACCATCAGCTCGTGCCGACGCGCCAGCATGCGCTTGGCAGCTTGGCGCAGACGACTGGCCCGCTCGGCCAGCGGTAGCTCGGCCCAGGCCTGCTGAGCCCGACGCGCCTGCGCGACCGCCGCGCTCACCTCAGCCTCACCCGTCACGGCGAGCGGACGAGCGGGCTGCAGATCGAGCGGACAGATCGGCGTGAGCGTTTCGCTGGGCGGCTCAGGCTGCGGGGTGGGCGCCGATGACGACTGCATTGTGCCGGACGCACTATGCAGGATTTGTGCCCGCATCACGCCCCGACTCGCCGCCGCCGCCGTCGAGCGCGCCCACCCTCGCAGCGCCGCGCCGCGCCCGCCGCGTTGATGGAGATTCGCCAGATCGAGTGATGGGATTTCGCCAGATCGGGTGATGGGATTTCGCCAGGTTCCCACCACCCCGACTCGCAGCGACCGCGACCATGCGCGCTCGGCCCTCGCGCTAGCGGCTCAGACGCTCGCTCACCGGCTCTAGGCTGTCGCCCCTGCGACCGAAGACATCGACGTGCAGGACCTTCTTGATGACCTTCGACAAGGTCGCGTGCACCGACAAGAGCTCGATGCCCGCCTGCCCCGCAATCGTCGTCCGCGCCGTCGTCGTACAGCGACCGTCGGTGCCTCGCCGTACCAGGATCTCAATCGCCCGCGGTAGCTGCTTTAGCTGGACGCGCAGCAGCACCCCCTCGGGCGAGCGCGAGATGATCTTCTGTTCTGACAGCCCATAGGCCACGTACTCCCACCAGCCGAGGTTGAGCGTGCGCACTGGAGGTGCGTTTTCAAACACGCGCCAGTACGGAAACAGTGGCTCCTTGCCCTGTGGCACGCACTCGCTATCCAAGCGCAGCGCGTAGTCGACGCGGTTGTGGTCGTCCGTCTTGTCGATGAAAAACACCGTCTCGACATCGTGCGGACCAAAGCTCGGCACGCCGCGCGCATAGGCCGGCCCAGCCGCAAGCAGCATCGTCCCCCCGACGACACCCCCCATCCATCCGACCGCTGGGCCGAGGGTCCAGCGACTGCCCCCCGCCCGCCTTCCACCTGCCCTCGCCTGCCTCGGCATCAGCCGATGACAAGCTTGCAGGTATACGCTGCCGACAGCCCAGACAGCACCGGCGTGATGCGCGTATCGATCGAGGTCATGCTGACCTCGACCTGCAGGAAGCTAGCTGGCGGCGTCGGCGGCAGGTTGATCTTCACCGGCGACTTCTCGGTCACCACCACCCAGGGCGCGCTCGTCAGATCGGCCAGCGTCGGCGCGCCGCGGTAGCGAATGGCCACCTTGCTGCCCATCGGCGAATCGACGGTGAAGCTGAGCGTGGTCCAGGTCGTGGTGGCCTGGCCGCAGCCGGCGAAGGTGTGGCGGAAGATGCCGGCCCGCGAAGCGTTGCGTAGCTGATAGCCGGTCATGTCGCTGTAGGTGTACGGCCCGCCGCCCGTCGCGGTGGTGGTCATGGCATAGGTCGTCGGGTCGATCTTGGTGGCGACGTTGGTCTGCGAGATCACCCAGGGCTTGTTGTCGAAGT
>CAZVMD010000477.1:0-4207 GCA_964628555.1 uncultured Myxococcales bacterium | reverse complement strand
GGCAGCCCGGGATCCTGCAGCGACGCCACGCGTACCCCGCCGATGGGAGGAATCGGGCAGCGGTGGCTCTCGGGAACGACGATGGTGGCCACAACCGGGGGGTCGCCGCTGTCGAGGAGGACGCCGAGGTTGAGGCGGAGGCTGCGGGGGAGCTGGGTCTGGCAGCCTTTGGCGGGGCAGTAGAAGCGGAGCTGGCGCTCGCGGCCTTGGGCGCGCAGGCTCAGGCTGATTTCTTCGACGGTGCCGCGGCGGTTGCCAGGCGAGCTGGCGAGCTCGACTTCGAGCGTGGCTTCGCTGGTGGCCGGCGGAGCGGCAGGAGCGGTAGTGGAAGGGGTGGCCAGCGAAGCGCGCAGGCCCATCTGCAGGAGTGCCTTGTGCAGCTCAGCAGCCAGGGCCGGCAGCGGCACGCGAGCCCCACGGGTCGCCAGCAGCGAGAGCCGCACGCCCTGCTCGAAGGCAGTGCGCATCGGCTCGCTGGGGGACGACGCTGGCGCAAAGAGCACCGAAGGCTCGGCGGGCCGGGTGCTGCAGTCACTTACAGCCTCGGGCGCATCGGCGGGCGCAGTCGGAGCGGCAGCCAGAAGGAGGGCGGCTTCACGCGGCAGCAGGCTCACCAGGCTACAGCCCCGACACTGCCAAGGCCGCGAGACGACCTTGCCGCTGGCGACGTCGACCCACCACAGCCGGCCGCGCCAGTCGCCGTTGTCGGCGGTCTCGATGTTGCCGCCCAGCACCTGGGCTGCGGTCAGCTCGGTGTTGTCGCGCAGCGCCAGGCCACAGGCCGGTCCGCTGCAGGACGCAGCCGCGGCCTGGGCGGGCATGGGGAGGACGACTTCTCCAAGCTGCTGCAGCCGCTGCTTGACGGCCGCCTCCACGGCGAGGTCGTGTACACCGGTCCTCTGGATGCCCCAGAGGAAGATTGGGGTCTGCCGGCTTGGCTGCTGCGCCCCGGCGATACTGACCAGCGCTGGCCACAAGACCAGGGCCATGAGCGCTGCCAGCCGTCTATGGGTATGTGCCGCCATCTTGTCCCCTGACGAAAAGCGTATCAGCTAGCCCTGCCTGCGACTTGACTTGGTCGCGACCTTATCCTTGCTGACCGGCGCCGCTCCGCCCAGCGAGCGATAGAGCTGCGCGATTCCATTTACCAAGTCGGCGCGCCGCGGCAAGAGCGAGCCGACGAAGGCCTGGCGCACGACGTTGTTCTGATCGACCAGCATGGTCAGCGGCAGGTTCAGCTGCCGCTCGCTGGGCGCATCCAGGCGACCCTGCGCCGCCGTCAGCTGAGGCAGCACGCTGCGCAGATCGGCTCCGAGCTTGTCTTCATCGTCGTGGAAGAGCAGGCCCAGGGGCATCGACTCGTGATGCTTGGCCATGAACTCGCCCATGTCTTTCTTGGAGCTGAGCGCGTCGGCGACATAGACAAACTGCACATCCCCGCGATAGTCGGCGCGGATCTGCAGATCCATCTGCTTGATGATCGGAAACTCTTCGGCGCAGGGCTTGCACCAAGTCCCCCAGACGTGGACGACGCGGATCTTGGTGCCGGTCGCCGGTCCCTCGTTGGGCAGCGTGCCCCGCCATTCCTTTTTCTGCGAGTCCCAGACCGACAGCAGCGGCATCGACAGGCGGTGATGAAGGAGTGCCGTCTCATCTTTGTTCGTACACTCAGCGACGGTGCGAACCGCCGGTGTGGCAGGTCCAGCCGTCGCCTGTGGGACCGCGCCCAACAGAGCGAGAAGGGCGAGCATTCGGGCTTTACGGTTCATCAGCAGTCCACCTTGAAGATCCAGATTGCGACCTGGGGTTCGCGCGACTTGGGTTCACCGGGCACTGGCTTATCCGACTGGATGTGCCGAGCGTAGGCATCGATCAGCTGCGACTTCTGCTCGCAGTTGACGGGGAACGGACCGAGGTAGCCGGCGGCCGGCGCCAGCTGCAGGTCACGGCGCAGGTAGCGCACCAGCTGCTCGGACATCGTCTCGGGGAGCTTGACGGCGTCATCGCGGCTCAAGCTCACCGCCAGCGTCAAGACCAGGATGCGCGAGAGCGGCGTAATCTCGGTCGCCTTGAGCATGTCCTGCAGCTGGGCCACGCGGATCGGCGCCATGTCGCGCGCCGTCTGTCCCGGCTTCAAGCGGATCAGCACGTGCCGCTGATCGATCATAAAGCCCAGCACGCGCTCCAGGTTGCGCTGCGGACACTGACCCGAGGCGCACTTCTCAGCCTCGGTCATAAAGTCCGCGACCTGGGTATTGGTGCAGCGCAGGCCGCGCCAGACGCGACGATCTTCTTCCTTTAGCGTGCTGATCTCAGCCTGCTGCTGCGTGCTGATCTGCTGCAGCTGGCGCACCGATTCCTGCAAGGCTTCGAAGTCGCTCGTTGACACGCAGCTGCTCAGCCCGAGCAGCAGGCAGCAAAGAGCGAGCGCCAGGTGCCGCGCGGAGCGCACCATCGACACTAGTGTCCGCATTTCAGACTCACCTCGGCGGGAAGGGCCTGCGGCGAACCCAGCAGGCCGCGCAGCGTCCCCGAAAAGACCTGCGCTTTGGCTTCAGAGACGGCGCCGCGTGGCTCAAACACGACGCGCGAGCCCTCGCGCAGCATGCGCACGCGCTGACCACTGCCCAGCCGCAGATCGGCAGACCGGGCGGCCGCGACAATCGCTGACTTGAGGGCCGCGGGAAGCGGAGCGCCCTTGGGATCTAGGATGCAGCCGCTGACCAAGAGCTGGCTGGCGTGAGCGGGCGCCGCAGCCACTTTCTTGTTGGCCGGATCGGCTGGTTTCTTGCGCGTAGCTGGCGGCGCCGCTTCGCTGGTCGGCGGCGGTGTAACTGGCGGCGGTGTGGGCAGAGGCTCGCTCGGCCGCTGGCCGGGGCCCGCCGGCTCAGCAGGACCGGGCGTCGCCGTCACTAGTGCGGGCGGCTGGGCCGGAGCACGCTGGGCCGGTCGGGTAGCCGCCCAAATCAGGACCCCCAGCGCGGGGACGAGGGCCGCAGCCGCCACCCCTAGCAAGCGGCGCTGTCGTTGCTTGAGCGGCAGCCCATCGACTTCACTTGCGGCCCCGCTCATCGTCGATGAGCTTGACGGTGGCAGCCCCAAGCGCCGAGCCCCAGAGCCCGTGCTGACAGCGCCGCCCGCGTCGCTGCGAAACGAAATGGGAGCCTGCTGTCCCGATTCCTTCGGGGCTAGCCCAGGCTGCAGCGGAGCCCCCGAGGCGGCGCCGCCAAGCTGAGCCGCGACCTCCAGCATGCTGGGTCGCTGCTGCGGATCTTTGAGCAGCATGCGATCGACGAGCAGGCCGAGGGCTTCCGGCACATCCGGCGCCAGCGAGCGCAGCGGCGGCGGCGTCTGCATCAGGTGCAGCGCGATCTGCTCGGCCTCGGTGCTGGCGCGGAACGGCGGCTGGCCGGTCAGCAGATGAAACAAGAGCGCGCCCAGCGAATAGACATCGGCCCGCTCGTCGACATCGGCCGTGTTCTTGAGCTGCTCCGGCGACATGTACCAGAGCGTGCCCATCACCGTGCCGACGGCGGTCTCGGCCTTGGCCAGGCCCGGGCCCTTGCGCATCTTGGCGATCCCGAAGTCCAGGAGCTTGACGCGCTCGCCGCGCGGGCTGTGGGCATCGGCGGCGATCATGATGTTGTCGGGCTTCAGATCGCGATGGATGATGCCGCGCTTGTGCGCCGCCGCGACGGCCAGCGCGACCTCACGACAGATCCAGCTCGCATCCTCGATCGGCAGCACGCCGCCGGCATTCTTGAGGCGCCGCGTCAGCGTCTCGCCCTCGATAAACTCCATGATCAGGTACGTCGTGCCGTCTTCCAGCTTGCCGTGGTCGTAGATCTCGACGATGCCCGGGTGGCGGATGCTGTTGACGGCGCGCGCCTCGTTGAGGAAGCGCTGCGCGTACTCTTCATTGCTGGCCAGCTCGGGATGCAGGATCTTGATGGCGGCGCGACGGTCGATATCCGGACGCTCGGCCTCTAACACCACGCCCATGCCGCCTTTCCCCAGCGGACGCACAATGCGATATGGGCCGATTGCTTCCCGATCCATGACGGCGCGAGCCTAGTCCAGCTACGCGACCCGAAGCAAGGAGGTTTCCGTGGATTCGCGCCGCAAGCCGAGGGAGAACCGACCCAGCGCAGACTACGGCATCGGCCGGAAGGCGTGCAGGTACATCGTCAGGTTGTCCATCCCGTCA
>CAZVMD010000476.1:0-4243 GCA_964628555.1 uncultured Myxococcales bacterium | reverse complement strand
CCCGCTGACTGCCCATGGAACAGGAAACCCCGCTGCCGACCAAGCGCGTCTATTTCCGTCGCGAGCTGCCGCCCCTTTCGGAGAGCATCGAGGGCGAGCACATCGTTGAAGCTGACAGCCCGCACGTCCCGCTGTCGCCGCACCACGACGATGTCTACAGCCAGTGCAGCGAGCCCCTGCTGGCCGAGCTTGTGCGGCGCATCGACCAAGAGCTCACGCGCCAGGGCGGCAGCTGCGCCCATGTCGTCGATGAAGAAGTCGAGCCGCACATCGACTACGCCACCTCGACGATGTGGCTGCGCGGCCGCTACACCTATGTCATGTATCGACACGGGTAAGCGCGACTGGCGACGCGGCGGCTGAGAGTCCGGTCGCCGCCGCGGGGGGAAAGAGCAGCAGACGCAGCCGGGGCAGCAGGCCAGCTTGCGCCCGCAGCGCACGGCCCAGCGCCCAGGCCTCGGCAGCGTGGACCCACAGCGGATTCGTTGAGTCGAGCGGATGGGTCAGGCCATAGCGCGGCGGCTCGACCTCTGGCTGATAGGTGCGAAACAGGCGATCCCACACGATCAAGATGCCGCCGTAGTTTTTGTCCAGGTACTGCGCCTGCGTCGCGTGATGCACGCGGTGATTCGCGGGCGAGTTGAACACCCGATCAAACCCCGGCAGCTGCCCGATGGACTCGGTATGTAGCCACTGCTGATAGCCGACCATCAGCAGGAAACAGGCGATCACCAGACGCGGCTCAAAGCCGATCAGCACCGCCGGCAGATAGAACCAGGGCGAGAGGAAGCCGTCGATGAACGAGACGCGCAGGCCGGTGGTCTGGTCCAAGATCGGCGAGCTGTGATGCACCGAGTGTGAGACCGCCCACAGCAGGGCGATGCGATGGCTGAGGCGGTGCTCCCAGTAATACAGAAAGTCGACGATCAGCAGGCAGGCGAGTGCGCTGCCCCAGCTGGTGGCGATGCGCCACGGCGTCTGCGCGTACGCAAAGGCGAACAGCGAAGTGGCGAACGTCGCGACGACGCCCCCCAAGGCCAGCGTGGGCAGCAGCGGGCTGGCGCTGGCGAGCTGCTCGTTGAGCAGGCCGCGGTCGAGGGGCGCCTGGCGGCTGCGGCGATAGAGCTCGATCGGCAAGAGAACCAAGAACGGGACGATGGCCAGGATCAGGCTCAGCGTTTCCAGATGGGATGTGATGCGCATAGGGCCTCCGAAGAATCATAAAGTGAGCGCTCATTCATCTTATCAAGAAGCTGTTTGGTAGCCAGTCAAAACCAGGTAGGCTCGCGGCACGAGGTAACCAGCGTGCGACGCGCCAACCCAGACCTGCAGCAGCAACGTGTCGAAGAGATCGTGGCCGCAGCCACCGCCTGCTTCTTAGAGAGCGGCTTTCACAAGACCAGCGTGCAAGACATCGCCGCCCGGGCCGGGCTGAGCATGGGGCTGCTGTATCGCTACTTCCCCAGCAAGGAGGCGATCATCGAAGCCGCCGCGACGACCGCTGGGCGCGAGGCACGCGAGCACATCGAGCGCTTCGGAAAGGCCAGCGATCTGCGCCAGGGCTTTGCCAAGCTAGCCCGCGCACTGCTGGCGGTGGCGGCGATCCCCGGCTATCAGGCGCTGCTCGCCGAGGTGCATGCCGAGTCCTTTCGCAGCCCGACCCTGCGACGCCTGGAACAAGAAGACGTGGCTGCGATGCAGCAGGCGATGGCCGAGGCGCTAGCGCAGCAGCAGCAGCGTGGGCAGCTCGTGGCCAGCGTCGATGTCGCCGCCCTGGCCACTGCTCTTCTGGCCGCCATCGAGGGCCTGGCTGCCTACGCCAGCCTGCAGCCGAGCGCCAGCGGCCGGCCAACCCAGCGCGCGATCGCGGCGCTGACCCAGCTGCTCACCGCTGCCCAGGCGAGCCAGAGTGCCCAGCGCCCACGTCACAGCGCCCGCTGAGCAGCCGCAGCGCCACCTGTGCTGCACGGCTCCCTGGCAGCGGTCCGCGCCCCTTCTGGCCGCGGATGCGCAGGGCGGGCTCGGCGCGGCCACCTCGGCTCGGCCCGCCACTGGTCCCCCGCCCGCCAGGCCTGCAGGCTCACCAGCGCGACAAAGCCGAGCCTCCGCGTGCGGGTCGCGGCAGCGATGGCCTTGCGGCCCGCACTTGGCAATGCGGCAAGCTGCCGTGAGATAATTTTGTCTTCTGATGGCGCTGGCCCCCCCGGAACAAGCGGTTCTTGCCTGCCCGAGCTGTGGCGCCGCGCTGCCAGCCCGCTGGCGAAGCTCGGCCCGGGCTGAGCCGACTCCCGGCTATACGCGGACCACCGGTCCGGGCGACTGCTTTACTGATGGCGTCGCAGTGGACTATTTCTGGGACGGTCAGAAGCAGGTTTCAGCTCGGCTCCCTGAGTCGGACGTCAAGCGCTGCCCCGCCTGCCAGCGCTATTTTTGGCTACGCTCAGCGCAGGTCTTGCAGAAGCCGCTCCCCGACGCTGTGGAAGCGCCAGCGACCGTCGCGCCTCTGGGCCAAGGCCCCGCGTGCGATACACCGCTGCCGGCCGCCAGCCTCTTTGACGCCATCGCCGGAGGCCTAGCCCGCGATCGCAGCGAAGAGACCACGCTGCGACTGCTCGCCTGGCAAGCCGACAACGATACGCTCCGAGACGAGCCGCACTGGCCCATGCTGCCAGGCCGCTCTGCCTTTCCCTGGTGGGCGATGCTGTTGCTTCCCCTGCTGGCCGCGCTCTACCTCGGGCACATCGGAAGCTATGCGCTCCAGCGGCTCGCTCTGCATCAGCGACGAGAGCAGCGTCGCGCGCACCTAGCCAGCGCGAGCCACCCGCTGGTCCGCAACCTACAGGCGCTCGAAGCTCTGCTCGATTCCAGTCTGCCCCACGAGCGGCTGCAGCTAGCCGAGATCGCCCGCCAGCGGGGACAGTTCGATCGCGCTCTGGAGCTGCTGAGCTTCGCGTTTCCCACTGAGCTGCGTCGTGCCGCGAGCTGCATACAAGAGCTAGCGCGGCGAAAAGATCCGACGCTGCGACGGATTTAGCGCCGCCAGCAGCCTGCCTGCCGACCTGCACGCCGTGGTCGGCGCACAGCTGCAGCGGCTCTCAAGCTTGCAGCGGGGGTGCTTAGTTGGCTGGGGGGATGAAGCTGGTAAAGACGTTGCTGTAGGTGCGGTCGGGCTCGCGCGTCGAATAGAACGACGGGCAGTACTTCAGGCCGCCGCCGGCATCGACTAGCTCGCCGCTGCAGCGCTTGTTGGCATAGTTGGTCGCTGGGTTGCCAAGGATGGCACCGGCCAGCACCAGGCGATGCGTGCAGCTGCTGTCGTTTTCGGCGCAGCAGTAGATGCCGTTCTCGCCAAAGCAGGCCCGGCCGTTGGTGGCTGGCTCGGCGGTGTCGGGACCGGCGACGTAGGCGCGCGGCTGGGCGGCGAACAGGTCCCCGAAGAAGCCGCCCTCGCGAATGTTGATCGCGGTGTCGGCGCAGGGCTCGCTGTAGCCGCTGCCGGGACCGATGATGCACAGGTTCAGCTCCAGGTTGTTGCCGTTGAGCAGCGACAGCACGCAGGCGCTCAGGCGCTCGCGCTTGGCCTGGCCCTGCAGGCGACCGGCCTTCCACTCGGGAAACAGGCCCCAGATGCCGCCCCAGCGGGCCGAGCCATCGGGCGCGACGATCTCAAAGCCGCTGTTGACGGCGCACTTGGCGAGGCCCTTGAGCATGTGGTTGCGGTTCGCGCTATCGGCCAGGCGCCAGCTATTCCACTCGGTCTTCAGCGTGCAGCTACTGCCGGTGCCGGGATCGCTCTGGCACAGCCGCAGCGGATCGGCGTTCGGCGAGGAGCCACTGCTGGTGATGCCGAACGCATCGGTGGTGCTGCGCTTGAGCGGATCGCTGTCGATGACGTAGGGCGGCAGGTTGTTGACGCCGGTGTAGCGCACCGGATCGCTGCTGCTCGCCAGCAGATCTTCGCCACCGCCCAGGCAGGCCGGCAGCGCGGCACACAGCAGGCCCAACATCAGCAGGCGCTTGACGGTGCGAGGAGCTTGCGGCGAGGCGGCGTTCTTCAGAGCAGAGTCCGTGTAATGAGTAAGCGACGTGGTCATGGAGTGTCCTCCTGCGGCGGCATTGCCGTGAGCAGCCTGCAGAAGACTCCGACCCGCCACCCCCCAACTTCGGGCAAGGGACGCGAAACTTTTTTTGACCAGCGTCGCGCAAGCTCCAGCAAGCAGCCCGCGCTGGCAGGACCGCGCGC
>CAZVMD010000475.1:0-4281 GCA_964628555.1 uncultured Myxococcales bacterium | reverse complement strand
TGCCGCCACCCTAGCGCAGTTACCCGGCAAGAACAATCGCGGCGGGAAGCGAGCTGCTACACCAGCCGGAATCCCCCCCGTCGGCCCAGCCGGAAGCCCAGCCGATACAGCTCGGGCACTTCGATGCGGCCATCCGTCATCAGCGAGAGCGCCCCCAGCTGCTGCAGTCCTTCCAGTGCGCTCTGATAGTCATACTCGGTCGACGCCCGCCCCTCGCTTTCTGCCGACGGTGCCTTGAAGCCGTGCTTTCGCCAAAGGGCAAAGACCTCTCTCGGCTGCAGCGGTACCCACTGCTCCTTCAGCAGATCCATCGCTTGATGGGCCCAGGGCAGCTCCTCGTTCAGCTCCTGCTTCCATTTGCGCGCCGCGGCCAGAATGCCGGCTTGCAGGGCCTGAGCCAAAAGCGGAAAGCCCTCTCGATAGTGCTCAGCCGCTGTGCGTACGGCGAGCAGGAAGCTGCGGGGACTGATCCGCCCGAGGCTATCGGTTAGATCTTGCGGCAGCTTGTGAAACCAGCTGAGCGAAGCCGGCGAGAGCCCCCCCTGGTGCAGATACCCAAAGAGTGCTTGCTGCCAGTCGGCGTGCATGACCGACGTTCCTCCCATCCAGTACGGCGGAGGGGTCGAAGGAAAACCCCAGCCCCCCCCCATAAGTGACTGGAAGTGCTGCCGTGCTTCGAGGTCGCTTATGCCACCGAGCTTGCAATAGAGCAGCCCATACAGATCGGCCGGCTGCCACCGCAGCTCAACCTGCGAGCCCAGCACCCGCGCCGCGCCGGGAAAGCCGCTGACACCCGGCTGTGCCAGCAGGTCCGAATTCACGAAGGCCTTGACGCGCAGTGTGGCAAACGCTCGTAGCTCTTGGATCAGCTCCAGCACGCCGCGCAGCAGCCGCACGCGGTCCCTCAGCGCATCCGCCATCTGCTCGAAGTGATCGAGTAGGAGGACGCATACCTTGTTCTGACGCTGGAGCTCGAGGTCGGCTACCCCCAAGTACCCAGCGACCTCCTCTGGATGCTCCTGAACCCAGCTGTAACTCGCCTGCCAGCTTGCGAGCGCCAACAACAGCGGATGACCTAGCTGAACCAAGAGCACGGTCTTCCAGATCAGCCTGGGACTGCTGTTTTGGCTCTGCAACAGCTTCTGTAGTGTGTCCTTGTCGGGGTAGCCATCAGGCAAGCTCGCCGGCGTCACGGAGCGCCGACCCAGCGCTCGACACAGCTCGCTCTTGCCGCTGCCGCGGATGCCGGTGACCAGCGAGACATCCCGCTCCAGCGCCCGGGCAAAGTAGGACGGAAAATACTGCAGGTCCTCGCCGGGAATCGCGGACTGGATGGCCCGCCGCAAAAGCCCCGGATCGGGTCGTTGTAGCGGCGTCACGCCGGGCTCCGCTCGGGCGCGGTCTGCGGGGTCGCGACCGCCTCGGAACCGAGCAAGCGCTCGCTCGCCCCGCGCAGAAACTCGCCAAAGGCGGCGTTGATCTGGTCCTCGTTGACCCTGTTTGACAGCGGATCCCAGTCCTGAAACACCCGATTCCAGTAGATCGGCAGGCGGTAGTGCGGGGCCACATGGTCCGCGAGTGCGAAGGAGAAGGCGTTCGGTGGGGTCTTCGACGAGGCATCCTCATCCGGCGGAGGTTCAGCGGCGTCGTACAGCGTCGCAGTGAGCAGGCGATGGGCCTCCTCCTCGAAGCGCTTTAAGTACGCCTCGCGCCCCTCCTCTGGGATCTGCGCCGCGACGAGCTTGAGCCGCTCACGCACCTCGGCCCCGATCGTCGTGTCGCGCCACTGCGATAGCAGCGTTTCATACGCCTCCCAGGTCTGGCGCGTGCCGACGGCAAACAGGAAGGCTTGGGCTCCCAGGCGAGTGATCGTCACCGCCGCGATGTCGTGCAGGCCCGCCCGGCTATCCAGCAGCACCACATCAGGTTGGTGCTCGGCCTCCAGGGCATCCGTCATACGCGCCAAGCGGTCGGCGAAGGTCTGCACTCCGCCTGCCGGCTGGCTGACGTCCAGGTAGGCCCGTGCCAGCTTGGCCATATACGCATCGCGTCCTTCTGAGCCACCGCAGGGCACGACCCATACGCTGCCCGTCATTCCCTGTGACAGTGGGCTCGGGGCCGCCATCAGCCGCACCAGCGTCTCGTCGGCATTGCCCACCGCGTCTTCGACGAGCCAATCGACGACGCCAAAGTCTGCGGTCTGCTCAATCGGCAGCAAGGTCGAGGACACCCCCGGCGACTCCAGATCCAAATCGACGACCAGCACCTTCTTGCCGCGCTTGGCCAGATAGCGGGCCCAGGCGCACAGCGCCGTCGAGCGCCCAACGCCGCCTTTGACCCCGAATAGCGTGGCCCGCGGCGGCTGCGGCTCGCGATTCGGCAGCGGCCCGCGCAGCCAGTCCGCGCCTGTGACGACCCGTTCGAGCAGCTTGATCCCGGGAACGCCGGGCACGTCCTGTAGATCCTGGGACTTAAAGAGGGCCTCTGCCACGGCGAGGTCGGGGCCTAATAGGGCCGGCCCCGCAGAAAATCGACCTGCCGCGAGATCGAGTCGTGCCTGCAGGCCGGCCAGCGCCTCAGCTGAGGCCGGCGCATTCTCCAACACCAGACGCAGCCGGCCGCGCATGTCCCGCAGTAAGATGACCTGTCCCGCGCCAGCAAGCTCGGTCGCTTGCCCCTCGCCCACCAGCCGCAGATACGCCTGAAATGCGTTATCGAAACGAATCGGCGGGGTCATGGCGAGACGTCTCCTTGCAAAAGCGCCGCATCCAGTAGCCGGCTAGCCGCATCGGCTCCTCCCTGGTGGAGCGCGACATCGGCGGCACCAAACGTCGCATCGTCACAGTAACGGTGCTCGACGCGCCAGCCGGCAAAGGGTGTCCCGGCTGGCAGCGCGTAGCGCTGCGCACTACGCCCCTGCATATATGCATCAAACTGCGGCCACAGCTCATCGATATGCTTCTTGTACGGTCGCGGATCCTCGGGATTCGTGATCACGCCCAGACCGACCAGGATGGCCTTTAGCGCACACTCTGCCGCCAAGCCATAGAGGTGATCGGCTCCTCCCAGTCGGCCTGCCTGGTACAACAGCTCGGCATCGCGCTGGCTGCGCCGCGACGCCTGGAAAAAGTTTGTGGCCACCCCCAGCACTTATCACACCGACGGAGCCACCGAAATATTTTGTTGGCGCGGGGGCGGACGGGGGCGGCGCGGATTTTTCGCTGCCGCCAAAATCCCCTTGCCACCCCAGCCGGGTCCTCCTAGGTTTCGCGCACCACAGAGATTCCCTTAACCACGGAGGGTCAGGATGCCGATAAGCAAGACGTTTGACAGTCGGGTGGCGGCGCGGACACGCGCAGCGGAGCAGGTGCTGCGGAGCAAGGAGCTGCTTTCGCTGTACGAGGGGGTCGGGGGACTCAAGAGTGACCTGGAGGAGATCCGCGATCTGGGGCAGCAGGCCGAGGCCTTGAGCCAGGTGCGCAGTGGGCGCAAGGCGGCGGCGGGCGCGGCGACGCTGGCGGTACTCAGCCAGTTTGCCGGGCTGCAGCGCGAGTACGTGGCGGTGATGGCGGTGGTGGTGGCGGTGCGCCGCGATCTGGCCCGGGCCGGGGCCACGGAAAAGACGCTGCAGACGATCGATCGCATCCTGGTCAACGAAGCGCAGGTCACGCTGAGCCCGGCTCCCGTCCCGACCGCCGAGGAGCCCACTCCCGGTCGCGGCAAGGGCCGCAAGCAGCACCCCTCGCGCAGCCAAGAGGCGCTGCGCGCCGAGATCGGGCGCGATGCCGCCGGGCTCCTCGCGCTCAAGGAAGCCCAGCCGGCGCTGGCCAAGCGGGGCGTGTCGGTCAAGCGGCTGCAGGCGCTCGCCGAGGCCGCCGCCGCGCTCTCGGCCAGCCTGGCCGGTCGCGCTGAGAGCCGCGGGCAGGGCCACGCCGCCACCACCAGCCTCAGCGATGCCGTGACCCAGCAGCGCATCGCCTGGGCCGCCTGCTACCGCATGCTCGCCGCCGTCGCCAGCCAAGACGAGCGCGTCCGTCAGCTCCTCACCGAAGCGGCCGCCCGCAAGCCCCGCCTCCCGCCAAAAAAGAAATAGGCCCCCTCCCCGGTCCACGCCTCCCCTGTCGCAGCGACCCGCCCGCAGAGTCCCCGCAACACGCCCCCCCAGCCACGGGCACACGCCCCCCCAGCCCCCGGAACACGTCCTCCCAGCCCCCGGAACACGTCCTCCCAGCCCCCGGAACACGTCCTCCCAGCCCCCGGAACACGTCCTCCCAGCCCCCG
>CAZVMD010000474.1:0-4284 GCA_964628555.1 uncultured Myxococcales bacterium | reverse complement strand
TGCTTGAATTTTCATAGCCCGTTATACCATCCGCCTAGGCCGACTTGCCGTCGGAGAGCAGGCGGACTTCCTGCTGCGGCAGGGCCAGCTTGATGCCCTGGCTGCGGCAGGCTTCGACGAGCGCCTGGTTTAGCTCGCCGATGGCATCGACATAGTCGGGCACAGCGACCCACGGGCGCACCGCGATCTGGATCGCCGACTCGCCGAGCTGACCCACGCCGACGACGGCGGCCGGCTCGGCCAGGACGCGCGGGTTCTGCGACAGCACGGCTCGAATCAGCAGCAGGGCGCGCGGCAGATCGGTCGCGTAGGCCACGCCGACCTGCAGGCTTAGCTGGCGCAGCTTGCCGTAGTTGTGCAGCACCTCGCCGACCAGCTTGCGGTTGGGGATGACCACCTGCGAGCGGTCGGTGTGCAAGAGCGTCGTGGTGAACAGCTCGATCGACTCGACCTGGCCTTCGACCCCGATCACCGAGATGTACTCACCGACGCGGAACGGCTGCGACAGGATGATCGTCAGGCCGGCGACGAGGTTGCTGAGCACGCCCTGCATCGCCAGGCCGGCCCCGACTCCGACCACGCCCAGGCTGGCGAGCAGCGGCAGGAGCTCGACGCCCAGGTTCTGCAGCGCCATCATCACGAACACCAGCAGCACCAGCAGGCCCGCCATGCGCCCGATCAGCTTGGCCAGCGAGACTTCGAGCTCGCGGCGGCTCAGGAAGCGCTGCGCCAGTCGGTTGGCCTGGCGAGCGACCAGGACGCCGATCGCCAGGATCAGGAGCGCGGTGAACAGCCGCGGGGCATAGCGCAGCGAAAGCTCGATGAGCATGCGCTTGGTCTGCTCCATCGTCTCAAGGTTCGGAGGGGTCATCGACAGCATCCTGTCCGGCGAACGTGGCGCGCCGTGCTCCCCCCAGTGTCGAAGATGCGCCCCTGCCGCGTCAAAGCCTCCCTGCACGGCCCCGGGCAGATGGGTGGGGAAGAGTCGCGGCCGGTCAGCAGGTCGCAAGCCAAGCGAGCAGCACCGGGCGGGTCCGCGCGGCCTTGCTTGCCAGGGCGCGACGAATACAAGACAGTAAGCGGACAGCGGCTGTGCCCGCTTGGCAGCGGCCATGTCGCGCTGCCTTCCGACGGAGCCAGACCCAGAGAACCCGCCATGCACATCGCCACGCTTGCGCACTGTGATCGCCAGACGCTACAGCGCCACATCCGCGCTGGGCTGCCGTTTCTGATGCCCGGTCTGGCCCACAGCTGGCCGGCCTGCCGCAACTGGACCCCAAGCTATCTGTCGGCCGTTTGCGCCGAGACCGCCATACCGGTCAGCCAGTACCCCGACGGCAGCACGCTGAGCGGCAAGATCGACATGACGGTGGCCGAGTACGTTGCGGCGCTGCAGGCGACCCCGCAGAGCTATCGCCACTACTACATGGAGTCAGTGGAGCTTGCTGAGCTGTCGCCCGCGCTGGAGCGCGACCTGTGCTGGCCGGACTTTCTGCACGGGCTGCCGGGCGCGACCGACACCGTCTTTTTTGGCCACAGCACCGGTAGCTGCTGCCACATCCACGCGCATGAAGAGTCCTTCGTGCTGCAGCTAATGGGCGAAAAGGTCTTTCATCTGTATCCGCCGGAAGACGTCGGCAACCTGTACTTCGAGTCGCTGTTTGCCGACTATCGACGCAGCCGGATCGACTTTGAGCAGCCCGATGCGCAGCGCTTTCCTCGGCTGCGCGCGCTGTCGCACTGCGAGGTGCGGCTGCAGCCTGGCGATGGGCTGTACCTGCCGCTGCACTGGGCGCACTGGACTGCTGCCACCGGCTTCACATTTACGCTGACGCGCTTCTTTGACGCTCGGCTGCGCGACTATCACTTCCCCTCGCCGGGGCTGCGCTGTCTGGCCGGGCGGACGCTGTCGCGCTGGGCCGAGCGCCTGCGCCAGCGCTGAACACGCCGTGCAGCGTCGTCGCTCCGCTTGGCGCGCCGCGCGTTAGGGGCTGCCGCGACGCAGGATGCCGCGGGTCGAGCCGAGCAGCGTGCGGCTGCGGTCCAGGCTCCGGAGGGCATAGAAGCGATTGCTGTGGACCAGCGAGGCTTCCCACTTGCTGCCGTCGAAGTGCACAAGCTGCGTCTCGCTGCCCAGCCACAGATCGTCCTCGGCGGTGCCCGACAGCGAGTACAGGTTGGAGATGGGCACACCGGCGACCTTGTCCCAGCTACTGCCGCTGTACTTGAACAGGCCGCTGCTCGTCGCTAGATAGGCGCGATCGCGGCGCAGGCCCAAGAACGCGCGGCCGCTGGTCGCAGGGCCGGTCGAGGGGGCGCGGGTGAAGCTCGTGCCGTCGCCGTGCAAGAGGACGCCGTAGTCGCCGGCCACCCAGATATCGTCGCGCGCGCTGGCCCAGACCGACAGCAGCCAGGTCGAGACCGGGCTGGTCTGCCGCGTCCACTTGCTGCCGTCGTAGTGATAGATCTGGCTGCCCTGACCCACCGCCCAGACGTCATCGCGGGCCGTGCCCGAGACGGCGCGCAGCGGGTCGGTAGGGCGCAGCGCATCGCGCGACAGGGCTCGGCCATCCCAGTGATACACGGCGGCGCCCACCACCCAGACGTCATCGGCCGCCGCGCCCCAGATGCCATGGATGCTGCCCTGCGCCTCGGCAAGCAGTGTCCAGTTGGTGCCGTCGTAGTGGGCCAGGCCGCCGAAGCCGCCGGCCCAGGCGTCCTTGGGCCCAGATACCCACAGCGCTTGGCTCTCGTTCTTGCTGCCCTGGCGCAGCGACTTCCACAGGCTGCCGTCCCAGCGCAGGATCGCGCCGTCGGCCCCCACCGCCAGAGCGTGGGCTCGGCCAGAGCCGCTTACGCCGTAGAGGAATTCTTCGCTGCCGGTCGCGATCTTCTGCCAGGTCGTTCCGTCGTAGTGGTAGGTCAGGCCCGAGCTACCGACCAGCCAGATATCGTCTTTGCCGCTGCCCCACAGGTTGTAGACGGTGCCGGCGATGGGCTGGCTGGTGAACTTGGCGCCATCGTAGTGCACGAGCTTGCCGTCGGCGCCGAAGTAGACATCGTCTTTGCTGCTGCCATAGACCCCGCGGCAGCAGCCGCTGATGCCGGTGTTCATCAGGTTCCAGGTCGCGCCGTCGTAGCGGCCGACCCAGCCCAAGCCGTCGGTGGCCCACAGGTTGTCGGGGCTGTTGCCCCACAGGTGCGTGGTGCGCAGGCTCATCGCCATCGGCGTGACGGCCGTGCCATCCCAGTGAAACATCTCGCCGCTGGCCCCGAGAAAGACGTTGTTTTTGCCGAAGCCCCAGACCGCGGTCAGGCTGCCCAGGTTGTCGCGTCCGGCGACCTTGACGCTCTGCCAGGCCACGCCGTCGTAGTGCAGGATCAGGTTGTAGCCGACCGCCCAGACATCGTCGCTGGCGCTGGCCCAGACGGCCGTAAGGTCGCGATCGCTGCCGGTCTTTTGCAGCGAGAAGCTGCGGCCATCGTAAAAGAGCACGGTGCCGCTCTCGCCGACCATCCAGCTAGCGGTGGGCGACAGCGTGAACACCGCGCTTAGCCAGTTGCCTTGGGGTCGTGGATATTCCCAGCACCACTCACTGCTGCCGCACAAGCTCCCCGCGGGGGGCGGCAGATCCGGGGCAGCAGAGAGGTCGGCCGGCGCCGCCAGATCGGCCGGCTCGCCAAGCGCCATGTCGGCCAGCGGAGCGGGTCCATCCGCGCCCGTTTCCGACGGAGTGTTGCAGTGTACAGCGGTGGACAGAAGCAGCAGAAGGAGGCGACGAGACGGCGGGCGCATGCGGCGCACCATAACAAAAAGGTCGGCGCTGTCGCTTACCCGTAGCAGCCGTCGTCCCCCGGGTCAGGCGCAGCACACGTGACCGGTGGGCGCGGCGAGCTAGAAGTCGCGCGGGGCGATGGCCTCTTCGATGTCCAGGTGGCCGAAGCCGTACACCTTCAGGATGAAGGCGAAGTCGGCCGCGATGGCTTCGCGGGCGGCGGTCTCGATATCGCTGTCCTGCGCGGTGAACTCTTCTGCCAAGTCGTTGAAGCGCTCGGTGGCGGCGTGCGTCAGCGCATAGACCGCGTCGGCGTCGCGAGGCTGCTGCTTTTCGATCTGGGCGCAGAGCTTGAGCAGGATGGCCTTGCCCTTGTCGACCAGCCGCTCGGGAAAGTAGTCATCCTCGTACATCTCGCGCAGGAAGCGGTGCTTGCGGATGCGCGCGTCGGTCGGCTGCCCGCGTCCGGTCGCTTGCGTCTGCTTGGCGGACTTGGCGGGTTTGGCGG
>CAZVMD010000473.1:0-4328 GCA_964628555.1 uncultured Myxococcales bacterium | reverse complement strand
AACCGAGAACCCCGCCGAGCTGCGCGGCTGCAGCTACACCGCCCGCTCCACCTCGGCTGGCACCGGCCTGCCCAGCATCGCCCTCCTGTCCCTCGCCAGCCTCCTCCTACTCCGCCGCCGCCCCGCCAAGGCCTCGACGCAGAGGCGGCGGGTGGCGTAGAGAAACTAGCGCCGCACACGGCCCTGGCTGGGCAGGTCAGTCGCCACTTCAGCCGACGCACAGGTATCTAGCCACCGCCCCTCGCCCTCTGATACTAAGAGCGGCGATGATCTCTAGGATTGGCGCCAGCTCGTACCGCTGCTTCTCCCGGCTTGATGTGGAGGTCCCTGCCTACGCCGTCCTGGCCGGACCGAATGCGATTGGCAAGAGCACGCTCCTCGACATTCCAGTCCTGCTCGGAGATCTCGTCGCCAAGGGAGTGCGGGAGGCCTTGCTTAGCCCGATGCGCGAGAGTCGCTTCGCGCGCGCCCAGAGCTATCGCGAGATCTTCCATCGCGGCCGGGGAGCGAGCTGTCAGCTAAGCGTCGAAGCCGCGCTGCCCAGTCGCATTCGCGAGCAGCACCTCGCCATTGCCTCGACGGAGGTGAAGCGAAATCCGCCAACCCACCTGCGCTATGAAGTCGGGCTGATGCTCAACGCCGGCGAGCAGCTGGGTGTCTATCACGAGACCTTGGATCTGTTCCCAGAGAGTGCTCGCGAGCCCGGATCGGAGCGTCCCAGCAATCCCAAGTCCCGCGGCTGGCGCCCTATCATCGAACGACTGCAGGGAGCTCCTCCCCAGATCCGCGCCGAGTTTCGTCGCGGCCAGCAGTCCCTCAGCTCGCTGTCGCCGGATCGGCTCGCACTGTCGACGCTGTCCGATGACCTTCTATATCCCGCAGCGAGCTGGCTAGCGGCGCTGCTGCAGCGCGATGCGCTCGCCTTCCAGCCAGACTGTGCTCAGCTCCGCAGTCCGGTTCCGCCCCTACGGCGGAGAGCTCTGGAGGCCAAAGCGGTGGATCTGCCGTGGCGGATCCAGCAGCTTGGCGAAGCGCAGCGCAAGGAGTGGTGCCAGGTCGTGCAGCTTGCGCTCCCAGCCGTACTCGATGTGCGCGTACACGAGCGAGAAGATGATCACCGCGCCTACCTGGAGCTGGATTATCGCTACGGCGACAGCCCGGCTCGCGATCACTCGGTGCCGTCCTCGGGACTGTCGGATGGCACCCTGCGCATCTTGGCTTATACCTTGCTGCCGTATCTTGCCGAGCTGCCGAGCTTGCTGCTGATCGAGCAGCCGGAAGATGGCATCCACCCGCGCGCCATCGACTTGGTGCTGCAGTCGCTGTCTGCGCTGTCGCCTGCCACTGGCCCCTCACCGACGCAGACGCTGGTCACCACGCACTCGCCGGTGGTGGTCGCGCGCACGCCCCTGCAAAACCTGATCTGCCTGCGGCGCGATGATCAGGGGGCGGTCGAAGCCGTGAACGGTCCGCGCCATCCGCGACTGGTCGACTGGCAGCAGGAGGCCGCGGCGATCGATCTCGGAACTCTGTTTTCGGCCGGGGTCCTGTCATGAGGGACTGCGTCTTTCTGGTCGCCGACAGCCACATGCAGGCCGCCTTCTCTGCCTTCCTGTCGCTGGAGCACAAGGCCGAGAAGCTCGGCTGTGCCCCCTTTCGCTTTAACGCCGAGAGTGATCTGGTCTTGGCCGGCAACGATCCCGAGGTCTTTCGCCGCGGGCACGACCTGCTGCGACCCTACCTGCGGACGCACCGCCATGCCGCGCTGGTGCTCGACTTTGCCTTCGGTCATCAGCTGAAAGAAAAGGAGATCAGCGAGACCCTCGCCAAGAACATGCAGGCCGTGGGCTGGGAACCTGGCCGCTTCGTCATCGTGCTCATCGTCCCCGAGCTAGAGCAGTGGTTCTGGCAGGACGATCCCAGCGTGCAGCAAGAGGTGTTCTTCCGCGACCTGCCGCCCGGCGAGCGCGCGACCGCCGGCTCCCTGCGTGAGTTCATCGCTGCGCAGGCGGATGGCGACGGCAGCCTGTGGCAGAGCGGCCAGCCTAAGCCGCGCGATCCCAAGCAAGCCCTAGAGCGTGCTCTGATTGCCTTTCGCCGGCGCAGCAGTCCGCCCGCCCTCTTCGCCGAGGTCTTTCGCCGCATCTCGGTGCAGCGCTGCCAGGATCCCGCCTTCCTGACGCTGCGCGCGGCGCTACAGGCCTGGTTTCCGGCAGTCTCGGGGGAGGTGCGCGCATGAGCAGCCAAGCCCCGCGCCAAGCGCTGCTGATCCTGGATGTGCAGGACACCCTCGCCCTGGAAGACATCCGCGCCCGCCTGCCCGAGCCCCCCGAGGGGGAGGCGACGAGCCTCCACGAGCGCCGCCTACTCACGCAGCTCCGTCCGCCTTGGCCGACCAGCCGCCCACCCGACTCGCACGAGTGGCAGAGCTGGGCCAGGCAGCTCGAAGGCCTGGTCACTGAGCTCCGCGCCCTGCAGCAACAGTCGCCGGCCACTGAGCTGCAGCTCTACGTCGCGGGCGACGCACCGCTGCCGCTGTTCGTCCAGCTAGGTCGCCTGCTCTCCAGCTGGTCGCAGCCTATCGCTTTCTTCGATATTCCCGAGCTAGGCCGTGCCCAAAAGAAGTGGGAAGAGGTCCACATCCCGCCGCTGTCCGGCCAGGCCAGCCAGGGCCGAGCTCCAGTCGCGGCCTTCTTCGATCAGCGGGATCCGTTAGAAGCACCGAGTGCAGCGCCGCCGTCACAGCTGCCGATCTTCCTGGTATCGAGCCGGGGCATGGGCATCGATCGCGGCAGCCTGGCCCAGCTAGAGCCCGCTTCTGCCACCGCTGGCCCGCCTTACCTTGTCGAGATCGGTACGCGCAGCTTCAAGTCGCTGTCCTCCAAGACCGTGCAGCAGGCCGAGCGCGAGCTACAAGCGTGGTTTGCCACGCACGCCAGCCGGGCCCCCGACGGGGTCGTGCCCAGGTTAGCTCTACACGGCACCCCACTATTGGGGTTTATCGCTGGCCGCGCCCTGTCTAAAACGCCAATAGAAGTCCTCTATTTCGCAAATCACCGCTATCTTCCGGCCCTGCGCCTGCCCCTGCCGCCATTACAGCCAACGTACCTCGGCTTATCAGAAATTATCCGAGTGTGCTTAGTTCATAAACCGGCGAAGGGTGTTGAGAGTAGATTATATGCCAGTTTGGCAGATCACTTAAACGCTTCTAATCAGAGAGATACGGTCGTTCGGCTTGAGGTCGCCCACATCCACGACGTGCCAGCCGGCTCAGAAGTGGCTACAGAGCAAGCCCGCCTCATTGGATCGAGCGATATCGTGCTGGTCCTGCTTAGCCCAGAATTCGACACCGGGCCGCTGGCACAATATCGCGAGCTGCTGGCAACACACCCTGGAGTGATTCCAGTCTTTGAAACAGACGGCGGCACACCGCTCTATTCGAGTACGGCGGAGCGTGAGTGGCTAGCGGCGGACACTCGGCCCATATACTCCTCTCGGCGCGAGCTGCAGTCGCTCCCCCGCGATGGCCGCCCTCTCCGTGGTCGCAGTCGCAGCGACTTAGATGCCCTCTTGGCCGAGCTTACGCGGGAAGTGCGGGCTCGGGCGCACCAGATCGCCGAGACCAGACGCTCCCGCACACTAACCAGCCCCCACACCGCCAGTGACTCCCCGCCCAGCCTCAGCTGGGAAGCGGCAGGCTCCGTCGCCGAGTTCCTAAACAGCTTAGAACATTATCTGCACACAGTGCCGCGCCTACGCTGTACGGAAGAGGCACGTTATGATGCTTGGTATGGGCTGGTTTCACTGCTTGAACGTATTTATCCAGATAAGGAAATAGCCGGCCGACTGAATGCTCCTAGTGCGGAGAGACAGGAAAATTATCGTCGATCTGGTATCGAGATTAAACAAAGACTTACCCAGCCAGCTGACCCATTGGGGTTTGTTTTGGAGTGCCTTGATATACAGCACGCAGTGAAGTGGCTGTACCTCGGGGCTGTCGAGGTAAGATCGGAAGTCAGATTTCCACGATATGATGGAAAGTCAATCAATCTGCTGGAGCGCTTGCAGGCACGAAATGCCGATTTGAGAGACGAACAGCGGGACTGGCTGCGCGTTGTCGAGCTGGTGGAAAGAGGAAACTGCTCTGGCTTGCTTGCCAGCCTACCGCGCCGCTTGCAGCCCCCTATCGAGGAAGTGCGGCAGGCGATTGCGCTCATAGATGCATTTCGTGAGAACAAGCCTCTCCCGGCGTTGCCATCGGCCCAGCAGCTAGAGCATTTTCTCAGCGGGATGCTGCTGAACCTGATTGCAGCGCAAGCCTGGTTTCG
>CAZVMD010000472.1:0-4337 GCA_964628555.1 uncultured Myxococcales bacterium | reverse complement strand
GTATCGCTTCTTGTATCGCAGCGCTGGCGACACAGTCTGGATCGTGGCGGAGTGGCACAGGAAACCGCTCCCAGCCTCGCCCCCGACGCTCTGAGCGACTGGCGCAGAGACGGGCTTGCCACGGTCGGGGCAGATCCGGTATGCGCTCGGGGTGACGCGACTCCGTGGCTGGACTCTCCTTTTTCTGGGGCTTTTCGCCTGTCAGCATCAGCCGGAGTGGCGACGGCGGGCCGAGGTCCTGCTGGCCGACCCGCGCTTTCCGCGGCCGACCGCGGGAGCACCGCGCTGCTTGACGGATGCTGGACTGGCCGAGGGCCTGCGCGCTGCGGTGGCCAGCGTCGGCTTGGCAGAGGTCGCCGACTTCGGACCGCTGTATGGGGCAGGCTGCACGGCGGTGCCGACCCCGGCCTGCGCGCCCCTGCTTGGCCGCACCGGACGGGAGCAGTTTCCGCAGGTGGACCTGTCGGTCATCGCCTTCAATCGCCCGGGCTGCGCGCAGCCGCTGGCCAAGGCCACGGTGGTGTTTGATCGTCGCCACCCCGACGGCTTTGTTGCGACGCATGATCCGCGCACGCTGACCATCAGCAACCTCCACTTTCGCAAGTGGGACGAGGCGCGCTGGAATGGCGGACGCTGGGTCTTGGACGGGTCGGGCGAGGCCGCGCAGGCCCACATCGTGCCCGGCACCGAGAAGCCTTGGGATGCACCGTACAGCGACGAGGACACGCTGGGCAGTGCGCCACCGCAGAGCCCGAGCGGGGCAGCGATCGACTTCCTCTCTCCGTGGCCGGCCAGCGTCTTTAAGCTGATGGTGGCGACCTATGTGATGAAGCTGCTCGATCGCGGAAAGACCCAAGCGGGCCTGCCGCTTGACCTGGCTACGCCGATCGAGCTACCGCCCGCCGACCTGGTGGCCGCCTGCCCGCGCGAGCCGCAGACGCTGTCGCTGCAGCAGGCGCTGCAGTCGATGCTGCAGTGGAGCAGCAACTGTGCGACGGCGGCGATCCTACGCTTCCTGCACGCGCAAGGAGAGCTGGTGCAGAGCCCCGAGGTCGATGGGCTGGGCTTTCCGCGGGCCCCGGCCCTCTACAACGGCCTAAATGATCTGCTGGCAGGGCTGGGTCTGTCGACGCTGCAGATGAACCGGACGATCGCCCGCAGCGGACGCTGGGGAAATGGCGACGACAACTACGACCGCGCAGCCGCTTCGGTGGCCAACAATCACATGACCTCGTGGGACACGGCGCGTCTGCTGTGGCTGCTGGATGACCTGCCGCCGGTGCTGCAGCCGAGCTGGGAAGTTGGACCGGGATCGACCGTGGCGACCCACTTCCTCAGCGAGGAAAAGAAGGCGCTGCTGCGCGAGATCTTGCAAGACGCCTATCCCGCCTCGGGCCTGCTGGCCACGCGCACCTGCCCGGGCGCTGCGCCGCACCCCGCGGTGCCAGGTCCGCCGCCCGCGCTGGGGGTGCCTGCTCGCCTCTCGCCCAAGTGGCTCGACGGGCATCGCCTACGCAGCCCACTTGGCGACTACCCCTATTCGCGCGTCGTCGACGGGGTGCATCCGCGGACCGATTTTTCGCCGTATAGCCGCGACCTGTCGCGCTGCCAGCGCTTTGCCGAGGTGGAGTTCCTGTACAAAGCGGGACTGACCAACGTCGCCGGCAGTGGAGTCGGCATTGTGCGCGGCCTACCCGACCGACCGCAGCGCTTTGCTCGCCACTACATCGTCAGCTTCTTCTCGACGCTGGGCAGCCGCTACACCGATGCCGAGCGACTGCCAGCGCTCGCGCTGCCGCCGGATCCGCTTGCGGCGCCGCGGATCGCAACAACGCAGACCGTGCCGCGGCTGGGGGCGACGCTTGATGCCTGGCTGGCGCTGTGGCTGGAGTAGGCTCGAAAGGTCGAGGGGCCGGCTCTAGGTCGTCCGCGCCAGGGTCAAGGCAAGCACCTGGGCCGCCCCGCCGCGACGCAGCGCCAGCGCACACGCCGACAGCGTCGCCCCGGTGGTAACGACATCATCGATCAGGAGCACGCGCTGTCCGGCAAGCCGCTGCGGCCTGGGTGCAGCGAAGGCGTCCTCGCTCAGACGAGCGCGCTCGGTCTGACTCGCGTGACGGGTGGCGGGATCGGGACGACAGCGCAGCAGAAGCTCGGGGCGCAGTGGGGGCCGACCCTGCGCCGACAGTCCGGCCAAGCCCGCCCGCGCCAACAGACACGCTTGGTTGTAGCCGCGCTCGCGCCTTCGCCGCGCATGCAGGGGAACCGGCACGACGACATCACAGCGCGAAAGCAGCGGCCCCAGAAGCGGCTGCAGAAGCTCGCCGAGCGGCTGAGCCAGATCGTCGCGCTCGCCCCACTTCAGACGGATGATCGCCTCGGCCAGGGCGCCGCCGTACTCAAAGGGCGCTGTCACCGCAGACAGCTCGGGCGGCCACGCAGCGCAGTGACGACAGGACCGCCGCACGCCACAGGGCGTCGCTTCTGGCATGGCACAGCGACGACAGGAATAGGCTGGCTGGACCGGCTGCAGGGTGGCCGCACAGCTTGCGCAGAACGGCAGCGGCGGCAGCAGCGCAGGGGCATCACAGGCCACGCAGCCACGGGGAAACAGCAGGTCCAAGGCGGCGTGGACGGTCGCGCGCAGCGCTCGGCGAAAGAGCGGGAGCGGGGAAGCAGGCGAGGGTTGTGAAGAGAGCACGCCGACTTATCGGCAGGAGGGGGACACGGTTGTGTGCGGCGATCGCGAAATCGTCAAGCGCGCTTGACGGCTTCAGCCCAGCGATCCTTCATGGCCTGCACGGTGGCGGCCGGCATGCTTGGCTGAAAGCGGCGGTCTTCCTGCCAGGCCGAGCGCACGGCATCCAGCGACGGCCACAGCCCGACGCCGAGGCCGGCCAAAAGCGCCGCGCCGAGGGCGGTCGTCTCTAGCATCTTGGGCCGCACGATCTCGACCCCCAGCAGGTCGGCCTGAAGCTGCATCAAGAGGTCATTTTGCGCTGCGCCGCCGTCGACGCGCAGCGCGCTTAGGCGCAGGCCAGCATCGGCCTCCATGGCGCCCAGCAGATCGCAGTTCTGCAGCGCGATGCCTTCCAGCACGGCGCGCGCGATGTGGGCTCGGGTCGTGCCGCGCGTCAGGCCACAGAGCAGGCCGCGCGCCTCGGGACGCCAGTGCGGTGCGCCCAGACCGGACAGGGCCGGCACGGCCACCACGCCCCCCGAGTCGGGAACCGAGCGGGCCAGGCCCTCGATCTCGGACGCTTGCCGGATGATGCCCAGGCCATCGCGCAGCCACTGCACCATGGCGCCCGCGATAAACGCACTGCCTTCTAGCGCGTAGGTGGTCTCGCCCGGCCGCTGCCAGCCGAGGGTGGTTAACAGGCCGCGTGTCGACGGCACAGGCCGCTCGCCGGTCTGCATGAGCAGGAAGGCGCCGGTGCCATAGGTGCACTTGGCCTCGCCGGGGCGATAGCAGATCTGGCCGAACAGCGCCGACTGCTGATCGCCAGCGATGCCAGCGATGGGAATGCCGTCGCGCAAGCCGGGGACGCCGCGCGTCGTGGCACACACCCCTTGGCTGGGCACCAGGGTCGGCAGCGCGGCCTTGGGCACGCCAAACAGAGCGCACAGCGCATCGCTAAACTCACGCGCCTGCAGGTCGAAGAGCAGCGTGCGCGAGGCGTTGCTGCCGTCGGTGACCCAGGCCGCACCGCCGCTTAGGCGATGGATCAGGAAGGTATCGACCGTGCCGAAGCGAGCCTGGCCCGCCTCGGCCTGCCCACGCAGCCCAGGCAGCTTGTCGAGCAGCCAGGCCATCTTGGTGCCCGAGAAGTAGGGATCCAGGACCAGCCCGGTGCGCTCACGCACCTGCGCCTCGTGGCCGGCCGCCTTCAAGCGCGCGCAGGCCGCGGCGGTGCGCCGGTCCTGCCAGACGATAGCGTTGTGCAGCGGTCGGCCGCTGGCGTCGATGCACAGCGTGGTCTCGCGCTGGTTGGTGATGCCGATGGCGACGATCTCGTCGGGACCGGGCTTACCGTCGGTCAGCGCGCTGACCAGGGCCTTGAGGACCGACTTCCAGATCTCCTCGGGGTCGTGCTCGACCCAGCCGGGCTCGGGATAGATCTGCGGAAACTCGGCGTAGCCGCGCGCCCGCACCTTGAGGCTCTCATCGACGAGCAGCACGGTGCTGCCGGTCGTTCCTTGGTCAATCGAAAGGACATAGCGGGCCATGGATGCTCCCTTCTTCTCGGCTGCAGGGCCTTATTTTGCCAAGATCAGCTGCCGCAGCGTGCCGACGATTTCCGGCTCGGCGCGCGGGCCGATCGAGTTGGTCTCTT
>CAZVMD010000471.1:0-4361 GCA_964628555.1 uncultured Myxococcales bacterium | reverse complement strand
CGGGGCGGGCGCCGCCGGCGCTGGGGCTGCCGGCGCTGCCGTGGCCGCTGGGGCTGGAGCCGTCGCTGCTGGGGGAGCGCCAGGTGCCACGGGGGCTGCTGGGGCGGGCACGGCGCCTTCGGGCAGCGGCTGGCCCGGATAGCTGGCCATGATGCAGGGGGTAGTGATTGGCGGCGGCGGCGGCGGTGGCTTGCGGCTCTTCTTCGGATTCGGATCCGGCGGCGGCGGCAGCGGACAGGCCGGCGGCATCGCGGTCTCCACCGACTTCAAGGCCTCGATGCTCTGCGAGGTCTGCCAGACCTTGATCTCAGGCTCGGCCGGCGCACCACCGTCGGGGTTATTGGCGGGGGCGGCTGGCGCCGCGGCGGCGCCGGTTGCCGCTTTCTGCATCGCCAGGGCCAAGCGAACCAGACCTGTCGCCTGGTTCAGATCCATGCGCTTGAGGTCATCGCTGGCCGCAGCGTACGAGCGCTCGCGCAGGAGCAGGTTGGCGTAGACGACCGGCGTCGGAGCCTGCGGCGAGAGCTCAATCGCTTTCTTGAGCAGATCAATGCCTTCGTTGGCCTTGCGGAAGCGCCACTCCGGCGCCTTCGTCAGGTGGCCTTTGCGCTGCTCCATCGGTGTGCGGCACTGGCTGTCGGCACACAGTTCATCCCAGTTCATGATCGCCAAGGCCACAAAGCCGTCGGTGTCCTTGGGGTTGGCCTTGACGCGACGCTCAAGCCACATCCTGGCGTCTTCGTTCTTGCCGATGCTCTTGGCGATGTTGCCGAGGATGGTCAGCGCTTCTAGGTCCGGGTTTTCGCGCTCGACCTGCGGCTTGAAGAACAGCACGGCGTCTTCATAGCGCCGCGCATCGACAAAAGTCTGGAGCAGATAGTCCCGCGCCCGCTGCTTCTGATCGGGCTTCAGCTCGGGCATCTCCATGTACTGCTTGAACGACTTGATGGCGATCTCGGCCGCCTCAGCGCCATCCTTGCTGCGCGGATTCTGCTGATAGAGCTGCAGGTAGGTGAAGCCACGGTTGAGGATGATCGGCGGGACGGTCGGATCGATCTCGGCCGCTTGCTTGAACAGCTCAGCGGCAGCCTTGATGTCCCCGTCGCGATACTTCTCGACGCCTTTTTGCGCCCGTGCTCGCGCTCGCAGCGTATCGCAGCTCACCTGGCCTAGTGCTAGGCCGGCGACAGCCACAGGCCAGGCCAGCCTCCAGGCAACAGAACCGAGGACACGTTGGATGCCCATGATGGGGCGCACCCTAACAATTTATTCCCGAGCATCGCAACGATTTTTCACGGTTTTTCGGACCGCCTAGGGCCCGGCGAACGATGCAGGCGCGACACGCCATCGCATTGACAGAGACCAGCAGAGGGCAGTAAAAAGGCGCGTTTTTTGGCGACCCTGCCGGTCACCCCCCACTGCACTGCATAGAGGCATCAATGGCTCAAACGTACGATACGGCGGACCTGCGCAAAGGGCTCAAGATCATGGTCGATGGAGCCCCCTATATTGTCGTCGAGGCGCAGTTCGTAAAGCCCGGCAAAGGCCAGGCCTTCACGCGCACCAAGATGAAGAACCTGCTCACTGGTGGCGTGATCGAACGCAACATCCGCTCAGGCGAGAAGATGGACGGCGCCAACGTCGAAGAGCGCCAGTTCCAGTTCCTGTACAAAGAAGGCGACGACAGCTTCGTCTTTATGGATGAGCAGACCTACGATCAGGTCAGCGTCCCCGCCGAGATCGTCGACGAGGAGTGGCGCTTCCTCAAAGAGAACCTGGTCGTCGCCCTGACGTTTTACAACGAGCGGCCGATCTCGGTCACCCTGCCCAATCACGTGCAGCTTAAGGTCCTGGAGACCGACCCGGGCTTCCGGGGCGACACCGCGACGGGGGCCAGCAAGCCGGCCAAGCTCGAGACCGGAGCCAGCATTCAGGTGCCGCTGTTCGTCAACGAGGGCGACATCCTCAAGATTGACACTCGCGAGGGCACCTACCTCGAGCGCTCGGGCCGCGCCTAGGCCTTGAGTGCCCCTCTCCGGCCGCTGGCCGATCCGGGCGCGGACGCTGAGCTGTACAGCGATTGTCTGGCCTCGTTCTGGGCGGCGCCGCCGATGGCTGACGCTCGCGCTGTGCTCTGCGGTCGCGTAACGCAGCAAGACCAGACGCCGGGCGCGGTGCTCTTCGACGATGGCGAGAGCAGTGCCTGGCTGGAGCTGACGCCAGCGCAGCAGGCCGAAGTCGCAGTCGGCGACTACCTGGCCATCGTGCCGCAGCGCCTCCCTCTCCCGCCGGAGCTGTCGGCCCAGCCGCCGGCGCTGCCTCGCCTGCGGGTGTCGTCTTTGCAGCGGCTCTCGCGACCCAGCGAGGCGCTGGCCTTCCTGTCGCCGGGCAGCGACTGGTATCGCCTGCAGCAGGCCGCCCGGCGGCGAGCCCGTGGCCTGGCGCAGCGCTCGGCGCTGGTCGCCGCGATCCGGGCCTTCTTTCTGGCCCGCGACTTCATCGAGATCGAAGCGCCGCTCATGGTTCCCTCACCGGGCCTGGAGCTGCACCTGGCGGCATTTTCGACCCAGCCGGGCGGACGCTATCTCATCACCTCGCCGGAGTATCAGTGCAAGCGCCTCCTCGCGGGCGGACTGCGGCGCATCTTTTCGCTGGGCAAGGTCTTTCGGGCCGGTGAGGCGGGGCCGCATCACAACCCCGAGTTCACGATGCTCGAGTGGTATCGCGCCTTCGCTGGCTGGGAGGCGGTGGCCAACGATGTCGCGGCCCTCTGCGCCGAGCTTGCGGCAGCCCGACCGGGCGGCGATGGTCGCCCGCTTTTGAGCTATCGCGGTCGCCAGCTAGACCTGAGCCTGCCCTGGCCCAAGCTGTCGGTCTGCGAAGCGATGTCGCGCTATGCCGGCGTCACCCTGCGCGGCGATGAGACCGTCGCTGAGCTGCGTCGGGCCCTGCACGCTGCCGGCCACCAACCCAGCGAGCCGAGCGAGCGGCCGGCGAGCTGGGATGAGCTGTTTTTCCCAGTCTTTCTCGACCATGTCGAGCCCTGCCTGGTGCAGCCGCCTGGGCAGTCTCCGACGGAGCCGCTGCGGCCCGTGGTGCTGTACGACTGGCCGCTGCCGCTGTGTGCGCTGGCCCGGCCGCGCCCCGACAACCCGGCGGTGGTCGAGCGCTTCGAGGCCTATATTGCTGGCGTCGAGCTGTGCAACGGCTTCGGCGAGCTGTGCGATGCCGACGAGCAGCGCCGTCGCCTGCAGAGCGATGCCGGCAAGCGGGCCGAGCGCGGCCTGCCCGTCTATCCGCAGGACGAGCGCTTTCTGTCGGCTTTGGCCGCCGGCATGCCGCCTTCGGCCGGTGTCGCGCTTGGCATCGATCGCCTGCTGATGCTGCTGACCGACGCCGAGCACATCCGCGACGTGCTGCCGTTTGCCAGCGATGAGCTGTAGTTGGCCAAGCTGGCCGGCCCCTGTGACGACGCGAACCTAGTCATCGCTTGCGACTTGTGCGAGTCTTCTACGACACGGTGGCCGTCCCTGACGCCCACGTAGCGAAAGGATCCCTGATGAAACGCAGCGCTCTTTTGGTTTTTCCTCTGCTCGCCGCCCTCGTCTTTACGTCGTCCGCTTGCAATCGCACGGCTACCCGCGGTGGCAACGGCGGCTCGAATGTCCTTGAGTCGCAGATCGTCGTCGCGGTGATTGGCAAGCAGGTCATCACCATGGGCGACATCGACAAGCTGGCGGCCCGCGAGCTTTACGAAGCGCGCGAGAAGGCGCTGGAAAACCTGATCACCGATCGCGTGATCGGGGCAGCGGCGGGCAACCAGAGCGCCGAGGACTTCCTGCGTAAGGCCGTCGAGACCCGCGTGCCCACGGTCAGCGAGGCCGAGGCGCGCGCCTTCTTCGAGGCCAACAAGGCGCGACTGGGTCAGCTGGGCGAGAAGCCCTTTGAAGAAGTTCGCGACATCCTGATCCAGGGCGTGACCGGCGAGAAGCGCCGCGAGGCGGTCGGCACGGTGCTGGCGGAGATGCGTGAAAAAGCCAACGTGCAGGTCCTGCTGCGTCCGCCGCGCATCGAGGTCGCCGCTACCGGCCCGGCCAAGGGACCGCAGGATGCCAAGGTCACCATCGTCGAGTTTTCCGACTTCCAGTGCCCGTTCTGCTCGAAGGGGCGCAAGGTCATCGACGAGGTCGTCAAGCTCTACGGCAACAAGGTGCGCGTGGTGTTCCGCGACTTCCCGCTCGACTTCCACGACAAGGCGCAGAAGGCCTCGGAAGCCGGCCTGTGCGCCAACGATCAGGGCAAGTTTTGGGAGATGCACGACTGGATGTTCGACAATCAGCAGACGCTGGATGTCGACACCC
>CAZVMD010000470.1:0-4383 GCA_964628555.1 uncultured Myxococcales bacterium | reverse complement strand
TCGGCCGACCTCAACGGCAATTTGCGCTCTACGCCAGGCCCCTACAGCAACGCACCTCGGGAGAGGCCATAGCCAGGGCTCCGAGATGCTTGCTGGCCTGGGGGCAAATCGCGAAAATGAAAAGTTGCAGATCCTATGCCTGCCGCTTCCCCTCAGGACGAAAGTCCGCTGCAGCTCGATGAAGTGATCGATGGGACCTATCGGCTCGTCGAGGAGGTGGGCCGTGGTGGGTTTGGGGCGGTGTACCGCGCCGAGCACCTGAAGCTGCGCAAGTCCTTCGCTATCAAGGTCCTGCACCCCAAGCACGCCAGCAATGACAAGGTGCTGGTGCGCTTCGAAAACGAGGCGCGGGCCATCAGCCGCCTCGAGCACCCCAACGTCGTGCAGGTCTTCGATGTGGGACGCACCCCCACGGGCGTCGCCTTCATCGTCATGGAGTTTCTGCGCGGCGCGACGCTGCACGCCAAGTACAAAGAAGCCCGCGAAAAGGGGCGCGCGCTCGGCACCGCCTCGGTCTCGATCTTGTTCCAAGTCGCCCGCGGTCTCGTCGAGGCACACCGCCTCGGCATCATCCACCGCGATCTGAAGCCCGCCAACATCATGCTGGTCGAAGACGAAGACTCGCCGGATGGGGTCAAGGTCAAGCTGATGGACTTCGGCGTGGCCAAGCTCATGCCGGGGGCGCTGGGCGACGATGCGGCCGAGGGCGCGCATACCTCGACGGGAGCGCAGCAGCCCGGCACGCTGACCCATATGGCACCGGAGCAGGTGCGCACCAGCGACGGCAAGATGACCGATCCAACCAAGATCGACGTCTGGGCCCTGGGCGTCGTCGCCTACCAGATGCTGGCCGGTCGGCTGCCCTTTTATCATCCCGAGACCTTCCCGCTGATGATGATGATCGTCGGCGAGGAGTTCGAGCCGCTCGACAAGATCGACGCCGGATTGCCGCCGGAGCTCATCCAGCTGACGCACGAGATGCTGGCCAAAGATCCCGAGCGGCGGCCGAGCATGCAGCAGGTCCGCGATCGGCTCAGCCGCTTCCTCGGACGCTCGTCGGTGTCGATCGTGCCGCTTTCGCGCGTCGGTTCGACGCCTGAGCAGGACGCGCTGCTCGCGCTGTCGAGCTCGGCCGGCGAAGGGGGCATTGCCCCGACCGTCGATGCTCCCGAGCGCGGTGTGCTGACCCCGACCGCCTCCGGTACTCCTGGCTCGCTGGCCGCGCCGGGCTCGGGCCCGCATCGCCTCAGCCTCGATCGCTCGACGCAGCCGCCGCGCAGTGGTCGGCAAGAGCCCGTCGAGGGAGTGCTATCGAGCGGCATCGCCCGCACCAGTGGCGAGCGCATCTCGGCACCGCGCCTGCGACGTGGCCTGCCTCGCCCGTGGCTCCTCATCAGCAGCGGAGCCCTGGTCTTTGCCCTAGCTGGCACAGCGACCTGGCGCCTGCTCCGCTCCGGCCCGGCACCGCTTCAGCCCAGCGCAGCGCCTAAGGCTCCCCTCGGCTCGCCGAGCCCAGCCGGACCCACCACCGCCGCCGAGCTGACCCCGCCCGAGGCAAACGGCAAGCCACTCGTCCCACCTGCGACGCCGCCCAGCAGCCCCGGCCCCAGCGCGCCAGGCGAAAACGGCGAAGGCCGACGCCCCGCCCCCGAGCTCGTCGCCCCCCCCGATGGCAAGAGCAAGCCCGGCAAGGCCAAGCCCAGCTGCACCCCCGTCGAGGTCTCGGCCGCCTGCATCGCCGGTCCGCTCAGCGGCGAGCAGAAGAACAAGACCCTCGCAGCGCTGCGTGAGGCGATCAGCAACGATCCCAAAGCGCGCTCCAAGTTCTGCGATTCCTATGCGCTGACCATCGCCGCCGACTACGAAGTCCGCGCCGCCAAGGGAGTCAGCAAAGAGCTGCAGGGCAACTTTGCCCAGGCCCTGCGCGCCTTCCTGCGCCTACCCCGGCTGCCGGGTGAGATTCAGATCAAATGCACCGCCAAGTAATTCCCACCCTGCTCTTATCGCCTCTGCTCTTAAGCTGCGCCGTCGGCCCCCTGCGCGAGCAAGTGCGAGAGCAGAAGACCCAGATCCAAGAGCTGCGCTCGCAGCTAGCGGAAGTCAATGACGAGGTCGTCCGCCTGCGCGACACCGTCAACCAGGGCTTTCAGGCCCTGTACGGTCGGCTCGACTGCTCGGATCAGCGCGTGAAGGACTTCCTCTCGGAGTGTGAAAAAGGCTCCGAGACCTGCTCGCCTCAGGCGGTCGTCAACGCTCTGGCCTTCATGGAAAATCAGGCCCCGGCCTTCTGCATGCTGCGCGGCGATACCCGCATGGGCAGCCTGCTGCCCATTCGCGAGGGCGGCCTGATGCAGCTTGCCGATCCCAAGCACTTCCGCCCGACCACCCGCTTCGTCATTCTGGTGCAGCCCCGCGCCGAGACGCCCGATGCCTTTCGCGAGGCAAAGCTCGTCGGTCAGGACCTCATCGACTTCATGCGCAAGAAGCTCGATATCCCGGCCAAGATTCGCATCCTGGGCCCCATGACTCTGCCGTGCAAGTCCAAGCAGGATCAGCTCAGCGGCTACATCTCGCGCATCGCGCGGCCGCTGCCCGGCGAGTCCATCGACAAGGCGAACCGCGTCAAGGTGTTCGTCTACCGCACGGAGTGCTAATGCGCTGGCTCGGATTCCTTTTTCTCACTCTCTTTTTGCAGACCGCGCTGGCTACTGGTGCCGCGCAAGGCGGCCCGACCGCCGTCCCCCCAGAGCGGCGCGATGCCGAGTCAGCGCTGCAGGATCTGTCGCTGCAGGCCCACCTCAAGAAGCTGCTCCTGTGGGACGATGCCGAGTCCAACTTCCGCCCCCTGCGCAGCGACGAGTCGGCCCCGCTGCAGGCCCCGGTCCTGGTGGTGCATCTGTGGGCCGACTACTGCCAGCCCTGCCTGCGCGAGTTTCCCATCCTGCGCGACTTCGCCGAGCAGCTCGAAGCCGAGCACGCCGGCAAGGTTCGCTTCGTCTACCTCTCGCTGACCACCACGCCCAGCGATATGCGCGCCTTCCTGCTCAAGCACCGCGGCATCCTGCCCAAGGCGCCGCAGTACAGCGACGCCACCCTCGAAGAAGCGCTGCAGCGCTATCTCGCTTCTTCGCTCGCGCTGCCCGCGACCTTTGTGCTCGATGAGCGGCGACAGATTCGCAGCGCCGTGCTGGGCAGCATCGCCCACCGTCGGGCCCAGCTCGGACGAGCCATCGCCCGCTTGGTCGCTTCCCCTTCGGCTACGTGTGCCCCATGAGACTCCTAAGCTCGCTCACCTTCGCCCTGCTCTGCCTGTTTGCGCTGCCGGCCACCGCCGCTGAGCCGCAGGCCTCCGACGACAATCCCCGCGTCTACATCTGGGGCATCAAGCAAGGCTGCAGCCAAAGCAGTCAGCGTGCTGAGGCGGTGCGACGCTATCTGCGCTCGATCGCCTACCCCGCCACCGTGCTCAAGGTGCCCCCCGAGTGGCAGGGCTGCCAGGGCGAAGAGTGCGCGCGCCTGCTCAGCGGGCGCTGCCCAGGCCCCGGCCGCGGCGTCCTGCTCGGCGGCCGCGTCGAGGAAAAGAACAAGGTCGTCCGCGTCCGCCTCTGGATGTACGACTACGCCGCACGCAAGACCGCCTACCAAGACGGCTTCTGCAACAAGTGCGATCTCGACGAGTCCCTCACCCTCAGCACCGCCGAGATCATCGAGCGCCCGAGCTTCGAGAGCTCGCCCAGCGCCACCCCGATCTATTGCAAGCCGGTCACCGAGGTCAAGGAGCCGCCGCCCCCCTACAACAAGGTCTTTTTCCTCGCCCTCGGCGACGGAAAACAGAAGCAGCTTTATCAGCCCCTGCTCGAAGAAGTCGCCCGCAAAAGCGGCATCCGCGCCGAGCCCGTGACCCAGCACATAAAGAGCCTCAGCCTCGATGCGCTCAATCGCATCGTGGCCCGCGAAGGCTCGGCCCGCGTGCTCTGGACCGAGCTCACCAGCGACGGCAAGGTCTACGTCTGGATCTTCGATCAGCACAGCCAGATGACCGACGGCCTGATCGTCGACTGCGCCGGCTGCGACAAGGACGCCCTGCTCGCCAAGACCCGCGCCGCCGCCGAGCAGCTCCTCGATCGCTGCCTCGGCCCCCACTGCAGCAACAGCGCCAGCCCCATGCGCCGTCCCCCCGAAGCCTGCGAACCCTACCTCTCCTGCGGCGGCCCCGAGCTCGCCAGCGCCACCGACGCCGCGGCTCCATCCGGCAGCCTCGGCATCGATCCCAAGCTCGCCCGCCTCGTCAAAGGCAGCCTCTGGGGCCTCGTCGGCGCCACCGCCGCCTCCAGCCTCCTCCTACTCGCCCTCGACCAGACCAGCGCCGGCAGCTTCCGACAA
>CAZVMD010000469.1:0-4410 GCA_964628555.1 uncultured Myxococcales bacterium | reverse complement strand
AAAGCCCACCGACTTTCGTCGGTGGGCTTGGTTGGAGGCGCCGGGAGTCGAACCCGGGTCCGAAGATGCTTCACAGGGGCCACTACGTGTGTAGCCGGTATTTGATTCACCCTTTGCGGCGCCTACCGGCTAGCACCGCTTCGGGCTATTCCGTCTTTGGTTTCGCCCTCCTAGCGACGGACATCAAGGAGCGCTAGCCCGGCTATTTTGACACCCCCTCCCGGGTCACGGACCCTACCCGAGGGAGGCGGCTCTCTTACTGGGTATTAAGCAGCGAGAGCGTACGCGTTATCGTTCGCGTTTCTTGCTTTTCCGGTGGATTTACGAGGTAGCGGAGCCTCGACACGCGACCGTCTGCGGAGTTCACCCCCGTCGAAACCGTTTCGCCCCCTTTCGGGAAGCACAAGACGGGGTCAGCATATGCAGCGTGCCTTCCCTCGTCAATAGCTTCGGCGCTGTGTAAACTCACCCTAACTGATGTCGCGTCCCGCCTCGCCCAACCCTGCGTCTACGCCTGGCTCAGCGTCGTTACCGCCGCAGCGGTCGCGGGTGCTGTCGGGGGGGGCGACGCAGCTGCCCCAAGTGGTAGCGGCGCTGTCGCGGGTGCGACGACGGCTGCGCCTGCAGCGGGCGCTGCAGCATGGTGTCTATGGCCTGCTTATCGGCGCTGGACTGGCCCTCTGTGCGACGCTGAGCTACCGCCTGGGCGCGCTGTCGCAGCCGCAGCTTTTGCGCCTTAGCCTGGCCGGGCTGGGGCTGTTCTTCGTTGGTGTGCTCGTCGGGGCGCTGCGTCGCATCGAGCCGCTCGCGGTCGCCGCCCGCATCGACCAGAGCCATGCCCTGTACGACCGCTTGTCGTCGGCGCTGCAGTTTGCCGGCGTCGGCAGCACGCCGCCGCCGTCGCCGCTGGGACCGGAAGCCGCACTGCGCGAGCTGGCCATCGCCGATGCCGAGCAGGCGGCGCGCGGCGTCGAGGCGCACCGGGCCGCGCCGTTTGTCCGGCCGCAGCGCCTGGGCTGGATTCCGATCCTGGGCCTGCTGACGCTGGGCGTGCTGTGGATCCGCCTGCCGCAGCCGAGTGTCAGCCCGCCGGCCGCGCCACCGCCGCCGCCCGCTGCCGAGGCGCGCTTTTCCGTCGAGCCGGAGCTTATCGCCCCCGAAAAAGACGAGCTGGCCCGGCTGCTGGCCGATGCCGAGCAGCGCGGCGACGAGGAAGCTGCCGCCATCCTGCGCGAGCTGCAGAAGCTCTTGCAGCAGGTCGAGCGCGGGGAGCTTACGCGCAAGGAAGCCTTCGACAAGCTGTCGGAGCTTGAGCAGCGGCTCATGCGTGGCAAAGACGGCTCGCTGGAAGAGCTCAAAGAGAAGCTGCGCAAGGCCGGCAATGAGCTGTCCGAGGCCAAGCTGACCCGGGAGCTCGGGCAGGCGCTGGCCAAAGAAGATCTGGCCAAGGCGCAGGCGGAGCTCAAGAAGCTGGCCAGCGAGGCGCTGTCGCGGGCCCAGAGCGAAAAAGAAAAGAGCGACCGCCAGGCCATGGCCAAGGCCTTCGAGCGGGCAGCGCAGGGCCTGCGACAGAGCGCGGCCGAAAAGTCGAAGGCCGCGCAGGAGGCTGAGGCCAAGGACAAGGCGCAGGCCGAAGAGCGAGCGCGGCGGATGAACGAGCTGCAGGCAGAAGAGCGCCGCCTAAAGCAAAAGCTGGAAAAAAATCCGCAGGATCAGGAAGCCCAGCGTCGCCTGCAAGAAGTGCAGCGCGAGCTGGAACAGCTGCGCGAGCAGGCCAAGCGCGAGCAAGAGCTAAAGCAGCAAGAGCAGGCGGAGAAGAACCAGAAGGACCAGTGGCAGGGCAAGACGCGCGAGGAAGAGCGCACGCGACGCACGCAGGAGCTCGAAGAAGAAGAGCGGCGCCTCAAGAAGAAGCTGCAGGACAACCCGCAGGATGAAGAGAGCGAGCGGCGGCTCAAGAAAGTGCAGCGCGAGCTGGAGCAGCTAGAGCGCGAGAAGCAGGAGCGCGAGCAGGCGCGGCGTGAGCTGGAGCAGCTGGAGCGCGATATGCAGAAGGCGGCGGAAGAGATGCAGAAGCAGCTCGATCGCATGTCGCCGGAGCAGCGCAAGGCGCTGGAAAAGATGATGGAAGACATGCAGCGGCTGCAGGAGCAGCTGCGGCGCATGGGCGGCGGCCAGGGACAGAGCGGCCAGAAGCAGCCGGGGCAGGGTCAGCAGGGCCAGGGCCAAAATGGCGGCCGCGGGCCGGTGACGATCGCGCTCGGCTCGATCAAGCAGGTGCTGCGCCGCGTCGGACGGAGCAGCCAGGGGCAGGGCGGGCAGGGTCAGCAGGGGCAGCAGGGGCAGGGCCAGGGCCAGCAGGGCCAGGGCCAGAGCCAGGGCCAGGGCATGTCCGGCTCGATGAAGGACTTTATGAACCGCGCCAAGGGCCAAGGTCAGGGCCAAGGCCAGGGGCAAGGCAAGGACGGCGAGAGCGATGTGCTGATCGAGGGCGAGGGCCAGGGCAAAGATGGCCAGAGCATGATCCTCCTCGGGCAGGGCAACGATCCGGTGCTTATTCCGGGGCTGGGCATGGGGCCGGGCCAGGGTCAGAAAAATGGCGGTCAGGGGCAGAATCCTGGGCCAGGCTCGTCGGGAAATCAGCCCGGCGGCGAGCGTCCGGGGACGCAGCACGATCCCAACCTGACCGGCGACGTGACGCAGATCGACAGCAAGCGCCGCCTGACCCGCGTCTACGGCAAAGAAGGCGCTGGGCCCACCCGCTCTGAGACGATCTTGGGCGCCGCCGAGAAGGGGTTTGCCTCGCAGCCGTATCGCAAGGTGTATGGCGACTACACGGCGGTCTCAGAGCGCGCGATGACCCAGCAGCGGGTGCCGCCCGGCTATCGGTTCTACGTGAAGCGCTACTTCCAGATGATCAAGCCGCGAGAGTAAATCACGACAGCATCAGCAGCGAACGAGGCCTGCAGTATGAGGCTGGGCACGGGCGCGCGGCGCCGGACGCGATATAAGAGACCGCGCAGAGGAGCCAGGGAGACGGATATGGACACGACGGCGGCAGGTGGGGCGGGACTTTCAGCGGAGCAGATGCGCGAGCAGGTCGAGCGCTTCCGGGTACAGGTGCAGCGGCTGCGCGGCGCCATCGCCGAGGTCATCGTCGGCCATGACGAGATCGTTACCGGCGTGCTGGTGGCCCTGCTGAGCGGCGGCCACGTGCTGCTAGAGGGTGTGCCGGGGCTGGGCAAGACGATGCTGGTGCGCACGCTGGCCGAGGCAGTGGACCTGACGTTTTCGCGGCTGCAGTTCACGCCCGACCTGATGCCGGCCGACATCCTGGGCACCAACGTCCTTGTCGAAGAGGCGGGCAGCGACGGGCAGAGACGGCGCTTTGAGTTTCAGCGCGGGCCGATCTTTGCCCACATCGTGCTGGCCGACGAGATCAACCGCGCCACGCCCAAGACGCAGTCGGCGCTGCTAGAGACGATGCAGGAGCAGACGGTGACGGTGGCCAAGACGACCTATCAGCTGCCCTCGCCGTTTTTTGTCCTGGCGACGCAGAACCCGCTCGAAATGGAGGGCACCTATCCGCTGCCCGAGGCCCAGCTGGACCGCTTCTTCTTCAAGCTGAAGGTCGAGTTTCCCTCGCGGCAGGCGCTGCACACCATCTTGGACCGCACGACCAGCGAGCGGCCGGTGCATGCGCACAAGGTCATCGGTGGCGACGAGCTCTTGGCGCTGCGGGCCCTGGTGCGGCAGGTGCCGGTGGCGCGCTCGGTGCAGGACTTTGCCATCCGCGTGCTGCGCGCGACGCATCCCGATGTCAGCAGCACCCCGACGAGCGGCAAGCCGGAGGCCAAGGCGCAGAAGGGCGAGCGCGATCCGGTGCGGCGCTACGTGCGCTATGGTGCTTCGCCACGTGGGGCACAGGCGCTGCTGTTGGGGGCCAAGGTGACGGCGCTGCTCGATGGTCGCTTTGCCGCGTCCTGCGCCGACGTGCAGCGGGTGGCGCGGCCGGCGCTGCGCCATCGCCTGATCCTGAACTTTGAAGGCCAGGCCGAAGGCATCGATCCCGATGACATCATCGGCGGCATCTTGGAGCGCACGCCCGAGACGGCTGCCGATCTGGCGACGGTGAGCGCGGCGACTCAGGCGGCAGCGGGTCCTCTCCGCGCGGTCTAGCTTCCTTCCCGCTGACCATGGCCCTACGCGACGAACAGAGTGCAGCACAGAGCGGCTTCGACCAGGCCTTCCTAAAGAAGCTGGAGTACCTGCATATTGTCGCCAAGAAGGTGTTCACCGGCCGGCTGCGCGCCGAGCGGCGCTCACGCAAGACCGGCGCTGGCATCGAGTTCGCAGACCATCGCCAGTACACCCCCGGCGACGATCTGCGCTACCTCGACTGGGCGGTCT
>CAZVMD010000468.1:0-4413 GCA_964628555.1 uncultured Myxococcales bacterium | reverse complement strand
CGGCGCGAGAGCATCCGCATCCGCACTGCCGGCGGTCCACCGGCGACCAGCGACGGCGTTGGCAGTGTGCGCGAGGTCAGCATCGGCGAGGTCGGCGAGTATGGCGTCTTTCTGCCCGATGAGATGCTGCCCGTTGCGCGCTTTCTGCTCGTCAGCTCCAACGACGAGATCCTGCTGCGCTGGACCGGCCAGGCCGCCACGCGCGAGGCGCGCATGTACCTGGGCATGGATCAGGCGACAAGCCTGGAGCAGTGGGATGCAGCGGCGCAGACGCTGGATGTCGGCGCCGTCAACCTCATCGCTGCCGATCAACGGAGCATCCGCTATCGCGTCCACGCCAATGTGCCGCGCCGCGATGCGGTCAAAGCTGGGCGCATGCCGTGGATGATCATGGATGGCCGCGATGCGAGCACGCTGTGGACTGGCCAGCTCTTGGGGGATGCCGAGCTGCCAAGCGCGCTTGATCCCGAGCGCGGCTATCTGTGCAGCGCCAACAACGATCCCTGGGGCTTCACCGGCGATGGGCGCGTCGATAACGACCCGTTTTATTACGGCAACTTCTACGACCCCGGCGATCGCGCGGCCCGCATCGAGAGCGAGCTTCGCCGGCTGATCCGCGACAAGCCCGGCCGCATCAGCGCCGACGACATGAAAGCGCTGCAGGCCGACGCCTACAGCCAGGCTGCCGAGGATCTGTTGCCGCCGCTGTTTGCCGCGGTGCGGGCGATTGGCAGCGACCCGGCGCTGGATCCCTACAAGGGCCGCGCCGACTTGCTGGCGCTGAGCGCCCGCCTGGAGAAGTGGGACCGTCGCATGCTGCGCGACTCCACCGAGGCGGCGATCTTTTTTGCCTACGCTCACTTCGTCACCGAGCGCGCGGTCGGCGATGACTACGGACCGTTTATGTCGCGCATCTGGCAGGCTGAGCCGGCCTTCGCCTACAAGCCGCTGCGCTTGGCGCTGCGCGATGTGCCGGGCACCACCTCGGTGCTGCAGGGCAACAAGTCGGCGATCCTGCTCGCCGGCTTGGCCGAGGCCTATGACTGGCTGCAGCGTCGCTTCGCCGGGGCTCGGCCCGAGTCCGCCACCAGCTTTGCCTGGCGCGATCTGCACACCGCGCGCTTTGATCATCTGCTCGGCGAGGGCTGGCACGCCGGCAGCTTCCCGGTCGATGGCTCGGTGGGGACGGTCAATGTGTCGTCGTCCTCGCTCGCCGATAGCGAGGGGCGGCCGGTCGCCGTCTCGGCCTCGCACGATGGCTCGCTGTATCGCATGGTCGTGCACTTTGACGAGCGCGGCCAGCCGCGGGCCGAGGTCAACTTCACCCTCGGCAACGACGGTCGGCGCGACAGCCGCTTCGCTCTCGATCAGCAGGAGGCGTGGCAGGACCTGCGCTATGCCCCGCTGCGCTTTGTCAGGGCTGAGGTGGAAGCTGCTGCTGTGCAGCGCCTTCGCCTGCATCCAGGCGGAGCGGTCGAGTGAAGCACGCTCTCCGGCCGAGCCTGGTCATGTCTCACTTCCCTTCGTCCACTGCCCGTAGAAGGAACCTGTCATGCGCATCGAGAGTTACTCAGACACCTTCGGACTGATCCACGGGCTTGGCGCTCTGCGGCAAAAAGGCCTGACGCCGCGCGGCCTGCTCTTCGTCGCGCTCAACTCGCAGGGGCGCATTTACCTGGCGATTCCCGAGGAGCTGCAGCAGCTGGATCAGTCGCCGACGGGCTCGGCGCTGCGGGTCGGTGAAAAGCTGGCGCTGCGCTGGCCGGACTCACCAGATGTGCCGCAGCGCCTGTTCCACTTCGACAGCATTCACGCCCTGCGCGATGACTTCATCGTTCTAAACGGCGATCGTCGCTTGGCCCATCCGGGCAACGCGCTCGACGTCGGAGCGGTAATTGGTCGCTTCATCCGCGGCACCGGCGGCACCAGCGTGTTCTTCGGCTGTACGCCGCACCAGCCGGGCACCTGGCTGCAGGGCGGCTCGCAGATCGTCGCGCTGCATGACTACGGCGTGGTTGAGGTCGTGCCGGTGCCGATTGGCCTGCTGGCGCGTCGCCTACACGATCATCGGCTGTACCTGATGACCTATGCCGACATCGCGCGCACCGGTCACTTGGAAGGCTGGCTGCCGATCTACGCTTCGCCGCTTGGCAACATCCTGCTCGTCGAGCGGCGGGTGGTCGACAACCGCTTGGTGCTGTCGTGCGAGCACGGCCTGGTCGAAGTCGATGTCAGCGATCTGCCGCGCGTCAGCGAGCGCGCCCAGCTTCCCGCGCCCTCGCCTACGTCGCCCAGCCGTCCCGGTGGCAGCAGCGATGATGACTATGGCCTCGACGATGAAGAGGACGCCATGGCGCCGGCGGTGCTGGGTCGCTTGGGCAACGAGGCCTTCGTGCTGACCCGCGGTCGCGCCCAGACCTGGGGCCTGCGCGACATCACTCCGGCCGAGCTGTGGGGGGCTCCGACCGGCGAGATCGCCGACATCCAGAGCTGGTTTGATCAGAACGCGTCTTCGGTCGCGCTGTAGCCAGCGGTTGCGCGGTTGGGGGATGGCGAGACCGCGAGCCAGGGGTGCAAGCGGGGAGAGCCACCAGGTGGGGCCACAAGCCGGACCCAGCCGGCGAGACTAGATCGAGTTGTCGCGCACGCTGTCCGCGCGGCGCAGCTTGGCTTTGAGGAACAGGCCTTTGCTCTCCATCCAGTCGCGCAGCTTGAAGTAGAACTGCAGGCCATTGCCCTTGGGCTTCTTCCCGTCGCTAGTGTTCTCGGCCAAGAAGCTGGAGCACTCCTTGTCGCCCATGGTCTCCTTCATGATCTTGAGCTGATCGTCATCCAGCTGCCATTTCCCGTCTCGATCGCTGAACGCGACCATCGCCACATCGCTGTAGAGGTGATAGGCCTCGGAGGGCACCTCGTTCATGTTGCTGGGGAAGATGCAGTGCTCGTAGCCGCGCACCACCTCATGGATGTCGACCTCGGCCAGCTTGTCTTGCAGCTCGACGATGTGTGGCTGCTTTTTCTGCTTGTTCTCGGTGTAGCTGCTGGCCGGCAGGCAGCCGTGTACATCGATGCCACCGGTGTGCTCCAGCGGGAGGCCCAGCTCGACCAGCAGGTGGGCCATGGCCTCGCCGGAATAGCCGCCGATCTTGCCGTAGATATTGCCGTGTCCGACGATGCGGACCGGCTCATCCAGAGCCAGCTTGGCCAGCTTCTGATCCGTATGAAGCCCCAGGTCTTTCGAGAACTTCTTGGGCCGATAGGGCTTGCCGCCGGAGTCTCGCAGGGTGCCAAACTGCAGATAGGTCTCCTTCGAGTGCTGCTGCTGGAGCTTTTCGACCATGCCGGTGGTGTAGCTGTCGTCCTTGCCGATCTGCATGATGTAGCGCTGGACCATCGGCTGCACCGCGCGCTGCGTCGTCGACGGGCCGGCGGTCTGCTGCGCCACGTGGGTCAGCTCATGCGCTAGCAGCGACTGTCCGCTTGGGGTGTGTGGGCTGTACTGCCCCTGGCGAAAGAAGACGTCGCGCCCCGAGGTAAAGGCCCGCGCATTGAGTGCCTGGTTCAGCGCGTCAGCCTGGCCATCGGTGTGCACGCGGACTGACGACAGATCCGCCCCCAGCTTCTGGCCAAAGCGGCTGCTCAGCGTCTGGGGTAGGCGCTCGCCTTGCCCGGCGGCGGCGCTGATCGCTCGCTGGATCGTCGGGTGGACACCCTTAAGCCCCGCGCCGGGCCGCGCCGCCTGCACCGGTCGCGGCAGGGGCCCGGGCTGGTTCTTGGTCAGCTCGGCCGCCGTCTGATCCGCTTCCTGCTCATGCGGATCGCTGACCTCGCCGCCGCCCGTGAAGGCCGACGACTGGGTGTGAAACAGCTTGGCCAGGATGCTAAGTCGCTGCCCACTGTCGATCGGGTGCGCGTGTGGCGTCGGCGAGAGCCGCAGCGCATGGTTAGCGGCGCGGGTCCGGCCTCGCGGCAGCCTACTTGGGCCAAGCGACTGCAATCGCTGCGACGTGTACTTCGGCATGTGGCTCCCCCTGCGGCGGCTGGTGGCAAAAGACCAGTCCAGCTCTCGATGGTAGCCAGACCCAGACACGCGCAGCCTTGCAGAAAGGCGAAAGCAGCTTGGCGAAAAATCCTCAGCCCAGCCGCCATCCCGGTGGCCAGCAACGGCAGCCGCCAGCTTTACAAAAATTTACCGCCGGCACAGTCAGCCTTTACAGGCGGCGGTCAGTCTTAGGGATGTAGCGCTCGCCAAGCCCGGCGCCGCGCGAACCCAACCCCGCAAAGGAGTCGTCCCATGACACGCCGTCGCATCAAGATCAGCTTCCTCGCCCTCGCCGTCGCCCTGTTCGTTGGCGGCATCGCCTACAAGAGCGCACACGCCGGCTTTGGCCATCACCGCAAGGCGGCCATCGT
>CAZVMD010000467.1:0-4416 GCA_964628555.1 uncultured Myxococcales bacterium | reverse complement strand
CGGTCTGCATGCCGATGTCCTTCGGGCAGAACTTCACCGGGATGCGTAGCTCGCCGTTGTTGGCCGCGACGAAGCGACCGCCGGTAATCGGCTGCGAGAACGAGGCCGCGTTCATGCCCATGAAGGCCACCGAAAGGACGCGCAGGGCATCGGTGCCGCTGTTCTTGATCACCACTTCCGTCGCGGCCGAGCACTGACCGGTCTGCTGGGCCGGGGTGAAGTCGATCTTGTCGGGGGTGTGCGCAAAGTTGGCGACGACGCCGTTGCAGTTCAGGTTGACTGTAGCCATGCCGGTCATCGGGTCGTCGCTGGTGATGTTCAGCGTCGCTTGCCGCAGGCCGGTGACCGTGGGGTTGCACTGCAGGCGCAGCGTCTCGGTGCCGCCGTTTGGCTTGACGACCAGCGGCGTGCCCATGCTGATGGCGTTAAGGACGCTGAACTCGCCGGCGTTGGCACCGGTGAACGTCGCCGCCGAGACCGTGAGGTCCGCCAGGCCAGAGTTGGTGATGGTCAGCGGCATCTCGGGGCCCTTGAGGTTGACGCGCACCGGCGTCATCACGATGGTCCCAGTTGGCACGCCGATCTTGGGCTTGCCGTAGGAGCCGTTGATGTTGATGGTCGCCGTGCGATCAGCTCCGTCGTTGTAATAGATCGACAGCGTCGCGGTATGGACGCGCTCCATCATCGGGTTGAACTTCACCTCGAAGGAGACGAAGCCGCCGGAATACAGCGAGGTCGGAATCGACGGCAGACCAACTAGCGTGAAGTTGGTCGTGTCGCTGATCGTTGGGGCCGAGCGCAGCGTCAGCAGCCCACCACCGGCGTTGCTGATCGTGACGATCTGGGTGCGCGGCATCGAGCCGACCGGCAGTCCGCCAAAGTTGATGACCTGCGGATCGACCTGATACTTCGGTCCCAGGCCATTTACCGACAGAGGAATGGCGATACCAAAGGCGCCCGGCGTCGAGGTGTCGAGCTTGTACGAGGTCGTGCGCTTGCCTGGGGCGGCCGGCTTGGCGAAGACCTCCAGCGCTAGCTGCTCGTCCTTCTTCAGCGTGACGGGGAACATGCCGGTGCCGCTGATGTTGACCACGAACTCGGTGCTGGCCGGCGACAGCGAGCCGGCCGACAGCGTGATCGGATCCTTGCCGGTGTTGGTCACCGTGACGTACTGCGGCAGCGAGGTCGTCGTCGCCGGCACATCGCCGAAATCGACCACGCCCGGCTGGGCCTGCAGTGGATTGGCGACCCAGATCAGCGCGTTGCCGATCAGCTTGTAGGCATCGCTCTTGGGATCCAGACAGCCCGGCGAGCCGATGTCCGTGCTCGACACGTACATGTTGAGGTCGACACGGCGGTGGTTGCTGGGGTTGCCGACCACCACCATGCCGCGACCGTCGGCCCAGGTCGAGACAATGCGGCCGCCGTTGCGCAGGTCACCGGCGCCGAGCGTGGCGCGGTGGTAGCACTGGTTGCCCGAGGCATTAACCGACGTGACACCGTCGAGCACCGGGTGCATCTCGGACTTGGTGCCGAACGTTGCGCCGCGCGAGTAGCTCATGCTGCCAAGCTGGTTGACGAGCGCGTAGCGGGTGTAAAAGTCGCCGGCGATGTTCGAGTACGAGTAGCCGAGGTACCACGGCAGGACCTGCACCACGCCGCCGCCACCGTCGATGTACTGGGCCATGACGTTGCCGATGCCGGTGGGGTCGCTGCAGCCGCGGCTGCTGTCCGCCCAGATGAGCAGCGCATCGTACGCAGCCAGTGTCGCGAGCGGCGGGGCCGTCGAGCTCATGTCGATCGAGTCGACCTTGTCGAAGAGCTTGAGGTCTTCCAGCTTGCGCTTGACGTCGGTCTGCACCGAAAAGTCACTGCTGCAGTACACCGACGCGATCTTCGAGCCGGCCTCAGCCACACCGCCCATCGCCAGCACCGCGCCGATCACGCCGCCGATTAGCGGCCTCATCAGCGCTGGTAGCCGACTCGGACGAATGTCTCGTCGCTGAGCCTTCACCCCCCTATCACTAGGGGTGCTGCCAGTCATATGCCCGCACAGCGGGACAGCAGCCTTGGTCCACATGGCACCCTCCTCATTCCTCGGTTCAAGGTGCGGCTGTCATACCACCAGTCGCAGGGACGCATGTAGGAAAAGTAGGATCCGGCGACCGCCTGTGGATCGCAGCTATGGCCTGCCTTGGCCACGCCTAGCTGGGCGGCGGCGCAGGCGGAGGCGGCAGGGGAGGTGGCGGGCTGGCCGGCGGCTCGGGAGGGAGGGGCGTGAGGTTCTGCGCAGTATCGTCGAGGTCGCGCAGTCGGGCGGCGGCTTGCTCGGGGGGGCTGACGAGGGTGAGGACGTAGCCAAAGGGCGGGTTGAGATACAGGTACTGGCGCATGACCTGCGGGCGCTGACCTTCCTGGGCCACTAGCTGGGCATCGACCTGCACGCGCTGACCGCTGGGCCAGTGGCCCGCCCGCTGCGTGGTGACGCGCAGACCTTGGATGCGGCCGTGCTCGCGCAGGGCCTGCGTCTGTTCCGCAAACTGGGCCAGGCTGGTGCCGGGGGGCAGGCGGCGGCCAACCAGGGTCATGACGGCGCGCTCGCTGCCCTGGATGCGCTCGGCCCAGGCCAGAAGCTGCGGATAGTTGGCGCGGTCGCGCGGCCGTAGCTCCCAGCGCGGCGGAGTCTTAAAGCCCGAGATGCCATAGTCGCGGCGGGTGATCTCTTCCGGTGCGCCGGCCTGCGCCTCGGGCAGCCGCGGCAGCCAGCCTAGGTCGAGCCAGACCAGGGCGAGCCAGATCAGAGCGGTGCGGGACCGCTGCTGCGGGGCAGGGCGGTGGCTCATCGCTTGCCGCGCCCGGCGCCCGGGCTAAACCCGAGCGGCAAGAGCTTGGCACCACGCGGCGCATCGGGAATTGAGAGGGTCACGTCCCCAGTCACCTGCAGCTGACAGGACAGGCGCAGCTTGGTGATGAAGTAGGTGTTGCCGAGGTGGCGCTTTTCGACCTCGCTGACCGGCGGCAGATGGGCCTCACCGGCGATGACTTTGACGCGGCACAGGCCGCAGGTCCCGCGGCCAACGCAGGCGGTGGGGACGGGCACGCCCTGCCTTCGGGCGGCCGAAAATACGGTCTCACCGTTGGGACAGTCGATGCTCATATCGATGGGATCAAACGTGATGCGGGGCATGAATCGCGACCATTGTAGGTTCCCATGGAATTGCCGGGCGGATGAATTTGCTATACCTCGCCCATGAACACACGCGATCGTCGCTCGATTCTTATCCTGTCGTCCGCCACCTGCCTGGCTGGCTCCCTGGCGGCTGTTCACGTCGCTGCCGATCCAGCGCAGAGCGGGGCTAAGCCACAAGTCGCGGTCCCCGCTACCGCTGAGAGCCCAAAGGCGGCCGAGAAGCGCCCCTTCACCAGCCTGCCGTACACCCCGAGCCTGGAACCGGCATTTATGGATCGGAGCGTCGATCCCTGCACCGACTTTTATCGCTACTCATGCGGCGGCTGGATGCAGAAGAATCCGGTGCCGGCGGACCAGGCCCGCTGGACGGTCTACGGCAAGCTGTACGACGAGAACCAGCAGTTCCTGTGGGGGCTGTTGGAAGAAGCCAGTCGCGGAGCGGCAAACGCGACGACCGCTGCAGCGGCAGCCAAGAGCCCGGCGACGCAGGCGGCGCGAGCGAAGATTGGCGACTACTTCGCAGCCTGCATGAATGAAGCCGCGGTGGAGGCGCGCGGCGAGAAGGCGCTGGCCGCCGACCTGGCGGCGATTGCCGGGCTGCGTCGCAAGGAAGATCTGCCGCGCTTTCTGGGCGCGCTGCATGAGCGGCTGCCGACCGGCCACACCTCGCCGCTGTTCGGCTTTGGCGCCGATCAAGATCCCGGCAACTCTGAGCAGGTGATTGCCTGGGCAACGGCGGCTGGCCTCGGCCTGCCCGATCGCGACTACTACACCAAGACCGATGCGAAGTCGGCAGAGACGCGAGCGCGTTATCAGGCGCATATCGCGCAGATGCTGCAGCTGTCCGGGCTGCCGAAGGCGCAGGCCGATGCCGAAGCAGCGACGGTGATGCGGCTAGAGACGGGGCTGGCCAAGGTGTCTCTGACCCGCGTCGAGAAGCGCGATCCGTACAAGGTCTATCACAAGATGAAGGTCGGCGAGCTACAGGCGCTGACGCCGCAGTTTCGCTGGAATGACTACCTGAGCAGCGTCGGAGCCGCGAACATCGCCGAGCTCAATGTCACCGAGCCGAAGTTCTTTACGTCGCTGTCGCAGCTTCTTGCGAGCGAGCCGCTGGCCAACCTGCAGGCCTATCTGCGCTGGCATCTGGTGCGGGCCCGCGCTCCCTATCTGTCGTCGGCCTTCGTCAAAGCCGACTTCGATTTTTTCCGCGGCTATCTGCGCGG
>CAZVMD010000466.1:0-4422 GCA_964628555.1 uncultured Myxococcales bacterium | reverse complement strand
GCGGCCAGTCAGACCAGTTGCTGCTGACCCAGCAGGGGTTTTTCTGATCGTTGCCGCCCTTGACCACCTCGCCGTTGTCGCCGCGCAGGCCCTTGAGCGTCCCGACGCGAAACACGTTGAGGTGATGCGAGCCGGTGCGCTGGCGCAGCACGATGCGGTGGACGAAGACGTCCGCACTCTCTGGCACGCGGAAGAAATAGCAGTCCTGGTTCTCTTGCCCGGCCTCGACGCTGATCGGCTGCGTCTTGAGCTGAAAGCCCTGGCCCGAGAGCGGCGGCGCCAGCGGCTCGATGGGCGGCGCCGGCATCATGCCGGGACAGCCGGTGACGAGCGTGGTCAGCACCGCCAGCGCCGCGCAGAAAAGCGGCGGAGCCAGGCGGTGGCGGGAGCGAGCGGCAACGGGAGGCAGGGCGGGAAGCGGCGGACGCGGCAACATAGGACACCTCGTGACAGCTGACGCTAAGCCGAATGCACACGCGATGCCAGCCGTCTGTGGTCGGCGCTCTCGACGGGCGATGCGGCGCCGGTCTCAGAAATCTGCGGAGCGCGCGGCGCGCTCACAGGGGCTTCTTCAGCCAGGCCTGCACCACCTGACCAAACGGCTCCGTCGGGCGTCCCGGGTCCGGTGGGTTGCTCGGTAAGACTACGGGTCCGCCGCTCTGGCCTAGGCACAAGTGCGGTAGATCGCCGCCCGACCAGGCCAGCGCCGACAGCCCCTTGCTATCGACATAGTCAAGCAGCGCGGTCAGCCAGGCCTGCGCCGCTGCCTTGCTGCCCAGGCCGACCGGCAGGCTGTTCGTCTCGTCCGCGCCGAACTCGCTGACCATCACCGGTAGCTGCGTCGCGATCTGGCCAAACTTTTCCTCCCAGTCGACGGCCGTGGTCGGCGGCGTCTTCTTCCAGGGATAGGGATGCGTGGCATAGACGATCGGCCCCAGATCGGTGATGCGGTTCTGCGGCTCGGCGAGCGGCGACAGATCGTAGGCCCAGTCGAGCCCACCGATCACTACCAGCGACTCGCTGGCGCCGGCGTCGCGAATGGCGCGGAGGATGCGCTCGGCATTCTGCTTCCACACCGACCAGGACACGCTGTGCGGCTCGTTCCAGATGTCGAACAGCACGTGCGGCATCGCGCCATAGGTCTTGGCCAGGTCCGCCCACAGCGCCGGCGTGCTGCTGGGATCCGGCTGGGCGATGCCGAGGTTGTTCTCGTCGTAGCCGTGTAGCTCCAGCATCACGTACAGGCCCAAGCGACCGGCCGCCTCGATGATCGCGGCGATGCCCGCGCGATACTGCGGCGCCTCGGCATAGGTCGTGTAGTAGCTCTGGGCGAAGGGCAGGCGGATGATCGAGACCAGCCACTCGTCGCGCCAGCGCCGAAGCTCGACGCTAGGATCGCTGCCGAAGCCGGCTAGGGCCAGGCCGTTTTTGTGCTGCAGCCCCGAGCGGTTGATGCCCTTGAGCCGCACACTGACCAGCCGATCAGCGCAGCGCGCCTGCAGCTGATTTCCCACGACCGTCAAGCGGGGCAGGGTCGACATCATGCACTCGCGCAGCGGATCGCCGGGCAGCGCCGGAAGATCGATGGGGGAGCCACCGCAGGCGAGCAGCAGCAGCGACACACCCAAGGCCAGGGAGCGAAGGCCAGCCAAGAACTGCATCCTACGAGCGTAGCAAGCACCATCGCGGGGGTGTTGCGGCCTGCACCGTACCAAGCCGACCAGCCAGACCCCAGTGGCGAGCGGCCGGACAGGGAGCAGGGGCGAGCGGCAGAGCGGGGCGGGCGAGTGAATTAGTACTGGTAGCGCGCGCCAAGCTGGACGCGCAGCGGGACCTGGCGGTTCGAGACGTTGCCGTAGGTCGAGGCGTTGTTGGTCTCGAAGCCGGTGGGGACGGACAGGTCGAGGGCGTTGAAGACATCGACGATGAACGACAGGCGATGATTGCCGACTCGGCTGCGGAAGGGATCGAGGATGTCGTACTGCGCGCGGACATCGATGCCCAGCGTGTCGGGCGTGCGTAGCTCGGTCCACTTGCGGATGTCGTTGGGATCGGCGTTGGGATCGACGCCGCGCCAGCCGTAGCGCACGACATAGCCGTTCTGCGCCAGGTAGAGGCGCGTCACCGGGCCGCCGCTGAAGTACACGATGTTGGTGCCGAGCGTCAGGCCGCGCCAGGTGTAGCTGCCGTTGATCTTCAGCGAGTGGCGCCGATCGTCGCCGAGGAAGCCGTAGTAGCGGAAGTCGCGCGGCGGGTCGTCGCGGAACGCCGTGATCTGATCGTCGCTGGTGCCATCCAGCCAGGACAGCGTATAGGCGATAAAGGCGCTCCAGTTGGGCGTCGGGTTGCCGCTGATCACGAAGTCCAGGCCGCTGTAGCGGCGGAACGCCTCTTTGACCGGGCGATAGGCGTAGATGCTGCCGTAGCGCTTGTCGCCGAAGTCGGCGTAGGCGCCGCCGTCGAGCGAGGTGCGGGCGTTGACCTCGATGTCGTCCCACATAAACGACAGCATGCGGTGGGTAAAGCTGACGCTGCCGATGATGTTGGCGGCGATCTCGCGATCCAGGCTGACAGTGACGAAGTCAGCGCGCGGCGGGGTCAGCGAGAGCCGCGCGTTGCCGCAGTCGGGGCTGACGCTGCCGTCTTCGCAGCGGCCGGTCAGGTCGTAGCCCTTGGCGCCACCCGACGACGTGACAAAGCGATCGAAGCGGCTGGAGGTGCGGTTCCACTGCCAGGTGCTGGTGAACTGGCGCGCATCGGCCGACGAGGTCGACAGCAGCGACAGCGTCTCGTTGGCGCGACCATAGGCAAACTTGAAGACCGTCTTGCCGTCGCGGGTCAGGTCGATGTTGATGCCCAGGCGCGGGCCGAAGCCGAGCAGGTTTTGAACGATCTGGTTCTGCGAGTTTTTGGTCTGGCCGTAGTCGATGCGCATGCCAGGCACGATGGTCAGCCAGGTGGTCGGCTTCCACATGTCCTGAATGAAGCCGCCGATGCCGAAGCCCTGCTGATGCAGCACCAGCGCCGGATCGTAGAAGCTGGCCTGGTAGCACGGCGTTGCCAGCGAGCCCGCGCGGGGATTGGGGGCCAGGGGGTTGCAGCCGTACGGGCGCTCGGTCGAGGTGCCATCGCGCACCAAGGCGCCGGCATCCATGGCCTGGCCGGTATCGTCGGTGTAGGTCGAGTTACCGCCAGTGGCGATGTAGCGATAGCGATACAGGTAGGCTAGCTGGGCGCCGAACTTGACGGTGTGCTCGCCGAGCCAGCCCTTTTTGACCCAGGTCACCGTCGGGTCGAGCTGATAGCGCCAGCGCTGATCATCCTGCAGCCGCGAGGCCTGCGCTGCGTTCCAGCGAACCGTGCTGTTGCGATCGAAGTAGTTCGAGTTGGTGTAGTCGAGGTTGGCAGCTGAGATCTCGAGGCGGTTCCAAGACAGACCGGCCTGCACGCCGAAGATCAGGTTGTCGCGGACGAAGTAGTCGTAGTTGAGGACGCCAAACAGGCCGCCCTGCTTCTGCGTGTACTCGGCCTCGTTGGTGAAGGTATTGGCCTGCTGGGCGTTGCTGATCGTCGCGGGGTCGCTGTTGATCGACAGCTCTAGGCGGTGGCGGGCGGCCGGCTGGAAGGTCAGCTTCAGGCGCGGATAGACGCCCAAGAACACGCGCGCATCGTGCTGCACATTGAGCGGTGGCCCCGGCACCACCGAGCTGAGGTTGTAGCGGACTTCCGTCGACAGATAGAACCACAGCTTCTGCTTGATCAGCGGTCCCGACAGGTTCAGGTTGGCCTGGTACGAGGCATTGGGCGGCCGCGGATCGCTCTGATCGTCGAGCTTGCCCTCGTAAAGCTGGGCGCCGGCCCGCGCTCCAGAGGACAGCGCCTGATGGTTCAGATAGAAGCTGGCGTCGGCGTGGAACTGATCCGAGCCGCGCTTGGTGATCAGGTTGATGACGCCGCCCAGCGAGTTGTACTGCGCGTCGATCGCCAAGAGCTGGGTATCGATCTGGGCGATGGCGTCGAAGTTGAAGTTGGCCGAAAAGGTGTTGGTCACCGGATCGGTGATATCCAGGCCGTCCACCAAGTAGCGGTTGTGGCGCGAGCTGCCGCCGGCCATCACCGGGTTGCCGGTGCCGACGACGCCAGGCAGCTGTTGTACGACGCTCTGATAGCTGCGGGCGGTGGCGATCTTGCCCTGATCTTCGGCCTTCAGGACGCGGCCGGTCGACACCTTGTCGGCGTCGATACGCTTGCGCTCTTCGACGATGGTCGTCGTCTCGCTGGCGGCCAGCTCGGCCGAGAAGGCGATGCGGATGTTCTGCGTCTCCCCGAGCTCGACGCGGGCCTTGCGCTTGATCGGCCGCATGCCTTCGTAGGTGACGGTGATGGTGTAGGTGCCGTGCGGCACGCTGGGGAAGTCGAAGC
>CAZVMD010000465.1:0-4426 GCA_964628555.1 uncultured Myxococcales bacterium | reverse complement strand
TTATGCCAGAGCCCTTTGCCAAGACCATGGCCGGGGAGTCCTTCGGCGATCTGGGGGCCTCGGCTGGTGGGGTCATGCTCGGCATCGGCGCCCAGCTACTTCACCGCCGACATCGCGGCTCGCCGTCGCGCTTGCTGCTGTGCGGCTCCTCCGATGATGGGCACGTCGGCGCGTGCGTGATGCAAGCGGCGTAGGACGGGCGCCCCGCTGGCTGACGATGGCACGCGCTAGCGCCGCAGCCGCTCGGCTTCGCTGCGGGTGATCACGCCATCGGCGTTTTCATCGATGGCCCGCAGCAAGAGGTCGACGGTGATCGGCGAAGCCGGGGCCGAGGTCAGCTGTGAGAGCGCCGCTGCGAGCTCGCTCTTGGACAGCGTGCCGTCGCGATCGGTGTCCAGAAGCTCGAAGTGGCCAAGCTGCGCGAACAGATCTTTGGAGAAGGCATCGACCAGCGCCACCTTCACCTCGCGCCCGCTGCCCTCGGGCGGCAGCCGCTCGGGATGGGCCTGGGCATAGTCGATCAGCGGCTCGATGCGATCCATGCCGGTCAGCAGGTTGCGCACCAGCGCGATGCGATAGCCGCGATCCAGATCGATCGGCGCGCCGGCGACCCGCACCAGCTCGTGCTCGGGCTCCTGCACCTGCATCTGATCGTCGACGTGCAGATAGGCTCCCGAGCCCTGCGGCGACTTGCTGCGCGTGCTGCGAATCGCGTCGCGCAGCACGCGGCCGGGGATCACCGCCACCACTAGCTCGTTGTCGAACGGCACCTCGGCCTTGAGATCGCCGTAGGTGAAGCGCTCGCGATACTCGCGGTTGCCGCGGATGCCACCCCCGTTCATCAGGCAGCCCTCGGCCGACTCGGCATCGCGCAGGCGCGAGCTGAGCAGCGTCGACAGCGAGGTCTGCTGCTGCCGCGTACCAATCGACGACAGCACCTGTCCCGGCGGCAACAGCAGCAGGGTCGCCGCCTCTAGCTCGCGCACCGCCTGCAGGCGCGCATTGACACGGGCCCGCAGCGCCTCGTCCTCGGGATAGTCTTTGACGTTGCGCAGCGTGACCGTCACCTGCGGCGCATCCACCGCCCCGGCCACGGGCGGCTGGGCCGGCCAGACAAGCTCGACCACCGCGGCGTGCTCGGCGTCGCTGCCGGCCTTGATGAGGTGAATGCCTGCCACCTGCTCCAGGTACACGCGGTGCTCGTGGCCACCGATCAGGAGCGGCAGCGCCGCCGCCAAGTGGGAGGGCAGCGCCTGCAAGAGCTCGCGATCGAGCTCGATGTCCTGATGGGTCAGCGGAATCACCACGCTGCAGGCATGATGCGAAAGTAGGTAGTCCGCGATGCGCTCCACCGTCTGATTGGCTGGCTCGATGGTGCCGCCGCCAAAGGGTGGCCGGCGATACTCCGAGCCGTTGTGCATCACCACGCCCAGCAGGCCGACCCGCACGCTGCGCCCACCCGGCGCCGCCACCTCGACCAGGTCATAGGCCGGCAGCGGCGGCTCAAAGCCCATGATGTTGCTGTTGAGCCACACGCCGGACAGCTCGCGCACCCGCTGCTGCAGCTCTTCGAGCGGGATGTCGTCTTCGTGATTGCCGAAGCAGACATGGGTGACACCGATGGTGTTTAGCGCATCGACCATGCCGCGCCCTTTGTCCAGGCTCGACAGCATGCTCGGGGCGACAAAGTCCCCGGCCAGCGTCACCAGCATGCAATCCGCCGGCTCGCGGCGGCGCTCCGCATCGACCAAGCTCTTGAGCCGCGGCAGGTTCTCCAGCGAGTACACGTCATTGACGCACAGGATGCGCAGCCGTGGCCCACGCGGCAGGACCGCTGCCGCCCCATCCAACCGACTCTTGTCGTCTCCAGAAGCGCTCATGATAGGAGGCTGCATCGTAATCCAGGGTCGCGGTGGCGAGCCGAATTTTTCCACGCCCACGCGGCTAGAGCGACGAGCGGGATGCGCTCGTGCCCGGCGACGAGTAGGCCAGCAGCGCGAAGGGGCTGGCCACCGCGAGCATCCGCCACAGACCCCAGGCCGCCGACCGGCCTGCGAGCTTTGTCGCGGGTACTGACCAGCGCAGTCCGGTAGGCATCCGGCAGGGCAGCGATCGGACCTCGTACCAGAAGCTCACCACTGCTGGGTCCTCCCCGGCGCGCTGTCGGCTACGGATCTCGGCTCGATCCCTTGGCGCTGCCCCGAGCAAAGCCGCCTTGATAGTTCATCGAGCTCGACACGTCAGGAACTTTTCCCTGGCTGCGTACCTCCAAGCAGGCAGCAGACCCGGCCCAGTCGGGTGCATGACCTGCTGAAAGGGGGCCCGATGAACAACGTGCCACAGACCTCTCCACCCGCTGCGGTGCTGCGCCAGGTGCTCCTCTGCGTGACGCCCACCGCTGCTGAGTTTGATCTCCTGTTGCTCGATCACCTGCCGCAGTTCCGCCAGAAAGTGCCGTCTGGCGGCAGCCTGGAGGCCCGGATCATCGCCCTGCTGGATCTGGCCCTTCACAGCCAGCTCTGGGAGGTGCTGCGCACGCACTATGGTCCGCAGCTAGAGGCGCTGACCGAGCTGTGGGAGAAGTTGGACGAATCGGCGCCCTGCAGCCCCGAGCTGCAGCAGTTAAAGCGGCGGCAGCGCGAGCTGCAGACCGCGCTCAACGTCCTTAAGACCCACCCCGGAGGCTCCTCGGAGATCGAGACCGAGCTGCGCGACCTGCGCGCTCGGCTGAAGCCCGCGGCGCGTCTACAAGCCGGCATGGTGCTGGGTGGCCGCTATGAGCTGCGCGAACACCTGGGCAGCGGCAGCGTGGCGGATGTCTGGCTGGCCCTCGACCGCGGGCAGCCCGGAGCCAGCCACGAGGAGCGGCGGGTCGCGCTCAAGATCCTCAAGCCGCAGCACCAAGCCCCCGCAACGCGTGAACGCTTCCGCCGCGGAGCCCAGCTGATGTGGCAGCTGCGCCACCCCAACATCGTCTCGCTGCTCAGCGAGCCGCAGGAGCTCGACGGGTATCTGCTCTTTCCGATGCAGTACATGCAGGGCGGCACGCTGCAGGACCGGATGCAGCAGGGCTCGATCCCCTGCAGTGACTTGCTGAGCTGGTTTGCGGACATCGCCGCAGCGCTGCAGTTCGCACACGACACCCTCGTCCCCATTGATGGCGAATACACCCGCTGCAAGGCGCATCGCGATATCTGGCCAAGAAATATCCTGTTCGACCACAATGGTCGAGTCTATTTGATTGATTTTGATTTAACTCTATTTGAACATCAATATTTCAGTGGAAATCAACCAATCGCTGGCAACCTAAATTATGCGGCACCAGAGTGCATTGATTATGAGGCAAAAGTCACTCCTGATCGCCGGGCAGATGTATTTAGCCTCGCACTTGTGACGCTTATTGCGTTAACCGGTTCGAAGCTGCGGCTGTCTTCCCGGGAGTCAACTATTAAGCAGTTGATTGCCGGACTACCCTATGGCGACAAGGTCAAAGCGGTGTTTACCAAAGCGCTCAAGTGCGAGCGTGAGCAGCGGTATAGCTCGGTGGCCGAGCTTAGCCACGCACTGCGGGATGCCTTTGCTGCCTCGCGCCTCCTCGCATCCCTCCGGCGCTTCGCCTGGGCGGCCCTGATCCCCGTCTCGTTCCTGGGCTCAGCCGCTTACGGCCACGCGCGCCCGCTGGCGGGGCAGCAGACGCTCAGCTGGGCTCGTACGGTGCTGGGACTGCCTTCCCAGCCACCGCCGGTTGTCGCCTCGCTGCCGCCCCCATCGCCCACCGCGCCGCCGGTCCAGCGACCTTCGCCCCCCGTCGCGCCGCCGGAGCCCGAGCCCGCGCCGCTCCCCGAGCCCGAGTCGCAGGTCAGCCTGGCGCGAAAGCTGCCCCTACCCACCGCTCCGCCCGCGGTCAGCCCCCAGGTCAGCCAGCCGGGCCCGTGGCTGCCGCCAGGCGTCCTGCCCCCGGTGCCGACGCTATCGGAGAGCGGCCGGCAAAAACCGCGGGCTGACCGCGTCGCGCTGCAGCCATCCGACTCGCCGGTGCAGCCGGCCAAGGTGCTGCGAGTCGCGTCGTCCCGCCCGGGGCCTGCTCGCGCCCTCAGCCCCCCGCGGCTGCCCGCTCTAGCTGGCCTGAGCGACGATGATCCTCTCGATCACAACAATCGCCAGATCGGCAACAAGGCGCTGGCAATGAAGCTCTGCAAGTGCCTCTGCACGCCCCCCGGCCAGGCGAAGCCAAGCTCGTGGCGAAATCTGCATATGTCGCCCATGTTCACGCTCCCCGAGGCGTCTGCCGAGCTGAGTTATCACCCTATCGTGCCCGCTGAATCCACGTATTGGCTACAGAGCGCCTGTGTGAAAGAAGAGCTTCGCCACCATGTGACAAACCTGCCATTTCCGCATAGCAAGCTGAAGATTCTTGTGGAAAACA
>CAZVMD010000464.1:0-4469 GCA_964628555.1 uncultured Myxococcales bacterium | reverse complement strand
AAGAGGCGCATGTCTACGAGCCAAAGCCTGCGCGATCTGGTTAGCCACCGGGTCACTTTTGACTTTGAGAACGGCCATCACCTGACCGGCTATGTCGCCACCGTGCGCCCCAACACCGGTGAGGTCATCAGCATGGCCCTGACGCGCGTTGAGATCGCCAACTCCTCCGGCGAGGTCATCGAGCGCCACCGCGAGATGGTCATCATCCCCTCGGTGATGACCGGCTATCGCTTGACCGAAGGCCCCTCCGCCAAAGCCAAGTAACCGCCCTCCCGCCGGCAAGCCCCGTCTGGTTCCACCCTCGTATGGATCCCCTTGATAGCAGTCTGCACGTGGCGCTGTTTGCGCACCACGTAGCACGTCCCGATGACGAGATCGATCTGGGTCAGGCCGCTCTGCTCATCGCCGCGCCGGAGTACCCAGAGCTCGACATCGATGCGACGCTGCGCCAGCTCGATCAGCTAGCGACTGCGGCCGAGCCAGCGCTCCACGGCTTGGTTGATGGCACGGCGCGAGCGGTCGCCCTGGTGCAGTACCTGATCGATGAGCAGGGCTTCGCCGGCAACACCGACGAATACGACGACCCGCGCAACAGCTTCCTCAACGAAGTGCTCAGCCGCCGCTTGGGGATTCCCATCTCGTTGGCGGTGGTGGCGATGGAGGTCGCGCGTCGCCTTGCGGTGCCGCTAAGTGGGGTGTCCTTTCCTGGCCACTTCCTGCTGCGTGCCGATGGCAAACAGTCGGTGCTGATCGATCCCTTCAACGGCCGGGCGATGACCATCGGTGGCCTGGCGGATCTGATTGCCCGCGTCTACGGCCAGCGCCGCCCACCGCGCCCCGACGAGGTCAAGCCAGCGCCCAAGCACGCCATCCTTTCGCGCATGCTGGCCAACCTGCGCAACATCTATCTGCAGCGCGGCGACATCGCCCGGCAGCGACTCGCCGAAGAGCGGATTCGCGCCATCGAGGCGGCCCTGCGCAGTCAGCCTGGCAGCTCGATCTATCCTTCGCCGCGCACCGGCCTCGTGCACTGACTCCATCGCCCGCGTCCTCTGCCATGAAAACATCGCTGCTCTCCGCTGGATTTCTGTCCCTGCTCACCCTGGCCACGCCGGCTTGCCAGCCGCGCGTGCCCCAGTCGCGGCCGCCCACCGATCGCGAGGCCGAGACGGAAAAGACGCTGGCCCCAGCCCCAGCAGCAGAGTGGTGGATCTCGCGGGCTACGCCCTCGCCCGCCGCCGGACCCGCGCAGCCGGCCAGCTATCAAGTCTGGACTCGCCGCAGCGAGGATCGGCCCTATGCCGTGCTAGCCACGACCGGAGAAGCCGCGTCACCAACCTTTGTGCCGCGTGCCGCCAGCAGCGCCATCGTAGCCGGCCAGCTCTTTGAAGCACTGCTGTCTGGCCCAGGCACTACGCCAGCTCTAGATGCAAAGACTTTGCATCTTCGTGCGACCACCCTGGCAGCCAGCGCCGCCGACGAAACCGCCCAGACAGCGACGGTACTCCACGTTCCATTGCCGCTGCCGTGTACGCAGACAGGGCCGGCGTTGTTGCAAGCGGATGGCGATAAGATCCAGGCGCTGCTGCGCTGCCCCCGCGAGGGACATGCCCTGCTGCTGACGCTGGATGGGCAGGGCCAGGTGGTCCGCAGTCGCCGCGTGCCGGCCGCTGCCGATGCCACGCTGTTCCTGCATCAGCCGGATGGCGACTACCTGGCGGTGGCTCGCCAGGTGCTGCGGGTCCCCGATGCGCCGGCTGATGCGCTGCCGGTGATTGGCACGGTGCCACCTCCCGGTGGCGACAGCGACACGCGCGAGCTGCTGCGGCGCGGCGACACGCTGCTGATTGTCGATGGTGCAGCCGGCCGCGTCATCGGCATGGACGCCGGGCGCATGGGCTGGCGCTTTGAGAAGCGCTTCTACAGTCAGGGCACGGTGGTCCGCCTGCGCTCGCTGTGGCTCACGGCCGACCGGCTGTGGGTCGTGACGGCAGAAGAGACGCCGACTGGCCGCGAGCTGTTTGCGACGCAGATCTCGCTCTCCGACACCAGCAGTCAGCCGCCACTGCGGCTGGCCTTGGGTGCGGTCGCGGCCACCGGCCATGAGCTGCTACCGCTGGCGGAGAGCGCAGGGGGCGGGGCGCTGCTGCTCTATAGTGTCAGCTCGGCGAGCGGTCTGAGCCTGCGCTCGCGACGGCTGGCCCCGTAGCGGCAGCGACGCGTGCGGCTGCAAGGAGCGGCTCTCCTCCCGCTCACCCTGAGCCTGCTTGGCCTGACCGCCTGTTTCCCGGCTCCTCCCAGCGACGCTGAGCTGCGCCTGTTTTCGCAGGTGGGCCGCCGGCCGCGCTCGACCTTGGTGCTGTTCACCATCGACAGTCTGCGAGCCGAGCACGTCGGGGCCTACGGCTACCCGCGGCCTACCACACCGGTCATCGACCGCCTGGCGCGGCGTGGCCTGCGCTTTACCCGGGCCTACGCCCAGGCGCCGCACACCTCGTTTTCGATCGCATCGCTGCTCACCGGCCGCTACTTCGGGCCGCTTAGTCGGATGCTGCCGGGGCTGCACCTGCCGACGGTGGCTCAGGCGCTGACGGCCGCTGGCTATACGACGGCAGCGATCTATCCACCGGCTGTCTCAGTGACCGATCCAGCGATCATGGCGCCGTATCGCCAGGAACACTTCGGCTTTCAGCACGTTCGCTGCGACTACATCAGCGCCGACCAGAGCGTCGATGAAGCGATCAAGTTCTTGGCCACCTTCCGACCGCAGCGAGCCTTTGTGTGGCTGCACGTCTTCGAGCCGCACGAGCCGTATCAAGCCGGCGGCGCCCCCGCCTTCGGCAACACTGCCGTCGATCGCTACGACCAGGAGCTGGTCGTCGTAGACGCCGCGCTTGGGCGCTTGCTGCGCTTCCTTGAGGCCGAGCGACCCGAGGCCCAGCTGATCATCACCGCCGATCACGGTGAGGCCTTCAACGATCACGGCGAGAGCCTGCACGGCACCAACCTCTATGAAGAGCAGATTCGCGTTCCTCTCGTCCTGCACGGTCCGGGCAGAGAGCCGGCGGTGCGCGCCGATCCAGTGCAGCTCATCGATGTTGCACCGACCCTGCTTGAGCTCGCCGGGGTCGCGCTACCGCCGACGCTGGATGGGCAGAGCCTGCTCCGCTCGCGCAGCGCAGAGAGTGACGTACGCCCAGCTGTCTCGGGCTTGGCAGCGCAGTACGCTCTGACCCGCTGGCCGTACAAGCTGACGGCAGATCTGACGAGCGGTGACACCCAGCTCTTCGACCTGGCGCGCGATCCCGCTGAAGCCAACGACCGCAGTCGAGCGCAGCCGCGCGAGCGAGCCCAGCTACGCAAAGCGCTGGACGCCTGGCTGGATGCGCGCGTATCGGACGGGCTGGCGCTGCAGCGAATCCGAGCCCAGGCGGAGCTGCCCGAGGCGATCTTGCGCGGCCGACTCGGTGAGGCCGCCGCCATCCCGGGGCTGCTTCTGCTGTTGACCGCCGGCCGCGACCTGAGCCTGCAGCAGCAGGCGGCGCGACTGCTCTTGCGGCTGCCCAGCGCAGGCCGTGACCTGGCTCGCTTGCGACCACTTCTGCTCCAGCTGCAGGCCTCGGCAGCACACCACTCCGAAGCGGCCGAGCTGCAGGCTGCCGTCGCTGTGCTGGCGCTGCGAGCCGGGCTACGCGCGCAAGCGACAGCGGTTTTCGCGATCGCGCAGGGCCCACACTACGACCTAGAGCTGCGCCTGCGAGCCGCCGCCGCCCTAGCCAAGCAGCGCGATGTGCGAGCACGGCCAGCCCTGCTGACCTTGCTCGATCGCTTTCAGGAGCAGGGCGACTATCGCGCTTGTCGCGAGGTGATCGCTGCACTCGCCGAGCTAGGCGATCGCCGCGCGGTGCCGGCCCTGCTGCAGCGCCTGCCCAATGTCATGGTGCAGCTCGAAGTCATCGCCGCGCTGCAGGCCATGGGGGCGAAGGAGGCCGTGCCTGCACTGCTCGATCTACTGCAGCACTCAGAGCGCGTCCCGAGTCGCATCGCCGCCGCGAAGGCGCTTGGCCGCCTCGCTCGCAGCCAGGCCCGCCCCGTGCTGCAGCAGGTGGCCACGCTCGATGCGGAGCCTGCCGTCCGTCAGACAGCTGCCGCAGCCCTGGCCTCTCCGGCTCGCCGGGACGTCGTCAGATCTGGCGCTTGGCCACCGACCAGATGAAGCCGTCGTACCAGAAGTGCAAGAGCGCCACGACCATGGTGATCGACCACAGGTTCTCGCGATCCAGATCGACGAGCTCGGCCAGCACGCCATAGACAAGGACGCTAAGCAGGTACAGGCCGAGCACGAGCTTGCGCGAGCGCCCGAGCCAGCCCAGCGAGCGGCAGATGTGATCGCTCTCGGTGGCCCAGACCAGCGCCAGATACTGCACGGCGTGGAACAGGTTCATGATGAAGAACGCTTCGCCCCAGCT
>CAZVMD010000463.1:0-4527 GCA_964628555.1 uncultured Myxococcales bacterium | reverse complement strand
CGATCGCCGTCTCGTGCTCTAGGAGTCTTTCGTAGGTCAGCGCCAGGTTATACAGAGTGTAAGGATGCGGGGCTAAGGCATAGGACTCTTCGTAGCGCTGTCGCGCGGTCTCGAACTCACCGCTCTGAAACGCCGACAGGCCCTGCTCAAAGAGCTGCGCTGCCTGCTTGCGGTTGGCGGCGCTGTCCGGCCCCCCAGTGATCGCTGAAGCGGCCCCCCCGGGCGCAGCCGCCGGCGACTGCGCCCAGCTGGCCCGGGGAGCCAGCAGCAGCAGCCCCGAAAGCAGCAGCCGGCCCCCGCCCAGGCGGTGCAGCGCGCGCGGTCTCACCGTCGCAGCGGACGGCGGAAAAAGCGGTGACGGCAGACGGGAGCGCAAGGGAGGCGCAGCCTACCACGCCGGCCGTGAGGCCAAAAGGCCAGGCCCCCGGCGCGCCAGCCGCCCTGCGGCCTCGCCCCAAGCTTGCCCCGCGCCCCGTTTTCCCCTCGCAGCGATCGTCGGAAAAGTGATATTCTGACACCGGTGTCGAATAGCGTACCCCGCGAGCGTGTAGGCCCCTACCGCCTTGTCAAGCAGCTAGGCAAGGGCGGCATGGGAGCGGTGTACGAAGCGATCCAGGAGCCGATTGAGCGCCGCGTCGCCATCAAGATCCTGCACGGTCGCTACGCGCAAGAGCCGGAGATCGCGCAGCGTTTTTTAAACGAGGCGCGGGCCGTCAACATCGTCGAGCACCCCGGCATCGTGCAGATCTCGGACTACGGTCAGCTGCCCAGCGGCGTCGCCTACCTGGTCATGGAGTACCTCAAAGGCGACACCCTGACCCAGCGGCTCAAGAAGAGCGGCGGCAAGCTGCCACAGCCCGAGGCGCTGCGCGTCGCGCGTCAGATTGCTTCCGCGCTGGCCGCGGCCCACGCCAAGAACATCTTCCATCGCGACCTCAAGCCCGACAACGTCATGCTGGTCGTCGATCCCGACCCCGAAGCCATGGGGCGAATGCGCGTCAAGCTGCTCGACTTTGGCATCGCCAAGCTAGCGGCCGAGATGGACAACGCCGGCACCAATACCGCCGCTGACGTGGTCATGGGCACGCCCAAGTACATGTCGCCGGAGCAGTGCCGCGGCGCCGCTGCCGTCGATGACAAGTCCGACGTCTACGCGCTGGGCATCATGACCTACGAGATGCTCGCCGGCCGGCCGCCGTTCCTGGGCGCGACGGGCGAGATCCTGGCGAAGCAGATCTACGAGGAGCCGCAGTCGCTGGCTGAGCTTGCGCCGTGGGTGACGCCCGATGCAGTCAGCTTTGTCCATCGCCTGATCGCCAAAGACAAGAACGAGCGCCCGACGATGCGCGACGTCACGACGCAGCTTGAGCGCATGACGGCGATGTTCCCGACCATGGCGCATCCGGTGGTCCTGGCCCCGCCCGGTCTGTCCGGCGAGTATCCCAACCCCGCCCCGCCGGTCGTCCCCGCCCCGGGCCCGCTGGCGGCTCCCATCGTCGCGGCGCAGGAGCTGCACGAAAAGACGGCGACCGACGAAGGCAGCATCACCAACCCCTCGCATAAGACGCCGGTCTCGCCGGGCGTTGCCGAGCGCGACTCGCACTCGGGTCTGCAGAAGAACTCAACGCTGGGCTTTTCGGTCGGGCAGAGCAGCCTGTCGCTGCGCCGCAGCACACGGCTCAAGCGCCTGCTGGTCGGCAGTGCCGCGCTGCTGGTGGTTGCGGCGGCGATTGGCACCGCGGTGCTGTATCGCGACGGCCTGGTCTCGCCCCCGCCGCGCAGCGGCAAGACGACTGTGCCTGTCGCCGCTCCGGTCGTAAGCAGCCCAACTACCGCCAGCCCAGCGCCGGTCAAGAAGGTCTTCTGGTCGCTGACCAGCATCCCGGCCGGGGCCGAGATCATCCGCATCTCGGACGGCAAGATCCTGGGCAAGACGCCGCGCCACATCGAGGAGGATGCTGGCGACGAAGAAGTCCCGGTGCGCCTGAGCCTAGCTGGCTACCAAGATCACGTTGTCCACCTCAAGCGCAGCGTCAGCGATGCCGCCGAGGTCAAGCTCACCCCGCTTGCCCCCGAGCCTGGCAGCAAGCCCGCGACACCCGCCGGTTCGCGCTTTATCCGTCGGTTCTTGCCGATACGTCCATCCCCCACGAAACAGGCCAATGAAAACAAACCGAAGCTCGTGGACTAGCTCTGCTCTGGTTCTGGCATTTTTCTTCTGCGCCTCGGTGATCGGCCTTCCCGCTGCATCGGCCGGACCGGCGGCACCCGACGATGGCTGCCTCAGCGATCGCGAGTGCCGCACGCACTACGACAAGGCGGTGTCGCTGTTCGAGGCCGGCCGCTTCGAGTCAGCCCTGCCCGAGTTCCAGGCGGCCTACGATCGGCGGCAGATGCCCTGGCTGCTGATCAACATCGGCCGCACGCTGCATCGCCTGGGCCGACCGCGCGAAGCCCTGGATCACTACGAGCGCTTCAAGGCTGCTGAGTCGCGCCCCGACGCCGACACCGTCGATCGACTGGAGAAGTACATCGCTCAGGCCAAGGCCCTGGCCGAGACCACACCGAACCCGCCCAGCCCCCAGCCTAGCGCGACGGCGAGCACGACCCCAAGCACTCCCGCCGCAAGCGAGACTCCGATCTACAAGAAGTGGTGGTTCTGGACCGCGATCGGTGGCGGCGTGGTCGTAGTTGCGGTCATCGCCGGCGCGGCGGCCGGGGCTTCGCGGCCTAGCGGCAACGGCCTGCCCGACGGTGTGACGACCGTCAAAGTCACTTTCTAACCAGGGGACGACCGATGCAAAACGGCGCGCGCTCTGTGCAGTCCGCAAGCAACTTCCCATGGCGCTCGCTGCGGCTCTCTGCCCTGTGCGGCGGCGCCTTTCTGGCTAGCTGCGGCTCTGGCTCGACGGAGATCGGCATCCTGATCAACCTGGCCAACGTGCCGACGCGCACCAGCCGCATCGCCGTCAAGACCACCCTGGATGGCAAGGCCGGGATGATGGACATGGGCGAGTTCGCTGCCACCGGCCTGACCCGCTTTGGCGTCACCGTGCCGACCACCGTCACCGGTGGGCTCAACATCGACCTGACGGTCTACGACGCCGATCGCTGCGTGCAGGGCAGCGCCACGGTCATGGCCTCGCTGCCAGCCGCGCGCGGCACCCAGGTCACGGCCCCGATCAGCGCCAAGTCACCGCGTCAGTGCGAGCCGCTCCTGCCCTGCGCCGACCGCACGCTGTGCACCCAGACCAAGGTCCAGAACAACCGCCTGTGGAGCGTCTGGGCTCTCTCCAACTCCGACGTCTGGGCGGTCGGCGACTCCTCCACCGTGCTGCACTGGGACGGCAAGGCCTGGACCCCCAACAACCTCGGCCTGCCCGGCAGCATCAGTCTAAGCTCCGTCTGGGCCAGCGCCCCCGACGATGTCTGGGCGGTCGGCGGCAACGCCACAGTCACCACCGGCTATATCTTCCGCTTCGACGGCACTCGCTGGAACCAGAGCTACACCGGCCCCCGCTACCTCAACTGGATCCACGGCAGCAGCAAGAACGACATCTACGTCGTCGGCACCACCAACTCCACCGCCAGCCTGCCCGGCGATTTCCGTCGCTTCAATCCCAGCACCAACGGCTGGGACTTCATCAACAGCGGCGCCAATCGCGACCTCTTTGCCATCTGGGTTAGCTCGCCCACCGAGGTCTGGATCGCCGGTGGCCTCGGCACCCTCTCGCGCTACAACGGCACCACCGTCACTCAGATCAACCTCAGCGGCACCACCAATGATCTGCACGCCGTGCACGGCTACCTCACGCAGAGCGGCCAAGTCGTCACCTACGCCGTCGGCAATGCCGGCCTCGTCGTGCGCAATGACGGCTCGCCTTCGCCGCGCCTGACCACCGTTGGGGCGCTCCCGCTCAACGGCGTGCTCGCCACCCCCGAGGCGGTCTACGTCACAAGCTCGGCCGGCGCGGTCTACAAGAGCGAAGGCGCGACCGACCTCTTTACCTCGTTTAGCTCCGGCTCCGACGTGATTTACGGCATCAACCTCGCCCCCAACGGCATCGCCTGGGTGGTCGGCGGCGGCGGCTTCCAGGGCTATATCGACACCCGGCCCTAGGCGCTGGCGAGGCTCCGTATGCACCGGATCGTGACGTGGACTGCGCGACGCCTGGTCTTGGCCGGCTGCTGCCTGCTGACTAGCTGCGGCGACGGGAACAGCCCGGTCGGCATCCTCATCGAGCTCAAGAACGTTCCGCCGCGAGTCGAGCGCTTGCAGGTCAGCGGCACGCTCGATGGTCAGCCGGCCATCAGCGATGTCTCGGACTTGGCGACGTCGGGCCTGAGCCGCTTCGGCATCACCGTCCCGGCCACGGCGCGCGGCAGCCTCGACATCCGGCTCAAGCTCTTTGACGCGGATGGCTGCACGCAAGGTAGCGCCAGCCTCCGCACCCCGCTGCCGATCGCTCGCGGCACCAGCCTCACCGCGTCGATCGCGCAGCAAGCTCCGCGGCAGTGCGAGCCGCT
>CAZVMD010000462.1:0-4538 GCA_964628555.1 uncultured Myxococcales bacterium | reverse complement strand
AGCGCCAGGCTGCGATAGATGGCGCCGGTGTCGAGCAGGAAGAAGCCCAAGCGACGGGCCAAGGCACGAGCCACCGTCGACTTGCCCGCACCGGCAGGGCCGTCGATGGCGACGATGGGAAACGGCAGCGAGGAAGGGGCAGATGGCTCCATGTCGTCCTGTCGAGGTCAGCTTGGATGTACAGAGGCCGTCAGGTCCGGCCTACTGGCGTCGGACTAGGCTGCCGCCGTCACCGACGGCGATCAGGCTGCGCGCCGTCAGCCCATAGAGGCCGAACACGTCACTGCGGCTGGGGTTCTGGTCTTCCGTCCAGGCCGAAGAGCTGGCCAGGCGATGCGCGATGTACCCACCGGCGCCGGCGACAAAGAGCTCCCCTTCGGCGATCGTCAAGGCGTATAGATGCAGCGGGGCGGTCATGCCGCTCGGTGCGGGGCGCTTCTCGGCGACCCAGCGATCGGCAAGGCGGGTCAGCACGATACCGTACTCGCCGCAGGCGCTTAGCGTGCCGTCGGCAGGGCTCTCCGCCACGGCGTAGTAGTTGCCGCGGCCCGCTGCATCAATGGGCAGCGGATCCTTGTCCCAGCCCATCGCGCCGCGACGGAGGATGGTGCTGTTCATGCCCACTGCGGTCAGGGCTTCAAGCTTGCTGCCAGTCACCGCGCGCAGCGCTGTACCGACGAGGGCCGGGGCCGTCTCTTGCGCCCACACGCCGGCCGTCTGTCGCCGCGCCACCATGCCGTTATCGCCGACGGCAACTACTTCGCCACTGGCCAGAACGACAGCGGAAAACAGCGCTGCGGTGCTGGCGAGCTCGCTGCCTTCGCTCTGCCACTTGCCACTGGTGCGTCGGAGAATGACGCCGCGATCCCCGACCGCAAACAACTCGGACGGCGAGCGCGCGGCCACGGCATAGAGGTTGGCCGTTGTGCCGCTGGCTTCGAGCTGCCAGGCCCCGGTGCCGCTCTTGTGCAGGATCTGGCCGGCGTGACCAACGACATAGATCTCGCTGCCGCTGGCGTCGGCCTGCCAGACTCCGCGCAGGAGCTGTGCCGTGCCGGCCGTGCTGTCGAGCTGCCAGCTGGCGGTGCCCAGATCACTGCGCGGGCCATCCGCTCGCGACACTCCGGCATCCCCGCCATCCACCGGTGGGCTGCCCAGTGACAAGTCTGGGAGCCGAATGTCAGCGTCGGGTAGACAGCTCGCCCCAAGCAGGGCACCCAAAGCGATAAGCCGGCCAGACAGAGAGGAGCGCATGGTTGAGTCTGCCGAGACCTTGACTGCTGAGGCCCTCCGTTGTCAAGCGCGCCGTCCTCTGCTGGCCGGTAAGCCCGGCGCGGGGCCTGTGGGCGGCGCGACTTGCATGGCCAAGCGGACCGCTGCACCTACCCAAAATCAGTCGTGCTATGAGGCGAGGCGAGAGCCTTTCATGTCATATGTCCGCGTTGTATCAGATGGAGTCGAGGTCGATCTGTGGGTTGTGCCACGCTCGTCGCGGGCGGCCTTGGGACCGCTGGAACCGGCGCGCGCTTGCCTGCGGGCCGCGGTTCATGCCGCTCCGGTCGACGGGGCCGCCAACACCGCAGTGCGTGAGCTAGTCGCCACGGCTCTGGCCGTGCCGAAGAGTCAGGTGCAGCTTGTGCGGGGTGCCACGGCGCGAAAGAAGACGCTGCGCGTGATCGGCAACCCGCAGCTGCTCTTGGCCCGCGTGCAAGCGCTAGCCGGCAGCCCGGAAACAGAGTAAGCCTCTTGCCGCATGAACTACACGGCCTGTATCTGTCGCGCTGTCCGCAGCCTGCTGCTTGTCCCGCTATGCGTCTTTGGACTGCTGGGGCTATTGGCCTGTGGGCGCAATGCTGGCCTCTCGCTGAACATTCTGACGGCGGCGGGCGATGACCCTTTTGCGGGAGCTACAACGGTCTCGATCACCCTGCAGGGCGCTGAGTTCCCGCCGCGAGAATCGCTGGCCCCGATCACCTCCGGCAAGTTCGACGTCAAGCTAGAGCTAACCGATCCGCCGCGTGACAAGTGGCTGTATATCACCGTCGAGGCGCGCGATGCCGGTGGGCAGGCGGTAGGGCGCGGTCGGACCCCGCTCCTGCAGCTACCGCGCGACAACACCATGCTGACGGTGTACGTCGGGCGGCCGGGGCGGGTGACGGCTTCGCCGGCGGCTCTGCCCGATGACAGCGGCAGTACCTCGATGCCAGTCGGGCGCAAGGCGGTAGCGGCCACGGCTCTGCGCGGGCGTCGCAGTGCAACGGAGCCCGGCCTGGGGGCATTGATCGTCGGGGGGAGCGATGACACCGGGCGCGTGATGGGCCATGCCTGGCGCTACAGCCCGGTGCTGCATCAGCTCATCGACGCGGGAACTCCCAAGGTTGCACGCCAGGGCGCCGTGCTCATGGCCAGTGCCGATGCCGACGCGGGTCAGCAGGCCATCCTGTGGGGAGGAGCTGAGGCGGGTGCCGGGCTGCCCACGGTCGCCGACAAGTACGATCCGCAGGTCAGCGATCCGTCCGCCTTGTGGCAGGTGCCCGTCGCCGATGTCGCTGATGCCGGCTCACCTGGCGCCTATGCTCCGACCGTGGTCGAGCTCAAGGAGAGCGTCTATCTGATCAGCGGCGGCAGTGCCTCGGCAACGATCGGTAGCGATCAGCCGCTGTCGCAGGCAGTGCTGTCGCAGCGCGTGACGACAGCCGGTAGTCCCGTCAAGGTGGGCGTCACGCGGCTGCCGCCGACTGCCGGTAGCGGGCCGATGGCCGTCGCCCGCTCGGAGCACAGCGCCACCCCGGTCACGCTGGGCGATGGAGTGGGGGCGGTCCTCTTTGGGGGCTTGTCGGCCGCGGACCGTGCGGCCATGAAGCCGACCGTCGAGCTGTTTCGCGAAGGTGCGGGGAAAAATACGTTCTCGGCGCTGAGCCTGATGCCAACGCAGCCCGAGTCACGTCGCGGGCATGTCGCGGCGACGTTGCCGAGCGGCAAGGTGCTGATTGTCGGTGGCTACACCGAGGAGGCGGCGGGACAAAAGACGGTACAGCAGTCGGCCCTGCTGATCGACATCAGCGCCGGCACGTACCAGACCCGACCGACGCTTTTGCGTACGCCACGCTTTGGCGCGACGCTCCTGCTCCTGGCCAAGGAGATCGTCATCTGCGGGGGCTTTGGCCCCGGACCGAGCTATGCGCCGCTTGCCGACTGCGAGCTCTTTTCGCCGGATGACACCCTGACGCCGATCGGCGATCCGGTGCCTCTGCCGCGAGCCCGCGGCGGGCACGTCGCGGTCAAGCTGGAGACCGATCAGGTGCTGCTGATCGGCGGCACGGGGGAAGGCAACCGGGCGATCGCGACCATCGATTTGTACACCGCCCGCTGATCGGGGTTTCCGCGTCCACTCGCTCTGGGCTGAACGCGGTCTACCAGCAGACCACGACATCGCTGTTGTTGCAGATATCGAGGAGCTCGTCTCCATCGCTGCAAGCAGTGATTGGGCAGCCGATGGCACGCAGCGTGGCGAGTCCGCGCTGGAGAGTCTTCGGCAGCTCGTCAGGGCTGGCTAGGAGCTGACTGGCCTCTCCCAGCAGCACCACGCGGACCTGCAGCCCGACGGTGGTGTAGCCCAGTGCAGCCCTCAGGCCATGGCTGGTTTGTGGATGGCGGGGCGCTCGGCGGAGCAGAACCGTGACGCGCTTGGTCGTGGAGCGAGACATGGCCTGTCGTCTTCCCCAGAGCTAGGTCCAGGCCAGAAAGCGATCGGCATCGCGCACGAGGCGAGCGTGATCGTGCTGCGAGCCCAGCTCGATTCCCAGGGCGGCGATCGCTGCGGTATCCAGGCCATGGGCCTCGGCATCCATGGCACACAGCGTGACATCGACGCCGGCCCGCAACAGTGGCTGCAGTCTTGGGTCATGCGCGTAGCGCACGCCCTCGCTCATCAGAAACAGAGCGGTGTCTTCCCCACGGGCGATGGCGAAATCGAGCGCCGACTGTACAGCTGCGAAGTCATCCCCGTCCCCTTCACCCTGTGGCGAGGTTGCAAGCAGGACCGCAAGCAGTCGCTGATGCGGGGACGGCTGGGCTGACATGCTCAGAGCCAAGGAAGGCCGGGCGGCGCGGGTCAGGGCAAGCAGGGTCTAGAGGCGGACGATGCGCACACCGCGCGCAGTGGCGAGCTCACGGAACTCGCGGGTGGCATTGCGCGTATCGAGGATCAGGCGGGCCTCACGCGCGATCTGGGCGTAGTCGATGTTGCTGTGATCGGTAAGGATGGCGACGGCGGAGTAGCGCTCCAAGCTGGCGAGCGGCTGGCTGCGATAGCTATGCTCGCCAAGCTGCAGGCTGGGCACATAGGGATCGTGGTAATCGACCTGCGCTCCCTTCTGCGCCAAGAGCTCGATGATGTCGAGCGCCGGAGACTCGCGGATGTCGTCGATGTTTCGCTTGTAGGCCACACCCACGACCAAGATGCTGGCCCCGCGCACCGGCAGCGACTGATCGTTGAGCGCGTCCTGCATGCGGGTGACGACGAACTCCGGCATGCC
>CAZVMD010000461.1:0-4591 GCA_964628555.1 uncultured Myxococcales bacterium | reverse complement strand
AAGAATTTGTGGTTTTGAAAACGTAATTTTTTCAACTAGATGGCTGTTCTGGCGCCTGGCGTGCGTGCTACGATCCTCTCGGGATTGTCGATTTCCCACGGAAAGGCCAGACATGGGAATGTCAGCACCACGCCTAGCGCTGCTGCTTAGCCTGATGACCCTTGCCGGGGCGGCGAGCTGTAATCGCAGCATCGAGACCTCCGAAGGCACGCTGGTGCTCTCGCTGTCCAGCGAGGCGCTCAGTCTCTCGGCCGGCGAAAATGCCGAGCTCTTGGTCACGCTGCGTGCCAACGCGCCGCTGTCCGCCCCGGTGACGATGTCGGTGCGCGGTCCTGCCGATACCGCCCTGCCACCTGGCATCGTCGCCAGCTTCGACCCGATGGCCGCCACGCCGGCTCCGGATCGACCGGCCATGACTCGCCTGCGGCTGTCGGCCGGCCCCACGGCGCAGGACGATGACTACACCCTGGTGGTCCGCGCCAAGGGCCAGAAAGCCGGCGAGGAAGCCACCGGCACCCTGCGCCTGAGCATCACCGGCACCAGCGCGCTGTGGCGCCGCACCCTGGCGACCAGCGGCACCGAGCAGCTTGCCGCGCTAGCCGCCGATCACAGCGGGGGCAGCTACGCCGCGCTGTACACCGATGGGGCGCTGGCTGGCGGTCAAAACCAGGGCGCGCTCGACGGCTATGTGCTGCACTACCGCAGCAATGGCGCCGTGTCCTTCGTCACTCGGCTGGCCACCATGTCGGCCGATATCGTCGCCAGCCTCGCCGTCGATGCAGCGGACAACGTCTTTGTCGCCGGCTACACCTACGGCGCCTTCCCCGGGCAGCTCTCGGCCGGCAAGGCCGACGGCTTTGTCGCCAAGCTGGGCAGCGACGGCACCCTGGTCTGGCTGACCCAGATCGGCACCTCCGAGATCGACCAGCTCACCAGCGTCGGCGTCGCTGCCGATGGCTCGGTCTATGCTGCCGGGCTGACCGAGGGCGCCTTCCCGGGACAGACCAGTGCCGGCCTCAGCGATGCCTTCGTCGTCAAGCTGCGCCCCGACGGCTCCCAAGACTGGATCAAGCAGTTCGGCAGCGATCAAAAAGAGCGCAGCGACGGTGTGCCCGACGATCGCAGCATCGGCCTGGCCGTCGATCCCAGCGGCGACGTGTTCGTCGGCGGCAGCACCCAGGGCACCTTCAGCGGTGAGACCTCGGTCGGGCTGGGCGACGCCTTTGTCGGCCGCATCGACAGCACCGGTAAGCTGGCCTGGCTGCATCAGCTCGGCAGCGTCGGCAATGACAGCCTGTACGCACTCGCTGCCAACCCGGCGGGCGGCGTCTATGCAGTCGGCTGGGCCCGCGGGCCAGTGGCTGGCCAGGTCCAGATGGGTGGCCAGGACGCGCTCCTCGTCGGCTATCGCAGCGACGGTACACGCCAGTTCGTGCGCCAGATCGGCACCAGCTCGGCCGACAGCTTCGAGGCCCTCACCGTCGCCGAAGGCAAGATCTACGTCATCGGCTCGTCGCGCGGCGCCTTTCCTGGCCAGACCCTAGCCGGTGTGCAGGACGTCTTTCTGATGCAGCTATCGGCCGAGGGCTCGACGCTGTGGCTGCGCGAGCTAGGCACCCCGCTCGTCGATCGCGGCACCGCCATCACCCTGTCCGACAGCTACCTGTACATCGGCGGCACCACCTTCGGCACCTTCGATCCCGACGTCCCGGCCATGGGCATCGACGCCTTCCTGCAGCAGTTCCCCAAGGAATAGCCGCGCCCGAAGCGCCGCTCCCGTCCCGGCTCTGCGCCGCGCTGAGGCGACGCGGCCGGCTCGGCTAGCGCGCTCCCGCTCGCATCATGGCGTTGGCGATGATCTGGTGCGCCTCGGCCGAGGCGAGGCCCAGTCGCTGCGCCAGCGCGACGACGGTCTGCCTCTCGGCGTGCTCATACTCGCGATCGGCAAAGGCGATGGCCACGGCATGCACCAGCGCGGCGCGCCGCTCGCCCGGGCTAAACGCCGCGATGTCGAGCTGATTCAGGTCATTTAGCGTGCGCGGCATGGCGGCGTACGTGCGGACCTCGGCCTTGGCGGCCGGAGAGAGATCGGCGGCGGCAAGGATCCCCTCTAGCGACTTCCGCTCCGCATCCTTCATCACACCGTCGGCCCAGGCCACACAGATGGCGGCCTTGAGGATGGCCGCGTTGCGCTCAGACATAGGTCGGATTGTATTCCAACTCGGGGTCGAGCCAACCGCCGCGCTACCCGCCCCACAAGCACCGGCCGGCGCCGCCGGTAAGCCCGGCACCCTAACCCTCACGTAAGGGGAAGAATAGGGCTTGACAGCCACGCGGCGCGCGGCCAATACTGCCGGAAAACCTCACGCGCACGTAAGGGTCTGAGTTGAAGCCGGACGCAGAAATACATCCCCTGGGCGATAGCAGTGCCTCAGAGCCCACCGCCACCGTCGGCGATGGCAGCCACGAGCCGACCGCGGATGGCCCGGGCTCGCCCAAGCTCCTGCGCATCGGTCAGCTAGCCGAGCGCTGCGGCAAGACTGTGCGCGCCCTGCATCTGTACGAAGAGCTGGGCCTGCTGCGGCCGGTGCTGCGCTCCAAGGGCGGCTTCCGCCTCTACTCGGCGACGGCGATCGAGCGCGTGCAGTGGATCAATCGCCTACAGGAGGCCGAGGTCTCGCTTGGCGAAATCCAGGTGCTGCTGCGCGAGCTTGAAGAAGAGCGCATCGGGGCCTCGGCGATGACGCGGCTGCGCGATCTGCTGTCGCGCAAGCTCATCGAGGTCCGCGAGCAGCAGCAAAAGCTGACGCAGCTAGCGCAGGATCTCAGCGCCGGGCTGCACTACCTCGACGGCTGCCGCGTCTGCGAGCCCGAGCACACCACCAGCGAGTGCACGAGCTGCAAGCTGCATGGACACGATGGCAACCAGCCGCTGATGGTGGCTGGGGTACACACGACGTAAGCCCGGCTCGACGGGCACTGGGCCTACAGGCCACACGCAAGGAGCCACGATGGCGGTCAACCTCCCAATCTTTATGGACTACCACTCGACGACCCCGGTCGATCCGCGCGTCGTCGAAGCGATGGTCCCCTACTTCACGACCTACTTTGGCAACGCTGCCAGCCGCAATCACGCCTTTGGCTGGGCTGCCGAGAAGGCCTGTGACGCCGCCCGCGAGCAGGTCGCGGCGCTGATTGGCGCCTCGGGCAAAGAGATCATCTGGACCTCCGGCGCCACCGAGTCGAACAACCTGGCGATCAAGGGCGCGGCGCACTTTTACAAAGATCGCGGCAACCACATCATCACCACCCAGGTCGAGCACAAGTCGGTCCTCGACTCGTGCAAGCGGCTGGAGAACGAAGGCTTCGAGGTCACCTTCCTACCCGTCGAGGCCGATGGCACCGTCTCGCCCGAGCGCCTGCGCGCCACGATGACCGACCGCACGATCCTGGTGTCGATCATGCTGGCCAACAACGAGATCGGTACGGTCAACGATCTGCCGACGCTCGGCGCCATCGTCAAAGAGCGCGGCGCGCTGTTCCACACCGATGCCGTGCAAGGGGTCGGCAAGGTGCCGTTCGACGTCGACAGCAGCCACGTCGATCTTTTGGCGATGACCGGCCACAAGATCTACGCCCCCAAGGGCGTCGGTGCGCTGTACATCCGCCGCAAGCCGCGCGTGCGCATCGAGCAGCAGATGGACGGCGGCGGTCACGAGCGCGGCATGCGCTCTGGCACGCTGAATGTCCCGGGCATCGTCGGCTTTGGCCGCGCCTGCGAGATCATGCGGCTCGAAGGGGCAGAAGAGAGCAAGCGCATCGGCGCGCTGCGCGACCGCCTGAAACACAGCATCATGTCGCGCCTGCCCGAGGTCTACGTCAACGGCTCACTGACCCACCGCCTGGCCGGCAACCTCAACCTCAGCTTCGCTTTCGTCGAGGGCGAGGGCCTGCTGATGGCGCTCAAAGATGTCGCGCTGTCGTCCGGCTCGGCCTGTACCTCGGCTTCGCTGGAGCCTTCGTATGTCCTGCGCGCGCTCGGCATCGGCGAAGAGCTGGCCCACACCTCGATCCGCTTTGGCCTCGGCCGCTGGACGACCGAGGACGAGGTCGACTACGTCGCCGATCTGGTGGTCAGCAAGGTCCGCAAGCTGCGCGAGATGTCGCCCCTTTGGGAGATGCACCAGGACGGCGTGGACCTCAAGAGCATCGAGTGGACGGCGGCGCACTGAGCCCGCCACTTTGATCCAACGCGAACAACGCAGATAGCAGAGAAAAACCATGGCCTATAGCGACAAAGTCGTCGACCACTACGAAAACCCGCGCAACGTCGGCAGCCTGGACAAAAACGATCCCAACGTCGGCACTGGGCTGGTCGGCGCTCCCGCCTGCGGCGATGTGATGAAGCTGCAGCTCAAGATCGATGACGAGGGCATCATCCGCGATGCGCGCTTCAAGACCTTTGGCTGCGGCTCGGCAATCGCCAGCTCTTCGCTCGTTACCGAGTGGGTCAAGGGCATGTCGGTCGATGAGGCCGAAAAGATTCAGAACTCGGCCATCGCCGAAGAGCTGAACCTGCCGCCGGTCAAGA
>CAZVMD010000460.1:0-4638 GCA_964628555.1 uncultured Myxococcales bacterium | reverse complement strand
ATTTGTATTTTGAAACACATAAATTGTGTAAAAAATTGCGCATTGTGTAATTCAAAAAACAAATTGAATCCAGCAGATCAAAACGTGTGGCTCGCGATCACAGGCCCAGGGGGGGACCCCGGGCGGGAGCGAATTTGTGTCGCGATCGCCGGGCTCGTAGACTCAGCAGCTATGTCTTCTCAGCGCCTCGCTCTGCCGAGGCTGAGCCGCAGAAACCCGCGCACCTGGGGCCGGCTGGCGGTGGCCTGGCTGTGGCTGCTTATGCTGGCAACGCCCCGGCTGTGGGCCCAGCGCCCGCCCTCTAGCCCGCCGCCTAACCCGACGGCAGCGACGGCCAGCGGGCCAGCCAGCGAGCTCCTGCCGCTGTCGGCGGTGCGGCCGGGGATGATCGGCTATGGCCTGACGGTGTTCTCGGGTCTGCGGCCCGAGCGCTTTGCGGTGCGGGTGATCGGGGTGCTGCGCCAGTTTCAGCCCCAGCTCGACATCATCCTCATCGTTAGCGACGACGAGCGGCTGAAGCACAGCGGCATTGCGGCCGGCATGTCGGGCTCGCCGATCTTCCTGGAAGGCAAGCTGGCCGGGGCGCTGGCCTATGGCTGGTCGTTTGCCAAAGATCCCATCGCTGGCGTCACGCCGATCGAAAACATCCTGCGCGAGGTGCGCCGCCCCAGCCGCCCGGCTCACCCAACGACGACGCCAAGCTCTGTGCCCCAGACGCCCCCGAGCGGCGCGGCTGCCAGCCAAGCCTTCGTCGCGCCCATGCCGGACCGGCGCGTGCTGCGGGCCGTGCTCGGCGGGGAGGGTGGCGCTCTCGACCGCTCCAGCCTGCGCCGCCTGCTGCCACAGAGCCTCAGCCCCAGCTCGCCGGAGGCGATCGGTCCCAAGCTGACGCGCGTCGCGGTGCCGCTGGCGATCGGCGGCATGGGCGAGCGCGCCATCGAGGAGCTGCGCAGCCTGCTCGGCCCCTACGGCCTGATGCCGGTGCAAGCCGGCGGCGGCGGACGGGCCAGCGATCGCGAAGACGGAGCCGGTGATGTGAGCTTTGTTCAGGGCGGCGCCATTGCCGTGCAGCTTGCCCGCGGCGACGTCAGCATGAACGGCACCGGCACCGTGACCTATCTAGAGGGCTCCCGCGTGGCCGCCTTTGGCCATCCCATGCTGGGGGCCGGCGAGGTCCGCTTTCCCGTCGCCACTGCCGAGGTTCTGACCTTCATGTCCTCGCAGGCGATGAGCTTCAAGATGTCGATGCCGCGACGCGAGGCCGGGGCTCTGCTGCAGGATCGACCAAGCTGCATCGTCGCCGATACGCGCGAGCGCGCTCCGGTGCTGCCGGTCGATATCAGCGTGTTCACCCAGAACGGCAACGCGGCTCCGGCCGGAGCGGGTCTGACGCCGCTGCCAAGCGGCAAAGCGGCCCGCCCCGCCGATCGCGACAAGTCGTTTCACGTCGAGCTCGGCCTGCATCGCGCGCTGACTCCGATCTTGCTTTCCAGCATCACCAACAACGCGGTGCAGACCGTGGTGCCCGATGTCGCCGAGGCGGTGGTCGAGGTGCAGTCGCGCATCCAGGCGCGCGGCTTCGCCCCACTTGAGCAGAGCGACTTCCTTTATGCCAGCGAAGGCATCAGCAACAAGATGATCAACACCTCGACGGGGATGAAGCAGCTGCAGGAGCTCTTTGCCAACCCCTTTGCGCCGGTGCAGCTTGAGCGCGTCGAGCTGCGCCTGGGCGTAAGCTTCCGCGCCGACATCGCCGAGATCGTCAGCCTGGCCGTGCCCGGCGACGAGCTGGAGCCCGACACCCGACCCAGCCTATACGTCACGCTGCGCCCGTATGCCGGGCCGTCGTTTGTGCGCGCCATTCCGTTCGAGGTGCCGCGCTGGCTGGCGGGACAGGCGCTCAAGATCGAGGTGCAGGCCGGCCATCAGGTCAAGCCCGAGCAGGCCCCGCCCGAGAGCCTGAGCGACTTGGTCGACAACCTGCGCAAGGTCTATTCGGCGCGCACGCTGGTCGTGACGCTCAACACGCTGGAGGAAGGCGTGATGCTGCGCGGGCGCCTGGTGCCGGCCCTACCCGCGTCGGTGATCGCGACGCTGCGTCCGGCCGGTGGCTCGCGCCGCGGCGAGCCGTACAAGCGGGTCAGCCGGCTGCTGATCGACATGGACACGGTGCTCTCGGGCAAGGGTGAGGTCACGGTGCTGGTGCGAGACGAGGTGCGATGAGAACCCTAGTTTGCAAGACGCGGTGGGCAGTCAGCTTTGGCCTCTTGGCCCTGGCCGGAGCAGTCGCATTCGCGGCTCCCGGCAAGAGCGTGCGCGTCACCAGCTACGCCGACTTCGCCGAGGGGCAGGCGCAGGGTGTGCTGATCAGCTCGGCGGGCGATGTGCGGCCAGGCTACAGCCAAAATCGGCTGCCGCTGCCGGGCCTGACGCTGGACAGCGTGCGCGCGCTCGCGACGACCCGCGAGGGCCGCGTCTATCTCGGGAGCGGCGGCGAGCGGCCGACGGTGCTGAGCTATCGGCCCGGGGCAGCGCTGACCAGCCTGGCGACTCTGCCGGCGGCGACCTGGGTCACGGCGCTGCAGCCGCTGGCGGACGGACGCCTGCTGGCCGCCACCGCGCAGGATGGCCGCATCTTTCGCGTCGGGTCAGATGGCAAGGTCGAGCTGGTAGCCCAGCTTGAGGCCGAGCACATCTGGGGCCTGGCACGCGATGAGGCCCGCGGCGTGACCTATGTCGCGACGGCCCCCGGGCGGCTATGGGCGATCGACGATCGCGAGCTGAGCGCACTGCCCGCAAGCGAGACCAGCCCACCGCGCACCCCGACCAAGGCGCGCAAGCTGTTCGAGAGCGATGCGCGACAGTTCCTGGCTCTGCACCTCGGCGAAGACGGCGCGCTGTACGTCGGCACGGCGGACGACGCGGTGCTGTATCGCATCGATCCGGCGGGCGGCGGCCGCGCCATCCACGACTTCGCCGGCAACGAGGTGCGAGCCATCGTCCAGCAGCGCGGCGCGCTGTACGTCGCGGTCAACGACATGCAGCGCGGTGAAGCGGCCAGCAAGCCAACCCCGACGAAGATCACCCCAGCCGCAGCAGGCAGCGTCCCCGGCGTCAAGGCGCCGGCCCCGGCCGGCAGCCCGAGCAGCGCCAGTCCGACCGACAAAAAAGGCAAGGGGGCGCTGTATCGCATCGAAGCCAACGGTCGCATCGAACAGCTACACGCCATCGTCGATGGCTTCTTCAACGCGCTGGCCGTCGATGAGCAAGGGACCGTCTTCGCCGCAGCCTCGACGCCTGGCGGGCGCGGCAGGCTCTATGGCGTGACCGCTGAGCGAGCGGTATTTACCGCCCTGGAGGTCAAAGAGAGCGATCTGCTGAGCGTCGCTCCGACCCCGACAGGACTGGACAAGACCGGCGGGCTGCTCGTCGGAACCGGCAACGCGGGCGCCTTCTATGTCGTGCGCCCGCAGCCACCGGCCGACGCGCAGTATCTGAGCAAGGCCTTCGCTGCGCCGGCCCCCAGCCGCTGGGGACGCCTGCGCTATCTCGCCGAGGGCCGCGTCCGCATCGAGACCCGCAGCGGCAACCTAGCCAAGCCGGATGCCTCGTGGTCGCCGTGGCAGCCGCTGCTGGATCCGGCGACGCAGACCAGCACCTCCGAGCAGACCGGACGCATCGCCTCGCCGGCCGCGCGCTACCTGCAGGTGCGGGCTGGGCTGGCGGAGCGATCGGTGCTGCGCGACTTTAGTTTCTATTACCAGCCGCTGAATCAGCGCCCGCGCCTCACCGAGGTCACGGTGGGCGAAGATGGCAGCGGTCGAGTTGCTCGTGGCGTGCGTCCGACCAGCCCGCTGCGGCCGCGCTCTTCGCTGATCAAGATTCGCTGGAAGACCGAAAATCCCGACGAAGACGAGCTGAGCTATCGCGTGTACCTGCGCCCCGCCAAGCCCGCCGCGCCCAGCCCTGGCCCCGGCCTGCCGGGTGCCGGTCCCGCGCCGAGCAGCGAGGAGGCCGAGTGGCTGCGGCTGGGCGGGATCGATCCGCTGACTCGCGCCGAGCTCGAGTGGAACACCGAAGCCGTGCCCGATGGCCTGTACGAGCTCAAGGTCGTGGTCTCGGATGAGCGCAATAACCCGCCCGAGCTAGCGCTTACCCACGAGCACATCACCCCACCTTTTGCCATCGACAACCGCCGGCCCGAGATCCGCGACCTGGCCTGGAACCCCGCCACGCTGACCCTGACTGGGCGGGCCAGCGACGCCACGTCCCCGCTGGCCGACATCAGCTATTCCATCGACGGTGGCGAGCTCTTGCCAGTCGCGGTGCGCGACGGCGTGCTCGACGACTTGAGCGAAGAGTTCAGCCTGCGGCCAGCCCGTCTAAGTCCCGGCAGCCATACCTTGGTGCTGCGCGTCAGCGACGGCGCCGACAACGTCTCATCGGCCCAGCTGGTCATCCAAGTCAGCGCAGCTGCGCTGGCCACAGGAGCGAAGTAAAGCGCAAGCCGAACGGAATCAGCCCGCGGCCTGCACCCGCAAGCAACTCGCGGTCCCCCTTTCGGAAGTCTTTATTCGGCCTGGGAACATGTTTATAGTGGTCAACGAGCTACGCACTATGCCTCGGGGAGAATAATCA
>CAZVMD010000459.1:0-4658 GCA_964628555.1 uncultured Myxococcales bacterium | reverse complement strand
CGATGCGCAGCTCATACGCTTTTTCCACGTAGCGCTGAAACATCATCGGACAGTGACGTAGTCCGTCGAGCGCCGGCAGATCCTGCGGCCGCAGCAAGCGGGTGGGTAGGCCACCGCCCCCCTGCATCGAATAGCCCAGCGAGGTCTGCAGCTTGGCCACCACCCGCCCCCCATGTGCGTCATAGAAGGCGCGCGCCGCTTGTGGACTGGCGGTGATCAGGGTCGGCGGAATCAGCAGCCCCGCCGCCTGCGCCAGGCGTAGCTGGCGCGTCTTGTTTTCTGCCGCCACCACTGCATCGGGCGGATCGATCCAGGCGGCCGACGGAATCAGATCGAGCAGCCCGCGCAGCGTCACCATCGACTCACGGCTCGCGGCCTGCGCCTGCTCGGGCGGCAGTCGCTCGTCGAGCATCGGTGGCCACAGGCGCCATAGCCAGACGGCCGCGACCGCCAGCTCCTCGCCCTGATACAGCAAGCGGGCCCGCGGCTCGGCGCTCTGATCCGGCCCAAGCTCGGCGCGCAGATCAAGTGCAGAGGGAAAGGTATCGGTGTCGATGCGCAGCACGCGCACACCGCGACTGGCCAGAGCACCCGCCACGCGGGCGGTGCAGAACGGCTCGTGCCGATGGGAAAGCAACATCACGCAGTCGGTGGTGTTCATCGCAGCTCCTCGCTCGGCTCCGCGCCGCGTGGGGGTGCCCCGCGACACCCGGACGGGTGCCGCTACAACGGACGACTAGTCGCGGTCGCCGAACCAGGTGGTCGACTCGTCGTCATCGCTGGGGTACTTCTTGGTGCACTCGCTGTCGAGGCAGTGATAGGTCGGGGCGGGGTTGGTGCCGCCGGCCTGGGGATCGCTCTGCGACGACAGCAGGTGCGCGAAGAACGGGACCTGAACGCTCTGGTTCTCTTCGAGAAGCTTCTTGGACATGGGATTCCTCCTACAGGGTCTCGTCCCGCGGGCCGGCCACCTGGCCTGCCTGGGTTTGGCGCGGGACAGCTGCAGGTCTCCGCAACTGCTGCGCCAAGACGGGCCATGTCCACGATCGGCAAGCCTGTCGCGCACTTATGCGATCGAGCCCGCCGCTCGGCTACGCGGCTTTGGCGTGGTCGCGCTGTTTTGGCGTGACCGCTTGCGCCGAATCGGCGTCTTAAGTCGGGCTGCTGTCTCCTCACTTATCGCGCAGCCCGTACTGCTTGAGCTTGGTAACAAAGGTCCGCAGCGGCATGCCGATCAGCTCCGCGGCGCGACGCTGATTGCCGCCACTTTCCTCCAGCGCTTCGCGCATGCGGCGCGACTCTAGCTCCTGCACTTCATCGGCGATGCGGCGAAAGCTGGCGGCACCGCTGGCCGGGGAAGACGTGGGGCTTGCGGCGGTCGCTTGCGGCGGGCGTGAGCTGGCTGCGGCGGCATGCAGAAAGCGCGGCGGCAGGTGCTCCGGCTGCACCTCGCCACCCGCCACCGTGGCGGCGCAGTAGTCCATCAGGTTGCGCAGCTCGCGCACGTTGCCGGGAAAGGGATGGCCAAGCAGCGTCGCCAGCGTCGCTGGGCTCAGACGCAGAGGACCGCGCCCGAGCTTGTCTGTAGCTAGCCCCAGGAAGTGCTCCGCCAGCGGCGCGATCTCACTCCGTCGCTCGCGCAGCGGCGGCAGCACGACCATCGCGGCGGCGAGGCGGAAGTACAGATCCTGGCGAAAGCGACCCTGGCCGACCTCTGCTTCCAGATCGCGGTTGGTGGCCGCCACCACGCGGCAGTCGATCTTGCGATCGCGCAGGCTGCCGACCGGGCTTATCAGGCCGGTCTCCAGGGCCCGCAGCAGCTTGGCCTGCGCGGCCAGCGGCAGCTCACCAATCTCGTCGAGAAACACCGTGCCCCCGCTGGCTGCCTCCAGCCGCCCCAGCTTGTCGGCGATGGCGCCCGAGAAGGCACCGCGCACGTGCCCGAATAGCTCGCTCTCGAACAGGTTTTCCGGGATGGCGGCGCAGTTGATGGTCAAAAGCGGACCGCCCTTGCGCGGCGAAAACAGGTGCACGGCCTGGGCTGCGTTCTCTTTGCCGGTGCCGGTCTCGCCGATGACCAGCACGGGCAGAGTGCTGCGCGATAGCCGCCGCAGGAGCTCATAGACCCGCACCATCGCCGGATCGCAGATCAGGCTGCGATTTTCATGGAGCTCGATCAGCACAGGGGGGCCGGCCTGGCTGCCCGGCGCGACGGCGGCTTGGCCATCGCTGGCCCGGTGCAGCACCAAGGTCAGGCTGCCGACCACCACCACATCACCCGAGACAATGCGGCGCTCTTCATCGCCACGCAGCGGCTCGCCGTTTACCCAGGTGCGATTGCGGCTGCCCAGGTCGCGCACGCGCACGCTGTCGCGATCGATGACGATCCGCGCATGCAGGCGTGAAGCAGACTGATCCTCGATGCGCAGATCGGCTTCGGGGGCCCGCCCGACCAGCAGCTGTCCCAGCGGCGGCAGCGGAAACAGCAACGAGGTCTCGGGACGGATCAGAAGAAAATAGGCGCGCGGAGCAGCGCTGCGGCTGGCTCCCGGACTGCTGCTGATGGTGGTGTCGTTGTTCATGCCTCCCCCTGACCTGCGTCCTACTTTGGCGGCGCTGGGCTGGCTGCTGGGCTGGGGCTTCTCGCCAGGCCAGGCTCGACGGACTGCAGGACTTGCTCGGCTGCCCGCTGCTCGCGTTCGAGGATCGCGCTGGCTGGATCCTGGGTGCGCAGCGTGCGCAGGATGGCCACCGACTGCTGCTGATCTTGCTGGGCCAGCGAGCTGCGTCCCAGCTTCTGATGCACGGCCGCCCGCTTGCGCAGGATGCGCGCTTGGCTCAGGCGCAGCTCTAGCCAGCCCGCCTCGATCTGCTCCTGCACCGCGATCTGCCGCAGCGCTTCGTCGTAGTGCGGCAGGGCCTGCACGCTGTACGGACCGGCGCTCGCTGCATCGCCCAGTCGCTCGAAGAGCGCCACCAGCCGATCGCGATGCCGCGCGGCTTCCGGCGCTGCCATGTGCAGTGATTCCTGCAGCTCCAGGGCTCGCGCATAGCGGGCCTGCGCCGTGCCGGCCTGGCCAGCCCGCAGCTCGACATCGCCGACTCGCTGCAGCGTTGCGGCCAGGCGCCAGCGGTGGCCATGGTTCTTGTCATCGCCAGTGAACAGCGACTCGGCGATACGCAACAGCTCGCTGGCCAGCGGCCCTGCTTCGCTGCGTTGATCGCTGTGCAGCAGGCTGTCGATCAGGCGCAGGCCGCTATCGATCACCGCTCGCTTGGCCTGCACATCGTTGGGCGCCGCCTTCAGCAAGGCGCTGACCTCGGCGAACGACTGCCGCAGATCGGCGGCCGCTTCCTCCCGCCGCCCCAGCTGCTCGCGGGCCAGGCCGCGCACCTGCAGCACGCGCGAGTACAGCAGGTGATAACTTGAGCCCTGCTGATCGGTGGGCGAGATCCGCGTCAGCAGATCGACCGCCCGCTCGGCCATGGCCAAGGCATCGACGCTGCGCCCGAGGTACAGCAGGGTCTGAGCGCTGCGATAGTGAATGCCGCACATCTGCCAGCGATAGGCTTTGTTGTCGGGCTCGCGCTTCCACAGCGGAGTCAGCAGGGCCAGCGCCTGCTCATAGGCGGCAAGGGCCGAGCGCTGTCGGCCTTGCGCCTGTGCCAGATCGCCCAACAACAGATGGCTGCCCACCACCTCCTGAGCCGGCAGCGAGTCGGCTGGGGCAGCGCGCATCAGCTCCTGCCGGATGCTCAGCGCCTTTTCGTACTGTGTGCGCGCCTGCTGCAGGTCGGCCACCTGCTCCAACGCATCGCCCAGACCGTCGTGGGCATTCGCCAGCAGCAGGCGATACTGCCGCTCGCTCGGACGGGCCGACACCAGCTGCTGCGCCCCCTGGATCGCCGCCTCGAACTCGCTCTTGGCGGTGCTCAGCCCCCCGTGATGGCGGGCAAAGTCGCCGCGCAGGCTGTGCAGCCGCACCAGTGCCTCGGCGACCTCTAGATCATCGGGGAGCTGTTCGAACAGCGTAGTCAGCTGTCGTCCTGTCAGATCCAGCAGGCCTTGGCTGGCGGCATTGGCGCCGGGCATCGGTCGCAGCGTGCGGCGGATGATGGTCAGGATCTCCGCCGTCGCGGCCAGCGTCTGCTGCCGCTGCCGCACCGCCGACCTTCGCTGGCGATGGGCGTACTGCCCTAAGCCAGCCAGGCTGATCAGCACCAGCAGCCCCAACGCCGTCAGCCCAAGCCGGCCCAGCAGTCGTCGTCGTCGTCGGGCCTGCCGCGACAGCGCCGGCCCCTGCACGAGCCGCGCCGGCTGCGAGCGCGGCCCCTGTGATTCCTCCGGCAGCAGCCCGTGCAGTCGCGCCGCCACCTGCGCCATCGTCGGCCGGGCCAGCGGACTCTTGCCCAGCATCTCAACAATCAGCGTGCGCAGCGCGACTGGCAGCAGCGCCTCATCCGCCACACTGCGCTCCGGCAGCGGCGGCGGCGGCTCACGCAAGTGCCGCTCAATCAGCTCCCAGCTTGACGCCGCCACAAACGGCGCCGCCCCAGTCAGCAGCTCATACCCAATCGCCCCCAACGAATACACATCCGCCGCCTCATCCGCCGAGTGAGCATCCAAACACTGCTCCGGCGCCATGTACTTTAGGGTC
>CAZVMD010000458.1:0-4698 GCA_964628555.1 uncultured Myxococcales bacterium | reverse complement strand
GTGGCCGATGGCTCGCCGGCCATCGCGCGCTTGGCGATGCCGCTTCTGGCCATCGATCGCGCGATGGACAAGCTGCACCTGGCGCTGATCCTGGCGACGGTGCTTTCGCTGTCGGTGGCCGGGGTGATGTCGAGCATCGCCGCGCATCTGGCGGCCCGCAGCCTGCGCCTGCTAACCACCATCGCGACGCGCATGGCGCAGGGTGACCTTAGCCCGCGAGCCCAGCCCAGCCCGCAGCAGGGCGACGAGCTGGCGACGCTGGGCCGGGGCCTCGATCGCCTGGCTTCTTCGCTGGCCGCGGCCTTGGCGGTGCGCCGTGACTTTGTCGCCAACGCCTCGCATGAGCTGCGTACGCCGCTCGCTTCGCTGTGCACCGCCGTCGAGACCTTGCGCAGCAGCGGGACCCGCGAGCCGCAGCAGACTGAGCGCTTCATCGAGATCATCGGCCGCAACGCCGATCGCCTGCATCGCCTGGTCGAAGACTTGCTCGACCTGTCGCGCATCGAGTCGCCGAGCTTTCATCTGTCGCTCTCGCCGCTGTCGATCGAAGAGCCGCTTTTGCACGTGCTGGGTCTGTTTCAGCCGCGGGCTGATCAGAAAGGCATCGTGCTGCGCTCAGAGCTCCCGAGCCAAGCGATGCGGGTGATCGGCGAGCGGCGCGCGCTGGAGCAGGTGCTGAGCAACCTGCTCGACAACGCGCTCAAGTATGGCTCGGCGGCCAGCACCATCCGCATCGCTGCCGAGCCGCAGCAGCAAGGCGGGCGCAGCTATCTGCGCTTCAGCGTCACCGATCAGGGCCCGGGCATCGCCCCCGAGCATCTGTCGCGGCTGTTCGAGCGCTTCTATCGCGTCGATCCCGGTCGCTCGCGCGCTCTGGGCGGCACGGGCCTGGGCCTGGCCATCGTCAAGCACCTGGTCGAAGCGATGCACGGCGAGGTCGGGGTCAGCAGCACCCCCGGACTCGGCTCGACGTTCTGGTTCACCCTGCCGCTGGCAACGTCTGGCGACTAAAAGAAGCTAGCGGTGAAGCCGGCCGTCGTGCTGTAGCCATAGGCTGGGCTACTGCTGCCGTTGCCGTCGATCTGCCACTCCAGCAAGAGCGGGTGCGACTCGAAGAAAAAGCCGAGTCCAAGCTGCGAGCTGGCCATGCCAAAGACATCGATGCGCAGCGGCAGGCCCAGCGCGGCGAAGGAGTAGCGACCCAGGGGATAGTGCTGGGGCTCGACGAGGACATCGATGCCAGCCCCCGCGGCGATGCGCTGCCGGAGGTCTTGGCGGTGTGCTTCCGGATCGGGAACCTCGGCGTTCTGTGGCTCGCCTGGCGTGATGTTGCCGCCAAGCTGAACGCTGGCCGCCAGCGAGGCGGTCACGAACCAGCGCCCGCGTCGCTCGGCTGGAGCAAAGGCAGCCGGTGGGCGCGTCAGATAGACGCCGATGCCCGCCGGTGCCAGGCTGAGCCCGAGCAGGTTGCCGCCGCCGCCGATCGACCAGAAGTTGGTCAGCGTCAGCCGGGCCGAGGGGGCGAAGAACACCCGCCCGGTCCCGACATGGCGATAGCCAAGGTAGATCGGCACGTCCTTGCGCGAGCCCTGAATCGACGGCTGCCACTGCAGCACGGCACGGACCGCGCCCTGGTTCTGCCAGCCCACCCCTAGCTCGAACACATGGGCGGCGTGCGCGACGGGTGGGCTTTGGGCGGCAGCGAAAGCGAGGCCGGCGGCAGGTAGGAGCGCGGCCCGGCGGCTACGCCGGGAGCGCAGAGCGGGGACAGTCGGGGAGGACGCGATCGGTGCAGCGGGCATGACATCACCTCGGCAACGGGCGGGCGCTAGGAGCATCGGCTGCCGATAAAACCCCGCTCGGCCGGCGATCTGTTACCGCAATCGCATCCGCTGGCTGCTGCGATCCCGGGCCGCGCTGGCTTGCCCGTCGGCGGTGAGCCCGGCGGTGGGCTAGGGCGTGATGTTGAGCAGCAGGCTGAGCAGGCCACCACCTTCACTGCCCCACAGCAGATCGGGCTTGCCATCGAGGTTCTGATCGCTGACCGCAAGCGGCCCGCTGCTGCCGCGCGCCAGGCTCAGCTTCGACGGGAAGAAGCTGCCATCGCCAAAGCCCAGGTACAGCTGCAGCTGCTTGGCTCCGTCGCTGGCGATGACGAGGTCGAGCTTGCCATCGCTGTCGAGATCGCTGATCGCCAGATCGCTGGGAAAGGCACCGACGGGCAGCGCCACTGCCGCGGCAAAGCGGCCGGCGCCTTGACCGAGCAGCACCGACACGTTGTTGCTGTCGGAGTTGGCGGTCAAAAGATCCGGCTTGCCGTCGCCGTTGACATCGCCGCTGACGATCGCGACGGGCAGCAGTCCCACCGCCACGCTGCTGGCCGTGCCAAAGGTTCCCGCGGTGGTGGCGCTCTGCAAAAGCAGCGACACGCTGCCGCTCTCGCTGTTGCTGACGGCCAGATCGGGGCGGCCATCGCCGTTCCAGTCACCGACGACGAGCGCGGTCGGGTACTTGCCGACGGCGTAGCTCTTGGCCGCCGCGAACGAGCCGCCGCTGTTGAGGTGCACGGTGACGCTGTCACTGTCGTAGTTGACGACCGCTAGATCCGGCTTCAGATCGCCGTTTAGATCCGCAGCGACGACCGCGGTCGGGCTGTTGCGCGTCGTGTAGTTCTTCTGCGGCTGGAAGCTGCCATCGCCGTTGCCGAGCAGCAGGCTGAGGTTGTTGGTGTCGTAGTTGGTGACCACCAGGTCGAGCTTGCCGTCGCTGTTGACATCGGCGGCGGCCAGCGCGGTCGGGCTCTTGCCCACGGTGTTCATGCGCGGCGAGTCGTAGAGTCCAGCGCCGTTGCCGAGCAAGAGCGACACGCTGCCCAGACCGAAGTTGGCGATCGCCAGGTCTGGCTTGCCGTCGCCATTCCAGTCTGCCGAGAGCATGGCCGAGCTGCCGGCGCCGCCGCTTTGGATCGACAGGCCGTCTTGGTAGCCGCCGCTGCCGTTGCCGGGCAGGACGACCAGCCCGCTGCTGCTGTTGCTGACTAGGAGGTCCAGCTTGCCGTCGCCATCGAAGTCACCCGGGGCGGCGGCGTCGACGCCCAGCGTGCTGGGAATGCCGCGCAGCCCGCCCAGCGTGCCGTCGCCGTTGCCGGAAGCCAAGGTGAAGCTGGAAGGGCTGCTGCTCCAGCTAGAGCCGCCGGTCAGGACATCGAGCTTGCTGTCTCCGTCGAAGTTGCCGAGGTAGATGAGCTCGGGATAGCCGCCGACGACATAGCTGACTGGCGGCTGCGTCTTGCCATCGCCGAGCCCCAGCAGGACGTGCGCTTTGCCGTCGGTGCTGGCCACCACCAGATCGATCTTGCCATCGCCGTTAAGGTCGCCGGCGGCGAGGTCGCGGCCGCTGGCCAGCGTGGCCAGGCTGGTCGCGCTGCCGAAGGTGCCATCGCCGTTGCCGAGCAGTGCCTGCAGCGCGTAGGAATCGCTGGCCAGCATCACTAGGTCGAGCTTCTTGTCGTTGTTGAGATCGACGAGCTTGAGCCCGCGCGGCGAGCGCGCTCCGCCGTTGAACGTGGTCGCGGTCTTGAACGTGCCATCGCCGTTGCCCAGAAACAGGCTCAGTACGTCGCTGCCCCAGTCCATGGTGATGACGTCGACCTTGCCGTCGCCGTTGACATCGCCGGTGGCCAGCGAGTCAGGATAGCGGCCGGTGGCATAGGACACCGCCGCGGCAAACGAGCCATCGCCGCCGCCGAGCAGCACGCTGAAGGTGTTGCTGTATTCGTTGGCTACCAAGATATCCAGCTTGCCGTCGGCATTGAGGTCGAGAAGCTGCGGCACCCGCGGCGTGCGGCCGACCGCCTGCGAGCGCGGCGCGGCAAAGCTGTGGTTGCCGGTGCCCAGCAGGACCTCGACGGTGCTGCTGCTGCAGACCACCACGTCGGCCTTGCCGTCCTTGTTTAGATCGCCGACCGCGATGGCGCCGGCCCCAGGCAGCGGCGTGATGCGCGGCGCCCGCATCGCCAGGTCATCGGAGTAGTAGGCGAACAGATCGTTGCGCTCGACGAAGCGGCCATCCGGCAGGGTGATGCGCACCGGCACTCGACCCAGCGAGCCCGGCTTGGCCGGCAGCGAGACCTTTAGCTGCGTTGAGGAGACCACGGTGACGCTGCTGGTCGAGGTGCCAGCGAACTGCACCGTCGCCCCCGGGCGGAAGTTGCGGCCGGTGAGCGTGATCTCGACGTAGCCCGTGTCCGGGCCAAGCGCCGGCTCGACGCGCGACAAGGCCGGCGGCCGCCCTGAGACCGCGGTCTCATCGGGGAGCTCAGCCGGGGGCAGGGCGGCTGCGCTCAGCGCCGCGCTCCACTGGGCGCTGGCCAGCGGGTCGGTCACCTCATCGGCCGGCAGACCACAAGCCGCAAGCGACAGCCCAGCCAGGCCGGGCAGCAGGCGATAGAGCGTGCGAGGCGAGCGAGCAGAAAGGTTCACGGAGTCCTCCTAGTTCAGGTGCGGTTGCGGGGCGACTAGCGGTCGCCGCGATTCGACAGACACCCTAGCGCGCGGCTCTGACGCTGCCCGCCGCCTGCCGCGCAGCGACGGAGCCGCCGCCGCCCAGCGCCTGGATAAGTGCAAATCCGTGCCCGCTCCGAACGCCTCCGTATTCCTACCCGGCTGGGCGCAGAGGCGGCTAGCGGGCGAGGCTGGC